>NZ_AGBF01000090.1 GCF_000225525.1 Streptomyces zinciresistens K42 | reverse complement strand
ACGGCCAGCCTGCGGGCGCGGGCCCCGGGCACGGCCGCGGGGGGCGCGGGCGGTTCGGCGGGCGCCGGTGCCGCGGGCTCGGCGGCGGTGTGCCGGGACGGCCGGAACGGCGGGGCCTGGGTGCCCTTGGCCTTCAGCCGGACGATGCGGTGCCCGGCCGCCTCCTGGAGGCTGAGCCGGCAGTCGGTGCGGGCCCGTACCGTCTCCAGCAGCGCGTCCTGTGCCTCCCCGGGGTCGCCCCAGGTGCCGTACAGCTTCTGGGAGCTCAGGCAGATCGGGCGCAGACCGCGGTTGAGCACCGCCTCCCAGGCCGCCGCGGCCACACCGGGGGTGTGCTCGGAGCGGAAGTCGTCCAGGACCACCACCCCGTCCGGCAGCAGCAGATCGCGGGCCGCGGTGATGTCGGCCCGCACGTGCTCGTACAGGTGCGAGCCGTCGATGTGCACGAAGCGGCAGGACCCCGGGTCCACCTCGCCGGGCACGACCGAGCTGGGGCCCTGAAGGACGCGCGGCAGTTCGTCGTGGAAGGAGAGGTAGTTCTGCTCGAAGGCCGACCGGGTCAGCGCCGCGTACGACTTGCGCGACTCCGCCCGGTTGGCGTCGTCCGGCGCGTCCCCCTCGAAGAGGTCGCAGACCGTGTAGCGCTCGCCGGGGGCGAGCCGCTCCCCGAGGAAGATGGCGCTCTTGCCCAGGTACACCCCGATCTCCAGCAGGTCGCCGCGCAGTCCCGCGGCGCGCTGCCGTGCGAGCACCCAGTCGAAGAGGACCTGGTCGAGGGCGGGGAACCAGCCGGGGACGTCGTCGAGGGTGCGGGGGCTCGGTGCGGCTGCGGTGGGCTCGGTGACTGCCATGGGCGCGGACACTCCGTCGGGCCGGGGTTGCGGACAGGGGTACCCGGGCACCTGCCCGCGGGGGGTACGCCGAGGCCGCCGGCGGATGAACGTCGCGCCAACACCCCGCGAGCGTCCTGTGCCCGGCGGACGCCGTGCCGCACCGGGCCCGCCCGGCGTGCCGCCCCCCGTGTGGCGATCCGTCAGGTCTTGGCGCGGGCCGGTTCCTTCGCGGGCGCGGAGGACAGCTTGCGGCGCACCAGCGGCGCGGCCCAGTCCTCCACGTACCGGTTGAGCAGGCGGGCCAGCAGGAGCATCACGACGACCGTGAGCAGGGCGGTCGCGTACGACGGGATGCCCAGGTCCTGGTGCAGCACCTTGATGACGACCCAGCCCAGGTGCTCGTGGACCAGGTAGAACGGGTAGGTCAGCGCGCCCGCCACGGTCAGCCAGCGCCAGTTCGCCCAGTGCAGCTTGCCGAGCGCGACGGCGGCCACGGCCGCGAAGCCCAGCGTGACGACCAGGATGATGCCGACGGAGCTGCGGTAGGAGAACGCGTTGGTGTCCGGCGGGTGCCACAGGCTCTGCACGGTGACGTTCTGGCCGATCAGCCAGCTCACGACGACGATGCCCCAGGCGTAGGCGTCCTTGCGGTCGCGGTGGACCAGGTACAGGCCGATGCCGCCGATGAAGAAGGGCGCGTACTGCGGCATCAGCACCAGGTCGAGCAGCGGCTCGTTCAGGCCCTGGGCGATCACGGCCGCGAGGGTCCAGCCGGCGCAGAACAGGATCACCCGGCGGCGGGTGGCGCCGGGCAGGACGACGCACAGCGCGAACAGGGCGTAGAAGCGGACCTCCGCCCACAGCGTCCAGCAGACGCCGAGCACCCGGTCGGCGCCCAGCGGCTGCTGGAGCATCGTCAGGTTCACCAGCGCGTCGCTGGGCGAGACGGTCTTGTAGGCGACGACCGGCAGCGCGAACACGGCCGTCACGATGATGACCGCCGCCCAGTACGCGGGCAGGAGGCGGGAGGCGCGGGAGGCGAAGAACGACGTCAGGGAGCGGCCCCAGCCGCTCATGCAGATGACGAACCCGCTGATCACGAAGAAGATCTGGACGCCGAGGCAGCCGTAGGCGAACCAGCTGGACAGCGTGGGGAACTCCTGCCGCGCGGAGGCGCCCCAGGCGGTGGAGACCTCGCCGCCCCGGCCGCCGTAGTGGTACGCCGCCACCATCAGGGCGGCGAGCAGCCGCAGTCCGTCCAGTGCCCGCAGCCGGGGCTCGCGCCGTTTGGCCGGCTGCGGCGGGCGGGGGGCGGCGGTGGCCGGCGGGGCGGTGCGGAGCGCGGTGCCCGTGGAGGTCCCTCGGGTGTCCTCGGGCGTGTCGTACACAGGATTCCCCTCGTTGGGACGCGGCCGGACCCCAGCACACTAGTCCGATTACCACCCCTCGATCCGGGCCCCTCGCCAAGGTTCGCCCGGCCGTCCGCACGCGTTCACCTGGGTGTCGTCCCGGCGTCGGGGGCGGCCCGGACGCACGGCTGCCGCGCCCCGGCCCGCTGACGGGACCGTGGCGCGGCAGTGGCCTCGGGGTGACGGGGAGGTGCCCCGGGGGCGCGTCCTACCGGCCCGCCGAGCGGCGCAGGCTGCGGGCCTTGCGGGCCACGCGGCGCACGGTGGCGTTGCGCGGGATGAACGCCAGCTGCGCGGGCAGTCCGCCGGGCAGGGCCAGCGAGGTCAGCCGCTTGCGCTTGAAGTAGCGCAGGGTCCGCGGGTCCTGGTGCCGGGCCAGATACCCCTCGGTCTCCCTGCGCAGGGCGGGCAGGATCTTCGGCTGCATCGCGAAGCCCACCGCGCGCACCAGGGCGCCCAGCGCCTCGACGTCCGTGCCCCGGCGCCGGGCGGTGACCGCCTCCCGGTCGTCCAGGTCGGGCAGCAGCGCGTCCACGATGGTGACGGGCACCCGGTTGCTGTTCTCGTACGGCGTCAGCCGCTCCAGCAGCAGTCCGGTGCCCACCCGGGCGACGGGCAGGCCGTACAGCGCGGAGGCGGTGAGCAGCGCGGTGGAGAAGCAGCCCACGACCAGCGCGGGCCGCGTGCGCTGGTACAGCACCTCGGCGAGGACCGGGGTGTCCACCACGGTGAGTTCGACGCCGAGCCGTCCGGCCTCCTCCTCCAGGCTGCGCGTGAAGCTCGCCGGGGCGGTGGGGTGCGGCTTGAACACGACCGTGCGGTGCCCGAGCGCGGCGGCGCCCCGCAGCATCCGCACGTGCAGCTGCTCCTCCTCCTCGGTGCCGAGGATGCCGAGCGCCGACAGGTACTGCCCGAGCAGCAGCACGGGCTCGCCGCCCTCCGCGAACTCCTCGCCGGACGGGGCGAGTTCGCTCAGCACCTTGGTGACGGCGGGCGTCGGCACGATCTCCGCGGGCACGCCGAACTCGGTGAGCAGCAGGGGCACCAGCCCCGGCACCAGGTCGACGTGCAGGACGCGGTCCACCCGGGTGCCGACCAGCGGGTCGATCTTGTTGCGGGTGGGGCCGTAGCTCATCAGGCCGTCGGCGTAGACCGTGACCGGCGCGCCGGTGAAGATCTGCGCGAGCCCCAGCGCGGGGTTGACCTGGATCGACTCAACGGCCAACTCGACCTCGTCGTCGGCCAGTTGCCACTCGTGGCGCAGATAGCGCTCCCACAGCGGCAGATCGTCGGGGCGCGGCGCCCAGCCGCCGGGGTGGAAGGGGAAGATCGCCTCGTTGTACGACAGCACGTCGTCGAAGCGGTCCCGCAGCTGCTCGAAGCCCGGCATCGCGTCCGGGCCGGGGGTCGTCTCGGGCGTCGCCGCGTTGTTGCAGAGCAGCAGGACGCGCCGGTCGGCGGGGCGGAAGCAGCCGGAGTCCAGGGCGGCGGCGAGGGTGGCGATGCCGTACAGCGTCGACGCCTGGAAGATCTGGGTGGTCACGCGGCGGCCCCCGCGGCGGCGGGACGGCGGCGCAGCCGGCGCAGTCGCGAGGCGCGCTGGATGTCCATGGAGTCCAGCGCCTCGTCGAGCACGTCCTGCGGCATGCGCCGCAGCGCGGCCGCGCTCAGGGATTTCAGCTTCTTCGCCACCGGCGGCTCGAACCTTTCGATGGATCCCAGGTGATGGGAAATGATGGCGCAATAGGTGCGCACGGCTTTCGGCAGCAGTTTGTCCGCTTCGGCGTCCCGCGCGGTTTCCTCCACGACCTGGTCGAACGCCCGAATGAAATCGAGCTGGCGCACGTCGCCGATCTGCGTCAGCGACGAGGCCACCCCGCGGCGGTAGAAGACGCCGAGCATGCTCACCGCGGCGAAGGAATCCGCCTCGCGGTGCAGCCGCCAGATCCACGGCCGGTCCTCGGCCGTGCGCAGCCCGTCGGTGAAGTGCAGCAGGCCCCGGTCCACCAGCCGGCGGTGGTAGACGCCCGCCCACGCGTACGCGTAGTCGACGGAGGTGGAGCGGTCGGCGGGCAGGATCGCCTCGCGCGGTGTCATCACCACCCCGCGCCGCCCGTGCGGCACCCGGTGCACGGCCCGCGCCCGCGCCGTGCACTGGACGTGGTCGGTGCGCAGGAAGTCGCAGCCCAACTCCTCCATCGCGGCGACCAGTCGGGGGTAGTAGCCGGGCGCGAGCCAGTCGTCGCCGTCGAGGAACGTCAGGTACTCGCCGCGCGCCCGGTCGATACCGGTGTTGCGCGCGGTCGCGAGTCCCCCGTTCTGCTCGTGCCGGACGACGACCGCGCCCGGCAGCTCGCGCTCCGCGCGCGCGAGGATCTCTGGCGTCCCGTCGCGCGAGCAGTCGTCGACGAGGATGAATTCGAAGTCCTCACGCGCGTTCGCACGCAGACTCCTCAGGGTGTCGGGCGCGTATTGCTGCACGTTGTAGAACGGCACGATGACGGAGAGCTTGACCACGCAAAGGACGTTAGGACGAAGCCCGGCATTCGTCTTGACGCTCTCCTTGAATCCAGGTGAACGACGTGTGGCGAAGCAGTGAACCAGGATTTTTTCCGGCCGTCCGACGGCCTGATTCGCTGTTCGTCGATGTGCTGTTAACCGTTTGTTGCATTCAGGTTGGGCAGAACCTCGGAATCGCTTCCTAGCGTCTTCGACGTGCCAATCAGTGCGACGAACACAGTGCGAGTTGCCGTCCTCGCGGATTCCGACACCCGGTGGAAATGGGGCGCGCTCACCGCGAACCGTATCGCTCCGCAGGACGCGGACGTCCGCCTGGACGGGTACCTCCTGCGCGGCCGGGCCACGCCCACCGCGCGCCAGCTCCGGGAGGTCGGCGTCCACGCCGACTCCCTGCGGGAGGTGTCCGCCGTCGAGTTCCTGCACGCCATGGCGCGCGAGTCCTACGACCTCGTCGTGCTCTCGCTGGTCGGCGGCGGCGTCCAGGCGATGCTGCACGGGCTCGCCCGGACCTGGGAGGGCCGCGCCGAGCGGCCCGTCGTCGTCACCGGCTATGTCGGCGTCGTGTACGAGAAGCTCGCCGACGGCCTGCTGCTGCGGCACGGCGCCGACCTCGTCCTCGCCAACTCCCGCCAGGACGCCGAGCGGTTCCGCGCGGTGTACGAGGGGGTCGGCGCCGACGCCTCGGCGGTGACCGAGGTCGCGCTGCCCTTCCTCGGCGGCGCGCCCTACACCGGCGAGCACGACCCCTACACGGTCGTCTTCGCCGCCCAGCCCTCCGTGCCCGAGCACCGCCGGGACCGCACGTACCTGCTGGAGCGGCTGATCCGGCACGCGCGCCGGCACCCCGAGCGCGAGGTGCTGCTCAAGCTGCGCTCCAAGCCCGGCGAGCACACCACCCACATCGAGGAACTGCCGTACCAGAAGCTGGTCCAGCGGCTCGATCCGCCGGCCAACTTCCGCCTGGTGTACGGCAACATGGGCGAGGTCCTCGACCGCACCGACCTGCTGGTCACGGTCAGCTCCACGGCGGCGCTGGAGTCCCTGCACCGCCGCATCCCCACCGTGGTCCTCACCGACCTCGGCGTGCGCGAGACGCTGGGCAACCACCACTTCACCGGCTCGGGCTGCCTCGCCTCCTGGGACCAGCTCGACGAAGGCCACCGGCCGAGCCCCGACGAGGAGTGGGTGGCCCGCCAGGGCGTCTGCGCCGACGGCAGCTACCCGGCCGCGTTCGACCGGGCCCGCGCGCGCATCGCCGGCCTGCTCGCCCGCCCCGGCGGCCTGCCCGCTCTCACGCCGTACTACACGCCCGCCACCGCCCCGGGCTATCTGCCCGGCATCCTCGCCCGCCACCACCTCGGCCCGGACGGCACCCCGCTGCCGGGCGCCCCCGCCCACGACCGGGAGCCCGGCGCGGTCCGCCAGGTCGTGCGCCGGGCGGCGCGCGGCGCCTACCGGCACGGCGTGCAGCGCGTGGCCCCCGTCATCCGGCGGATGGGGGAGCTGTGAGCCGCCGCAACCCACGTCAAGGAGCCGAACCCATGTCCCACCCGGAAGCGAGCCGGGACACCTCCGTCCCCAGGGTCCTCGCGGTGATCCCCGCGCGCGGCGGCTCCAAGGGGGTGCCCGCGAAGAACCTGATGCCGGTCGGCGGTGTGCCGCTGGTCGCCCGCGCGGTGCGCGAGTGCCGGGCCGCGCGCCTGGTCACCGACGTCGTGGTCTCCACCGACGACCAGGGCATCGCGGCCGCCGCCCGGCAGGCCGGCGCCGAGGTCGTGCTGCGGCCCGCCGCCATCGCCGGTGACACCGCGACCTCCGAGGCCGCCGTGCTGCACGCCATGGACGCCCACGAGACGCTGCACGGCGACCCCGCGGACGTCGTCCTGCTCGTGCAGTGCACCAGCCCGTTCCTCGTCCGCGAGGACATCGACGCCGTGGTCAAGGCGATCGTCACCAACGGCGCCGACACCGCGCTGACCGTCGCGCCCTTCCACGGCTTCGTCTGGCGCCACGGCGACGACGAGCCCGCGGAGACCGAACGCGCCGCCGCCGGCGGCGGCTTCGGCGTCAACCACGACAAGTCCTTCCGCCCCCGGCGCCAGGACCGCCCCCAGGACTTCCTGGAGACCGGCGCCGCCTACGCGATGGACGCCGCCGGCTTCCGCACCCACAGGCACCGCTTCTTCGGCCGCACCGAACTCGTGCGCACCGACCCCGCCCGGGTGCTGGAGATCGACGATCCGCACGACCTGGCCCGCGCCCGCGCGCTGGCGCCGCTGTTCGACGCGGACCGTCCCGGCGCCCTGCCGACCACCGCGGACATCGACGCGGTCGTCCTCGACTTCGACGGCACCCAGACCGACGACCGGGTGCTGATCGACGCCGATGGAAAGGAGTTCGTCTCCGTGCACCGCGGGGACGGACTCGGTATCGCGGCCCTCCGCAGGAGCGGTCTGAAGATGCTGATCCTCTCCACGGAGCAGAACCCGGTCGTCGCCGCCCGCGCACGCAAGCTCCGGCTCCCCGTGCTGCACGGCATCGACCGCAAGGACCTCGCCCTCAAGCAGTGGTGCGAGGAGCAGGGCATCGCGCCGGAGCGCGTGCTCTACGTCGGCAACGACGTCAACGACCTCCCGTGCTTCGCCCTCGTGGGCTGGCCCGTGGCGGTCGCGAGCGCCCACGACGTCGTGCGCGGCGCCGCACGCGCGGTCACCACCGTCCCCGGTGGCGACGGCGCGATCCGAGAGATCGCCAGCTGGATCCTCGGCCCCTCTCTCGACTCCCTCACCCAGTAAGGACAACTTCTGCCATGAGCACCAACTCCCGCCTGCGCAGCTTCGGTTCCCGCGAGGTCGGCCCCGGGCGCCCGGTCTACATCTGCGGCGAGATCGGCATCAACCACAACGGCGACCTGGACAACGCCTTCAAGCTCATCGACGTGGCCGCCGAAGCCGGCTGCGACGCCGTGAAGTTCCAGAAGCGCACCCCGGAGATCTGCACCCCGCGCGACCAGTGGGACATCGAGCGCGACACCCCCTGGGGCCGGATGACCTACATCGACTACCGCCACCGCGTGGAGTTCGGCGAGGACGACTACCGCCGGATCGACGAGTACTGCAAGGAGAAGGGGATCGACTGGTTCGCCTCCCCGTGGGACACCGAGGCCGTCGCCTTCCTGGAGAAGTTCGACGTCCCCGCCCACAAGGTGGCCTCCGCCTCCCTGACCGACGACGAGCTGCTGCGCGCCCTGCGCGCCACCGGCCGCGCCGCCATCCTCTCCACCGGCATGTCGACGCCGAAGCAGATCCGCCACGCGGTCGAGGTCCTCGGCTCCGACAACATCCTGATGTGCCACGCCACGTCCACCTACCCGGCCAGGGCCGAGGAGCTGAACCTGCGCGCCATCAACACCCTGGAGAAGGAGTTCCCGAACGTCCCGATCGGCTACTCCGGTCACGAGACCGGCCTGCAGACCACGCTGGCCGCCGTCGCCCTCGGCGCGGTCTTCGTCGAGCGCCACATCACCCTCGACCGCGCGATGTGGGGCTCGGACCAGGCCGCCTCCGTCGAGCCGCAGGGCCTGACCCGCCTGGTGCGCGACATCCGCACCATCGAGGCGTCCCTCGGCGACGGCGTCAAGAAGGTCTACGACTCCGAGCTCGGCCCGATGAAGAAGCTGCGCCGCGTCCCCGGCGTGGTCGCCGAGGCGGAGATCGCCGCCGCCGCGGGCGAGCCGGTCCAGGTCTGACCCGCACACCCCCCCGGTGCGGGCCGGGCGCCGCGCATGCCGAGCGCCCGGCCCGCCCGCCCCTTCGAGCTCCTCTCCCACGAGCCGGACACGAGCGCCGCACGCGCGCCACAGAACGGGTAGGTCGTACGCCGATGAGCCCCCGCGCCGGGAACACCGGACCCCGCACTCTCGCCTTCGTCGAGAGCCCGGTACAGCTCCTGAACGTGCTGGAGTGGGCGCACGCCCGCGAGGACGCGCTCGGCGCGGGCCTCACCCTCGTCGTGCTGTCCCCGAACGACCCCATGACCCGCGGCCAGCTGCGCCGGATGGCCGAGCTGGCCCGCGACGACGGGCACGAGGTCCGCTGGGAGGAGGCACGCGGCGGCGCGAGCGCCCCCTTCCGGACGATCGGCGGCCTCGCGGGCCTGCTGCGCCGGGCGGGCCGGGTGGTCCTGGGCGACCCGTTCTCCCGGTACGTGCAACTGCTGCTGACGATCACCCGGGCCCGGGAGCTGGTCGTCGTCGACGACGGCACCGCGACCATGGAGTTCGTCGCCCAACTCGCCCGCGGCGAGCGGCTGGTGCGCTGGCACCGCAAGGGCGGCCGCCCCGGCCTCCGCGACCTGGTCTTCGCGCCGGTCTCCTCGGTGGCCCGCAGACGGCTGACCCCCGGCGACCGCCGCGGCGTGGAGATCTTCTCCTCCATGCCGATGGCGCAGACCCCGGACGGCGTCACGGTCACCGCCAACGCCTTCGCCTGGACCCGCGACCGGTTCGGGCCGCCGCGCATCACCAGGGGCGCCGACCTGGTCGGCACGTCCCTGGTGGAGACCGGCGTGGTCGACGGCGACCGCTACCTGGAGGCCGTCCGCTCCCTGGCGCGGGCGCACGGCGCCACCCGCTACTTCGCCCACCGCCGCGAGAGCGCGGACAAGCTGCACCGGCTGGCGGCCGAGACCGGCCTGGAGATCGTACGACCGGACCTCCCGCTGGAGCTGATCGCCCGCCGCGGCCCCATCGGCCGGACCATCCTGAGCTTCCCGTCGACCGTCGTGCACACCCTGCCCCTCGCCCTGGCGGGCACGGACGTGCGTGTCGCGGTCTGCGACATCGACCCCGCCTGGCTGACCCGCGGCGCCTCACCCCGGGCGCAGGGCTTCCTCTCCGGGGTCACCGGCACCGCCCGGGACGTGACCCGGCTCTCGGCGGTCAGCGCCCTGTGAGCGCGGGCTTCTCCGCGAGGACGAGGGCGCGCGGGCGCCGCTCCTCGCCGGAGGGCTCGCGCACCACCCGCGCCGACAGCAGCGGCCCCGTCCGCGCCAGGTGGGCGGCGGCGTCGTAGGAGGCACGGGGCGGCCGCCAGGACGTCGGCGGTCACCCGGCGCACCCTGGTGCCGCGGCCGTACGGACGTCCGGGCTCCACCGGGCGCGCGGGGCCCGGCAGGTGGACACGACCGACGGTTCTGTCCGTGGCGTGGTATGCGTGGAGGTACGGATGACGCGCCCCGTCACTCTGCGTCGATCGCATGATCACTCGGCGAGAGGGGCGGGCGAGTCTACCCACCCAAATCCATAGCTATGCGTCGGGCGGCCAGATTTTCTTCCCCAAACGGGTAGAACTTTTGTTGATCGAGGGTGAGTCGGCCACCCCGGCGTCCTACCCTTCAGAGGGTGAATCAACTGATGTCCCCAGAGTCCGAGGCCGATCATCCCGGGGAAGCCGCCCTTCCCGGCACCCTGCCGGAGGCGCTGCGCGCCGAACTCGTCGAGTTCCGGCGCGACTTGCACATGCACCCCGAGCTCGGCAACCAGGAGTTCCGCACCACGGCCGCGATCAAGGCCCGGCTGGAGAAGGCCGGCCTCGCGCCCCGCGTGCTCGCCGGGGGCACCGGCCTCATCTGTGACATCGGCGAGTGGGACGGCAAGCGCCCGATGCTCGCCCTGCGCGCCGACATCGACGCCCTGCCCATCCCGGACACGAAGAGCGAGTGCCCGTACCGCTCGACCGTGCCCGACCGGGCGCACGCCTGCGGCCACGACGTGCACACGACCGTGGTGCTCGGCGCCGGGCTGGTCCTGTCCGAGCTGGACCGGCGCGGCGAGCTGCCCCGGCCCGTGCGGCTGCTCTTCCAGCCCGCCGAGGAGGTGCTCCCCGGGGGCGCCGCCGACGCCATCGCGTGCGGGGTCCTCGACGGGGTCGGCCGCATCCTCGCCGTGCACTGCGACCCCAAGGTGGACGCGGGCCTGATCGGACTGCGCCAGGGCGCGATCACCTCCGCGTGCGACCGGCTCGAAATCGCCCTGGACGGGCCGGGCGGGCACACCGCGCGCCCGCATCTGACGACCGACCTCGTCACCGCCGCCGCCCGGGTCGTCACCGACGTGCCCGCCGTGGTCGCCCGGCGCACCGACGCCCGCAGCGGCCTCTCCGTGACCTGGGGCCGTATCGACTCCGGGCACGCGCCCAACGTCATCCCGCAGCACGCCGAACTCTCCGGGACCGTGCGCTGCCTGGACCTCGACACCTGGCGGCAGGCGCCCGACCTGGTCGTCGCCGCGATCGACGAGATCGCCAACCTGCACCGCGCCAAGTCCGAGATCAACTACATCCGTGGCGTGCCGCCGGTCGTCAACGACGCCGACAGCACCGAACTGCTGCGCGCGGCGATGACCGCCCGCCGCGGCCCGGCGTCCGTCGAGAGCACCGAACAGAGCCTCGGCGGCGAGGACTTCTCCTGGTACCTGGAGCATGTGCCGGGCGCCATGGCGCGGCTCGGGGTGCGCCACCCGGGCGACCGGATCGGCCGCGACCTGCACCAGGGCGACTTCGACGTCGACGAGTCGGCCGTCACCGTGGGCGTGGAGCTGTTCACCGCGGCGGCCCTGATCGACGCCGCCGGCTGAGCGCGCCGATCCCCCGGACGGCGGCCCGCGGCCCGTCGGTTCACGCGGGGGCCGCGTCATCCGAACCCCTCACTCCGCTTGCGGGGCGCCCCGGGCGCGGGGAGGGTGGCCGATGGCGGGCTGTCCCGTGCGCTGCCGGGCCGAAGGCGCCAGTGGTGGGGTCGCCCCCCGCGTGGCTTTCGATCGGATGGTTCACAAGGGCGTAACCGGCCATCGGCACGAATGGATAACGGCAGGGCGGAACCCCGTTCCCAGGAGTGTCTACGCGCGTTAATGTGCGCCGAACTCAGCACCCACTGCGGGGCTTGGAGAATGGGGACTTCACGATGCGTCGGACAGCCAAACTGACCCGTGTCGCGGTGGGGGTCGCGTCGATCGCGCTCGCCGCCACGGCGTGCGGTGGAACCAGCAGTGACAGCGGCAGCGGCAACGGCGGCGGTGGCGACAAGAAGGGCCTCGCCATCGCCTACGACATCGGCGGCAAGGGCGACCAGTCCTTCAACGACGCCGCCTACGCGGGCCTGCAGAAGGCCCAGAAGGAGTTCGGCTACAAGACGGCCGACATCGAGCCCACCGAGGGCGAGACGGACGCCGACAAGGAGCAGCGCCTGTCGTCGCTGGCCAAGCAGGGCTACAACCCGGTCGTCGGCGTCGGCTTCGCCTACGGCCCCGCCATGGAGGCCGTGGCCAAGAAGTACCCGAAGACCACCTTCGGCATCGTCGACTCGGTCGTCCAGGGCGACAACGTCGCCTCCCTGGTCTTCGCCGAGCAGGAGGCCTCCTACCTGGCCGGCGTCGCCGCGGCCAAGGCCACCAAGTCCAACACGGTCGGCTTCGTCGGCGGCGTCGACGTCCCGCTGATCCGCAAGTTCGAGGCCGGCTACAAGCAGGGTGTCCAGGACACCGACCCCAAGGTCAAGGTGGTCTCGCAGTACCTGACGCAGACCGCGGAGGAGGGCGGCTTCTCCAGCCCCGACAAGGGCAAGGCCGCCGCCGAGGGCCAGATCGAGAAGGGCTCCGACGTCGAGTACGCCGCGGCCGGCCTCTCCGGCCAGGGCGTGATCGAGGCCGCCGCCAAGGCGAAGGTCTGGGCGATCGGCGTCGACTCCGACCAGTACAAGCAGGCCGCGCTCGCCAACTACAAGGGCTCCATCCTCACCTCGGCCCTCAAGGACGTCGGCGGCTCGGTCTACGCGCTCGCCAAGTCCGTCCAGGACGGCAAGCCGCTGACCGGCACCCAGACCTTCGACCTCAAGGTCAACGGGGTGGGCCTGGCCGAGTCCAACCCGGAGCTCGCCAAGATCCCGGGCCTGTCCGACGCCGTGGCCAAGGCCAAGGCGGGCATCATCGACGGCTCCATCAAGGTCAAGACCGAGTAGTCGGGGTAGTTGGGGGAGGCGGGGTAGGCGGAGTGGTCGGGTAGCGGCACAAGCCGCGGTGACAGCCCCGGCGCCCGCGACCGGCACCGCCCGGCGGGCGGGCACCCTCGGGTGCCCGCCCGCCGTCGTTCCGGCGCCCGCCGCGTCACCCAACGCCACCCCGCGTTTGCTGTCGGCAACACCCCGGCCAGGGCTCGCCTCCGCCGGTGCCGCGGCAGGCCACGGGCGCATAACAAGGTGGACAGAAGGGGTTTTCAGGCAGGTCTACGCGCGTTAATCTGCGGCGAAAGCCAGCGCCGTAGCTGTGAGGCTGACCGTCCGGCGCTTGTACGACAGGAGCACTGACACATGCGCCGGATTTCCCGGATCACGGTCGCAGGCGCAGCGACCGCCTCTCTGGCCCTCGCTCTCTCCGCCTGCGGCGGCACTTCCACCGAGTCGTCCTCCGCGGGCTCGAAGGGCGGCGACAAGGGTCTCGCCATCGCGTACGACGTCGGCGGCAAGGGCGACCAGTCCTTCAACGACGCCGCGTTCGCCGGCTTGGAGAAGGCGAAGAAGGAGTTCGGCTACCAGACGGACGACGTGGAGCCCACCGACGGCGAGACCGACGCCGACAAGGAGCAGCGCCTCGCGTCGCTCGCCAAGCAGGGCTACAACCCGGTCATCGGTGTGGGCTACGCGTACGCCGCCGCCGTCAAGGGTGCCGCGGAGAAGTTCCCGGACACCACCTTCGGCATCGTGGACGACTCCACGGTCCAGGCGAAGAACGTCGCGGGTCTGGTCTTCTCCGAGGAGCAGGCGTCGTACCTGGCCGGTGTCGCCGCCGCCAAGAGCACCAAGACCAACACGGTCGGCTTCGTCGGCGGTGTGGACATCCCGCTGATCCAGAAGTTCCAGGCCGGCTTCGAGCAGGGCGTCAAGGACACCGACCCGAAGGTCACGGTCCTCTCGCAGTACCTGACGCAGACCGCCGAGGAGGGCGGCTTCTCCAGCCCCGACAAGGGCAAGTCGGCCGCCGAGGGCCAGATCGAGAAGAAGGCCGACGTCGTGTACGCGGCCGCCGGCCTGTCCGGTCAGGGCGTCATCGAGGCTGCCGCCGCCAACAAGGTGTGGGCGATCGGTGTCGACTCCGACCAGTACAGCCAGCAGGCGCTCGCCAAGTACAAGGACTCGATCCTGACCTCGGCGATGAAGGACGTCGCCAAGGCCGTCTACAACCTCGCGAAGTCGGTCGAGGACGGCAAGCCGGAGACCGGTATCGTTCGTGGCGATCTGAAGTCCGGTGAGGTGAGCCTGGCGAACTCCAACCCGAAGTTCGCGGACGACACCGAGGTCCAGGACGCCATCAGGACGGCCAAGGAGAAGATCGTCGGCGGCGAGATCAAGGTCAGGACGAGCTGACCACAGCAACATCCTGAGCTGCGGTAACCCCAGGGGTTACGTCCGCGCGGCGGGGTACGGGGAGCCGATCCCCGTACCCCGTTGCCGCGGTGCGTCGGCCCCTTTTCAGGCCATCGGGGCGCTACGCGCGTAGACGACCCCCGTCACCAGGAGAGTGCGCCATCAACGCGTCCAGCAGCCCTCCGGCCGGCGCGGCGGTCAACGGTCAGGTGACCGCCGTCGAGCTCGCCGGGATCACCAAGCGGTTCCCGGGCGTCGTGGCCAACCACGACATCCACCTCACCGTCCACAAGGGCACCGTCCACGCCCTCGTCGGGGAGAACGGCGCCGGCAAGTCCACCCTGATGAAGATCCTCTACGGTATGCAGAAGCCGGACGAGGGCACCGTCGCGGTCGACGGCGAGCAGGTCTCCTTCTCGTCCCCGGCCGACGCCATCGCGCGCGGCATCGGCATGGTCCACCAGCACTTCATGCTGGCCGACAACCTCACCGTCCTGGAGAACGTCGTCCTCGGCAGCGAGAAGCTGTACGGCATCGGCGCCAAGGCCCGCCGCACGATCAGGGAGATCTCCGAGCGCTACGGCCTCGGCGTCGAGCCCGACCGCCTGGTCGAGGAACTCGGCGTCGCCGCCCGCCAGCGGGTGGAGATCCTCAAGGTCCTCTACCGCGGCGCCCGCACCCTCATCCTCGACGAGCCGACCGCCGTCCTGGTCCCGCAGGAGGTCGACGCGCTCTTCGCCAACCTGCGGGAGCTGAAGGCCGAGGGCCTGTCGGTCATCTTCATCTCGCACAAGCTCGGCGAGGTGCTCTCCGTCGCCGACGAGATCACCGTCATCCGCCGCGGCACCACCGTGGGCACCGCCGTCCCCGCCGAGACCAGCCCGCGCCAGCTCGCGGAGATGATGGTCGGCAGCGAGCTGCCCACCCCGGAGACCGCCGAGTCCACGGTCACCGACCGCCCGGTCATCACCGTCGACAGGCTCCGCCTGGAGGCCGCGGGCGGCAAGGCGCTGCTGGACGACATCACCTTCACCATCCACGCCGGCGAGGTCCTGGGCATCGCCGGCGTCGAGGGCAACGGCCAGACCGAGCTGGTCGACGCGCTCATCGGCCTCAAGGGCGCCGACTCCGGCACGATCACCCTGATCGACGAGGAGATCACCGGCTGGACCACCCGCAGGCGCCGCGAGGAGGGCATCGGCTACATCCCCGAGGACCGCCACCGCCACGGCCTGCTCCTGGAGGCCCCCCTCTGGGAGAACCGCATCCTCGGCCACGTCACCGAGAAGCCCAACGCCAGGGGCGTCTGGCTGAACCTCAAGGCCGCCCAGGAGGACACCCGCCGCATCGTCGAGGCGTACGACGTCCGCACGCCCGGCATCGACGTCACCGCGGCCTCCCTGTCCGGCGGCAACCAGCAGAAGCTGATCGTCGGCCGCGAGATGAGCCACAAGCCGCGCTTCCTGATCGCCGCGCACCCCACCCGCGGTGTGGACGTCGGCGCGCAGGCCGCGATCTGGGACCACATCCGCGAGGCCCGCCGCGAGGGCCTGGCCGTGCTGCTGATCTCCGCCGACCTGGACGAGCTGATCGGCCTGTCCGACACCCTCCGGGTGATCTACAACGGCAAGCTGGTCGCGGACGCCGACCCGGCCACCATCACCCCGGAGACGCTCGGCTCGGCGATGACGGGTGCCGCGACCGGCCACCTCGAACACGACGACACGACCCCCGGGACCCCCGACCTGAGCAAGTCTCCCGAGTCCGGCGAAGACGAGGCCCGCTGATGAAGAAGTTCGACAGGGAGCGCGTGCTCCTCGCGGTGGCCGGCCCGGTCATCGCGCTCGCCGTGGCCTTCGTGCTCAGCGCGATCGTGCTGCTCGCCTCGGGCAAGAGCCCGGTCGAGCCGTACGCCCTGATGTTCCAGCAGGCCACGTACTCCGACATCCAGGTGCTCATCGTCAACCAGGCGTCGATGTACTACATCGCGGCCCTTGCGGTGGCCGTCGGCTTCCGGATGAACCTGTTCAACATCGGCGTCGACGGCCAGTACCAGCTCGCCGCCATGGCGGCCGCCATCGTCGGCGCCCATGTGAACCTGCCGGCCGCGATCCAGGTCCCGCTGCTGCTCCTGACCGCCGTCCTCACCGGCGCCTTCTGGTCCGGCATCGCCGGTGTCCTCAAGGTCACCCGCGGGGTCAGCGAGGTCGTCGCGACGATCATGCTGAACGCCATCGCGACCTCCGTCATCGCCTACCTGTGGCTGCCCGACGTCTTCGGCGTCAAGGCCGGCAACAACAACACCACCGGCGAGATGTTCACGTCCGGCTGGGTCCCCGGCATCGACATGGGCGACGCGGGCGAGATCTACGGCCTGGTCTTCCTCGCCGTCCTGCTCGGCGTCGCCTACTGGGTCGTCCTCAACCGCACCCGCTTCGGCTTCGACCTGCGCGCCTCCGGCGCCTCGGAGTCGGCGGCCGCGGCCAGCGGCGTCGACCCCAAGCGCATGGTGCTGACCGCCATGCTCCTGTCCGGCGGCATCGCCGGCCTGGCCGGACTGCCGATCCTGCTCGGCGACGCCCGCACCTACAGCCTCAACTTCCCCACCGGCATCGGCTTCCTCGGCATCGGCATCGCCCTGCTCGGCCGCAACAGCCCGGTCGGCATCGCCTTCGCCGCACTGCTGTGGGCCTGGCTCGACAAAGCCTCCCCCGAACTGGACTTCAACGGCTACGACAAGGAGATCGCGGTCATCATGCAGGGCCTGATCGTCCTGTCGGTCGTCGTCTCCTACGAGGCCGTCCGCGAGTGGGGCCTGCGCCGTCAGCAGCGCCGGGTCGGCGCGGAACTGGCCGCCGGCCACGTCCTCGGCGCCGACAACAACTCCCAGAAGGAGGTGGCAGGCCGATGACCACCCCGCAGACCTCAGCGGTCGACGTCAACCAGCCCACGCTGCAGCCCTCGGCGCCGACCGGCCGCCGGCTGTCGTGGCCCGTGCTGCTGCTGGTCATCGCCGGCGCCCTGGCGCTGACCTCGATCGTGCGCATCATCACCGGCGCCGACGGCATCACCAACGTCAGCCAGATGTCCACCGCGCTCCAACTGGCCGTGCCGATCGGCCTCGCCGGCCTCGGCGGACTGTGGGCCGAGCGGGCGGGCGTCGTCAACATCGGCCTCGAAGGCATGATGATCCTCGGCACCTGGTTCGGCGCCTGGGCCGGCTTCCAGTGGGGCCCGTGGACCGGCGTCGCCGTCGGCATCATCGGCGGCTGCGTCGGTGGTGTCCTGCACGCCGTCGCCACCGTCACCTTCCGGGTCAACCACATCGTCTCCGGTGTGGCGATCAACATCCTCGCCCTCGGCATCACCCGCTACCTCGCGCCCCTCGCCTTCCAGGGGCGGCCCGGCGGCTCCGCCAAGCAGTCCCCGGCGGTCGAGTCCCTCGGCAACTTCACCGTGCCGGGCCTGTCCGACGGACTGCGCGACCTCAACAACCAGGGCTGGTTCTTCGTCTCCGACATCGCCGGCCTGCTCGGCGGCCTGGTCACCAACGTCTCCTGGCTGACCCTGATCGCCGTCGCGCTGATCCCCGGCACCTGGTACGTCCTCTGGCGCACCGCCTTCGGACTGCGCCTGCGCTCCTGCGGCGAGAACCCGGTCGCCGCCGAGTCCCTCGGCGTCAACGTCTACAAGTACAAGTACATCGCCGTGATCATCTCCGGTGGACTGGCCGGCCTCGGCGGGGTCTTCCTGTCCATCGTGGCCAACCCCTTCTACCTGGAGGGCCAGGTCAGCGGGCGCGGCTACATCGGCCTCGCCGCGATGATCTTCGGCAACTGGATGCCGGGCGGCCTCGCCCTCGGCGCCGGCCTCTTCGGCTACACCGACAGCCTCAACCTGCGCGGCGGCTCCACCAACGTGCACGCCCTGCTGCTGCTCGGCGCGCTCCTGCTGATCATCGGCGCCGTCTGGCTGGTGGTCCGCAAGAAGTACGCCCCGTCGATGATCACCGCCGTCATCGGCGCCCTGGTGTACACCTGGTACGCCACCACCAACGAGGTGCCCAACCAGGTCGTCTCCGCCACCCCGTACGTCGTCACCCTCGTCGTGCTGACCCTGTCCGCGCAGCGCCTGCGGATGCCGAAGGCGGACGGCCTGCCCTACAAGAAGGGCCAGGGCAAGTGACCCCGGCCGGCTCCCACGGCATCGACTGGGACAAGCTGCGCGCGGCGGCGCGGGACGCCATGTCCCGGGCGTACGCCCCGTACTCCGGCTTCCCGGTCGGGGTCGCGGCCCTCGCGGACGACGGCCGCACCGTCACCGGCTGCAACGTCGAGAACGCCTCCTACGGCCTCGGACTGTGCGCCGAGTGCGGACTGGTCTCGGAGCTGCAGAACACCGGGGGCGGCCGGCTGACGCACTTCACGTGCGTGGACGGCACGGGCGAGGTGCTGGTGCCCTGCGGCCGCTGCCGCCAGCTGCTCTTCGAGTTCGGCGGCCCCGGACTGCTGCTGGAGACCCCGGCGGGCGTCCTGCCGCTGTCGGAGATGCTGCCCCAGGCCTTCGGGCCGGGACACCTGCGCAAGTGATTCCCGTACGGCCCCTGCGAGCCGCCCCCCGCGGCGGGTTCGAAGGGGCCGTACGACTTCTGGAACCCTCGGAAGGAAGCAAAGCCATGGCCATGGACGCCATCTCCGTCATCCGCGCCAAGCGGGACCGCGGTGAACTCAGCGACGAGCAGATCGACTGGGTCATCGACGCGTACACCCGCGGGGAGGTCGCCGACTACCAGATGGCCGCCCTCAACATGGCGATCCTCCTCAACGGCATGAACCGCCGTGAGATCGCCCGCTGGACCGCGGCGATGATCGCCTCCGGCGAGCGCATGGACTTCTCGTCCCTGTCCCGCCCCACCGCCGACAAGCACTCCACGGGCGGCGTCGGCGACAAGATCACCCTGCCGCTCGCGCCCCTCGTCGCGGCCTGCGGCGCGGCGGTGCCCCAGCTCTCGGGCCGCGGCCTCGGCCACACCGGCGGCACCCTGGACAAGCTGGAGTCGATCCCCGGCTGGCGCGCGCTGCTGTCCAACGAGGAGATGCTGCACGTCCTCGACACCACCGGCGCGGTCGTCTGCGCCGCGGGCGACGGCCTGGCGCCCGCCGACAAGAAGCTGTACGCCCTGCGCGACGTGACCGGCACCGTCGAGGCGATCCCGCTGATCGCCTCCTCGATCATGTCGAAGAAGATCGCCGAGGGCACCGGCTCGCTGGTCCTCGACGTGAAGGTCGGCAGCGGCGCCTTCATGAAGACCCTTGAGGACGCGCGCGAACTGGCGTCCACGATGGTGGGCCTGGGCACCGACCACGGGGTGCGGACGGTCGCGCTGCTGACCGGCATGGCGACCCCGCTCGGCCTCACGGCCGGCAACGCCCTGGAGGTCCGCGAGTCGGTGGAGGTCCTGGCGGGCGGCGGCCCGTCCGACGTGGTCGAGCTGACCGTCGCCCTGGCCGGGGAGATGCTGGACGCGGCCGGGGTCCGTGACGCCGACCCGGCGAAGGCCCTCGCCGACGGCTCGGCGATGGACGTCTGGCGGCGCATGATCGCCGCCCAGGGCGGCGACCCGGACGCGGACCTGCCGGTCGCGCGCGAGCAGCACGTGGTCAGGGCCCCGGCCACCGGCGTCCTGACCCGTCTGGACGCGTACGACGTCGGCGTCGCCGCCTGGCGCCTCGGCGCGGGCCGTGCCCGCAAGGAGGACCCGGTGCAGGCGGGCGCAGGCATCGAGATGCACGCCAAGCCCGGCGACGCGGTCACCGAGGGCCAGCCCCTGCTGACCCTGCACACCGACACCCCCGAACGCTTCGACTACGCCCTCCAGTCGCTGGCGGCGTCGTACGACATCGCGGCGCCCGGAACCGGCTTCACGGCGCCACCGGTCGTGCTGGAACGCATCGCCTGACCAGGCGGCCCCTCCTGCGGGTGAACGGGACCGGTGGAGCACCACCGGTCCCGTTCGGCGGCACGACCGCGTGACCGAACCCGCGGCCCACGCCACCGCCGGGATCCCGCTCCGCCTGCTGATCGACCGCTGGGCGCCCGGGGGCCCACTCCCACGCTCTTCGGACGGCCGCAGGGCGATGTCCACCGGGTTCTGAGCGCCGTGGAGTTCGCTGACCCCATCAGGCCGCCCGAACCGTTCGCCGTGACGATCGGCACCGGTGAGTCTCCGGTCGGCTGACCGTCAGCCCAGCAGGGCGGCTATCGCCACCAGGACCGGGACCGAGAGCAGCGTCGAGAGCAGGATCGCGTCGCGGGCCAGGCGCTCGCCCACGCCGTAACGCGACGCGTACGTGTACAGGTTCTGCGCGGCGGGCAGCGCCGAGGTCACCACCACGTCCAGCAGAGGCGCGCCTCGCAGGCCGAACACGCCCGCCGCCAGCGCCCAGGCCGCCGCGGGCTGGCCCACCGACTTCAGCGCCACCGAGAGGAACACCGGCTGCCGGTCCGGCCCCCGCCCCGGCATCGTGCTCCCGCACAGCGAGATGCCGAACGCCAGCAGCACCGCAGGGACCGACATCCCGCCGATCAGGGTCAGCGGGTCCATGACCGGGGCGGGGACCCGCAGCCCGGCCGCCGACACCGCGACGCCCACCAGCGAGCCGAGCGCGATCGGGTTGCGCAGCGGGGTCAGCAGACGCCGCCACAGCGGGCCCTTCGCGCCGCCGCCGGACAGATCCAGGATCGTCAGCGCCACCGGGGTCACCCCGACCAGCTGGAACAGCAGCACCGGCGCCACCAGCGAGGCGTCGCCCAGGACGTACACCGCGATCGGGATGCCGAGGTTGCCTGAATTGACGTAGCTGGAGCACAGGGCGCCGATGGTGGTGCGGCCCACGCCCCAGCGGCGTACCGCGCCCACCGCGACGAAGACCCCGGCCGCCGCCGCCGTGCTCAGCGCGGTGACCAGCAGCCGGCTGGAGAAGATCACCGAGAGGTCGGTCCGCGCGAGCGTGGTGAACAGCAGCGCCGGGGAGGCCACATGGAAGGCGAGCTTGGTGAGCACCTCGCGGCCGTGCTCACCGAGATGACCGCGCCTGCCGATCGCCCAGCCCACCGCGATGACGACAGCGATCACCGCGAACCCCGTCAACACCCCCTGCACGAAGCCCCCTTGGCGGTGAGGAGGGCGCGGGGCGGTCGGGGCGGCGCTGATGCGTGGTGCATGCAGCCAACCCTCCGGCGCGGGAGGGGACCGGGTCAATGTGATCCCGGTCGGCGGACACCCCGCCCGCCGCCGCGGGTGGGGTGCGGCCGGGCGGGAGCGGCGGCCGCGATGAGTTGCGCGCCCCGGGCCGGTCTACCGGTCGTGGACGCCATGACACCCGCCGTACTCGTGCTGGCCGGCCCCGTCACCCCTGAGCAGGTGCCGGAGCTGTGCGACGCCCTGCGGGCACGGCTGCGGGCCGGTCCGGCCCGCGTCGTGGTGTGCGACGTGGGCGGCCTGGGGCCCCCGGGCCTGGCCGCCGTGGACCTGCTGGCGCGGCTGGAGCTCACCGCCCGCAGAGCGGGCGGCCGTGTCCGGCTGCGCGACCCCGACCCCGCGCTACACGCCCTCCTGGACCTCGCCGGCCTCGGCTTCGAGGTGGAGCGGGAGCCCGAACAGCGGGAACCAGCGCTTGGTGTCGAGGAAGCAGTGGAACCCGGTGATCCGGCCCTCTGAGATCTCCAGGGCCTGGACGGCCCACGGCGTGAAGCCGCCCGCCTCCGGGTCCGGCTTGTACTGCGCGAAGCCCGGCAGTCCGTTGACCCGGACCGGGACCAGGCGCGAGCCCGCGCACGCGGCGCCGAGCGTCGTCATGAAGCCGGTGATGTCCCCCGCACCCGTCAGCCACAGGTCGAACGGCGGCATCGTCATGATGGCGTCCTCGTGCAGCAGGGCCGTCAGCGCCGTCATGTCGTAGCCCTCGAAGGCCGCCATGTAGCGGTCCAGGAGCTTCTGCTGCTCCTCGTCCAGCGGGTCGGAGACCGCCGCCGCGGCGCCCGGCTGCCGCTGCTCGGCGAGGGTCGCGCGGGCCCGCTGGAGCGCGCTGTTGACCGAGGCGACCGTGGTGCCGAGCAGTTCGGCGACCTCGCTCGCCCGCCACGCCAGCACCTCGCGCAGGATCAGCACCGCGCGCTGCCTGGCCGGGAGTTGCTGGAGCGCCGCCATGAACGCCAGCCGCACCGACTCCCTGGCGACCGCCGCCTCCGCCGGGTCGTCGGTCGCCGGCAGCACCCTGCTGTCCGGCATCGGCTCCAGCCAGGTGCTGTCGGGGCGGGGCGAGAGGGCCGCCTGGCCCAGCGGCGTCGACTCCGTCAGATCCATGGGCCGGGCGCGCTTGTTCCCGGCCGTCAGCATGTCCAGGCAGACGTTCGTCGCGATGCGGTACAGCCACGAGCGGAGGCTGGAGCGGCCCTCGAACGTGTCGAAGCTGCGCCAGGCGCGGACCATCGTGTCCTGCACCGCGTCCTCCGCCTCGAAGGACGAGCCGAGCATGCGGTAGCAGTACCCGGTCAGTTCGACGCGGTGCTTCTCCAGCCTGATGTCGAGGTCCGCCGTCGTCGCCGTGCCGTCGCTCATCGTCCACCCACCCCTGTGGCCGTGTCCCGGTCGGCGCCTCGTCGCGCCCACCACCACGGAAGCTATCGCAGCCCACTGACAACGGCCCCCGGAGCGGGGAAACCAGCAGGTGGGAGACGGCTGCCCGGACGGCGGGGCGGTCGTGCGAACGCCGCCGGGGCGCACCCCTGTCCCGTGGGTGCGCCCCGGCGGCGGGACTCCTGCGGCGCGGTCAGCCGAGCGGAACGCCGTTCACCGGCAGGCCCTGGGTGGGCAGGCCCTGCACCGGGAGGCCGTCGGTGGGCAGGCCCTGCACCGGGAGACCGCCCAGCAGGCCGCCGGCCACGGCGGCCGGGCCGCCCGCGAGCGCCTGCGCGGCGGCCGGCTGCGCGGCGCCCAGACCGGCGGCGAGGGCCTTCTGGCCACCGGTGAGACCGGCACCGGCGCCCGGCGCGGCCTGGGCGAGGTTCTCGGCAGGGAGCGTCCTCGCGACGGTGTCCAGCGCCGAACCGGCGTCGGGGGCCGCCGGGGCGGCGTTCGCGGCACCGGCGCCGGTGGCGGCGAAGGCGGCACCGAGCGCGGCGACACCGAGGGTCTTGGCAGCAGACTGCTTCATGAAAGTAAGTCCTCGAAATTGGTTACCGGGGATGTGAGCGGTTCTCGACCGTAAACATCCCCGGCGCCCGGCCGCAAACATCGAAATGCGGACGGATGGTGAATGCCGTCCGTATTCCGTGTGCGCAAAGGACTCGGGGTCAGTCCGCCCCGCCCTCAGAACCGCTGGTGGAGCTGGTCTGACGGAACAGCCATTCGGACTTGAGTTCGGCATATCCGGGCTTGATCACGTCATTGATCATTGCCAGTCGTTCATCGAAAGGAATGAAAGATGATTTCATGGCATTGACGGAGAACCACTGCATGTCGTCGAGCGTGTAGCCGAAGGCGTCGACCAGGTGCTCGAATTCCCGGCTCATGCTGGTGTGCGACATCAGGCGGTTGTCGGTGTTCACCGTGGCACGGAAGTGCAGCCGGCGCAGCAGGCCGATGGGGTGCGCGCCGTAGGAGTCGGCCGCGCCCGTCTGGAGGTTGGAGCTCGGGCACAGCTCCAGCGGGACGCGCTTGTCGCGCACGTAGGAGGCGAGCCGGCCGAGCTCGACCGAACCGTCCTCGTGCACCCGGATGTCGTCGATGATGCGCACCCCGTGCCCCAGCCGGTCGGCGCCGCACCATTGCAGCGCCTGCCAGATCGACGGCAGCCCGAACGCCTCGCCCGCGTGGATGGTGAAGTGGTTGTTCTCCCGCTTGAGGTACTCGAAGGCGTCGAGGTGCCGGGTGGGCGGATGGCCGGCCTCGGCGCCGGCGATGTCGAAGCCGACGACGCCCAGGTCCCGGTAGCGGTTGGCGAGTTCGGCGATCTCCAGGGCGCGGGCGGCGTGCCGCATGGCGGTCAGCAGGGCGCCCACGCGGATGCGGCGGCCGCTCTCGCGGGCGATCCGCTCGCCCTCCCGGAAGCCCTCGTTGACGGCCTCGACGACCTCTTCGAGGCTGAGCCCGCCCGCCAGGTGCTGTTCGGGCGCGTAGCGCACCTCGGCGTAGACGACCCCGTCCTCGGCGAGGTCCTCGGCGCACTCGCGCGCGACCCGGACGAGGGCGTCGCGGGTCTGCATCACGCCGACGGTGTGGGAGAAGGTCTCCAGGTACCGCTCCAGCGAACCGGAGTCGGCGGCCTCGCGGAACCAGACGCCGAGCTTGTCCGGGTCGGACTCGGGGAGGTGGGCGTAGCCCGACGCGCGGGCGAGGTCGACGACCGTGCCGGGGCGCAGCCCGCCGTCGAGGTGGTCGTGCAGCAGTACCTTCGGCGCCCGGCGGATCTGGTCCGAGCTCGGGGTGTTCGCCTTCTGGGCAGTCTGGCTCGTCATTTCCGCACTCTAACGCCTACGCGCGTAGATCGCCCCTGGTCCCGACCGGCCGGTTCTCCGCTCCCCGCGTACGTCGATACGTAACGGTGACCCCACGGACGGGTCGTGTACACCCGCGCTTCTGACACTGTTCTGTCATGGCACAGCAAGCGACGCCGGTGCGCAGGGTCCGGCTGGGCAGGGCGTTCGGGCCGGAGCCGACGGCGGTCAGCGGGGTGGTGCTCCTCCTCCCGCGGGGCGACGAGATCTCGTACCGGCGCCCGGCGGTGCTGCCGGCGCCCCCCTACGTGCGCACCCTGGGGCGGCGGTTGACGCGGGCGGGCCGCGGGGAGGGGCTCGCCGCGCACGTCGTCCGCTACCGCTACCGGGGCTGGAACGGCGCCGACGCCACCCTCGTGGGCGATGCCCTGTGGGCCGTCGACGAGGTCGTACGGCGCTACGGCGACGTGCCGGTGTGCCTGGTCGGCGTCGACATGGGCGGCCGGGCCGCGCTGCGGGCGGGCGGCCACGAGGCCGTCAACTCCGTGCTCGCCATCGCCCCTTGGCTGCCCGAGGAGGACATGGCGGCCTCGCCCGAACCGGTGAAGCAGCTCGGCGGCCGGCGCGTGATGATCGTGCACGGCACCAACGACGAGCGGACCGACCCCGAACTGTCGTTCCGGCTGGCCGCCCGCGCGAAGAAGGCCAACCGGGACGTGTGCCGGTTCGAAGTGCACTCCGACCGGCACGCGTTGCACCAGCACCGCGACGAAGTCCTCTGCCTGGCCGAGGACTTCGTCATGGGCGCGCTGTTCGGCAGTGCCTTCTCGCGCCCGGTCGCCGACGCGTTCGCCGCCCCGCCTCCGCTCGGCCTGCGCATGCCCCTGGCCGCCGGCTTCGGGAAGTCGCTGCGGCGGTAGCGGTAGCGGTATGGGGTGGCGGTATGGGGTGGCGTGGCCCGGTGGCGGAGGCGGCGCCGGGCGC
>NZ_AGBF01000091.1 GCF_000225525.1 Streptomyces zinciresistens K42 | reverse complement strand
GTCCCGGCGCCCCCGGCGGTCCCGGCGGTCCGGCGAGGTGGGCGCGCGCGTGCCCGCGTCAGCCGCCGACCGCCTCGGCGACCACCCGGTCCAGCGCGGCGACGAACCCGCCGACCGCCTCCCGTACGTCCTCGGCCGTCCACTCCAGTCCTGCGGCGCGTACGGAGACCTCGGTGAGGGCCAGGCCGGGCCCCTTGCCGTCCCAGGCGTTGCCGAACAGCAGGATCCGCGTCTCCTCGGCCTGCCGGACCGCCGCCTCCGCCAGGACGTCGGCGTCGTACGGCAGCCAGACCTGGAACTCGTTCGTGTGCGGCGGCCCGGGGTGCACCCTGCTCCACGGCACCCCGGCGGCGGCGAACCCCTCGCGCAGCGCCGCGGCCACCACGCGCGCGTGGGCGACGTAGTCGGGCAGCCGAGGCAGCTCCCGCTCCAGGCCGGCGAGCGCCGACAGCACGGTGGGGAACTGCTGGAAGACTGCCCCGCCGTAGCGGTGCCGCCAGGTCCGCGCCTCGTCGGTCAGGGTCCTCGGACCGGCGAGGCAGGCGCCGCCGAAGCCGTCGAGCGACTTGTAGTACGACACGTACACGCTGTCCGCGAGAGCGGCGATCTCCGCCAGGCCGCGGTCGAAATGGCTGGTGCACTCCCACAGGCGCGCGCCGTCGAAGTGCACCACCGCGTCACGCTCGCGCGCCGCCTCGACGACCTCCGTGAGCTCGCGCCAGGTGGGCAGGACGAAACCGGCGTCCCGCAGCGGCAGTTCGAGCATCAGGGCGCCGAAGGGCTCGTCCAGGTCCCGTACCTCCTCGGCGGTGGGCTGCCGCGGCTCGCTCGTCACCCGGACCGGGCGCAAGGCGCTGACCTGGCTGAACGCATGGCGCTCATGCACTTCCGGATGGGCAAGCGCGTGCAGGGCGACGGCCGGGTTCCCGGTGCGGCCCGCCCAGCAGCGCAGGGCGACCTGCTGGGCCATCGTGCCCGTCGGGAAGAACACGGCCGCCTCCTTGCCCAGCAGCGCGGCGGTTTTCTCCTCCAGGGCCTCGACGATGCCGCCGCCGTACAGGTCGGCCTGCTCGTCGGGGTCGTACAGGTCCAGCGAGCGCGTCTCGTGCAGCAGCGCGAGGCGCTCGCGGAGCGTGCCCCGGAAGCCGGGGCGCGCCAGTACCCGCCGCGCGCTGCGGTAGGCGGCCGTGCGCCGCACGAAGCGCTGTTCGCGCCGCTCGTCGGCCGAGGGTTGCCCGGCCGGCGATGTCCCGCCGTCCGCCAACGTTCCTCCGGGCGCCCCCGTGCCGCTCGCCGCCGCCGCGTCCGCCCCCTCTCCGTCCACCCCGTGGAGCTTGCCCGCCCTGTCGCGTCCCGCCGTCGTCCCGTCGCGTCCCGCCACCCCCTCCGGCCGCGGCTCCGCCTCTCGTCCGCCTCCGCCGTTCCGCTCCGCCGTATCGCTCATGCCGCGATCATCGCGCGCGGGCGTCCGGCCCGGCACCCGCAATAACGGCCTCCGCGTCAGAGGCTTCCCGCGCCGAACGCCGCGTCGGAGGCCACCCGCGTCGGAGGCCCCCACGTCAACCGCTCCCGACTCCCAGGGGACCCCGGAAAAGGGGCGCCGCACCACCTCGCGTGCGACCGCGCCTGCCCGCACACGGCCGGCGTGGGGAAACCCACAGCCTGTGGACAACCGGACGCCCCCCGAACCAATCGCGTTAACATGACGAGAAATCGTCCGGTACCCAGAGCGGACTGGAACGGGAAGGCCGCCGTCGCGTGAGTACAAGCCAACAGCCAGATCCCAGGGACCGCCCCGCGCGGCTCTCCGTCGGTGTCGTGGGCGCCGGCCGCGTGGGCCCCGCGCTGGCCGCGTCCCTCCAGCTCGCCGGACACCGCCCGGTGGCCGTCTCCGGCGTCTCCGACGCCTCCCGGCGACGGGCCGGGCAGCTGCTGCCGGACGTGCCGATCGTGACCCCCGCCGAGGTGCTGGCCCGCGCCGAGCTGGTCCTGCTGACCGTCCCCGACGACGCCCTGCCCGGCCTGGTCGAGGGCCTCGCCGAGACCGGCGCCGTGCGACCGGGCCAACTGCTCGTGCACACCTCCGGCCGGTACGGCGCCAGGGTCCTGGACCCCGCCCTGCGTGCGGGCGCCCTGCCGCTGGCCCTGCACCCGGCGATGACCTTCACCGGCACCGCGGTGGACGTCCAGCGCCTGGCCGGCTGTTCCTTCGGCGTCACCGCGCCCGAGGAGCTGCGGCTGGCCGCCGAGGCCCTCGTCATCGAGATGGGCGGCGAGCCCGAGTGGATCGCCGAGGAGCGGCGCCCGCTCTACCACGCGGCCCTCGCGCTGGGCGCCAACCACCTGGTCACCCTCGTCGCCCAGTCCATGGAGCTGCTGCGCGAGGCGGGCGTGGCCGCCCCCGACCGGATGCTCGGCCCCCTGCTCGGCGCCGCCCTCGACAACGCCCTGCGCTCCGGCGACGCCGCCCTCACCGGCCCCGTCGCGCGCGGGGACGCCGGAACCGTCGCCGCACACGTCGGCGAACTGCGACGGCACGCCCCGCAGACCGTCGCCGGCTATCTGGCGATGGCCCGCGCCACCGCCGACCGGGCGCTCGCCCACGGGCTGCTCAAGCCGGAACTCGCCGAGGACCTCCTCGGGGTCCTCGCGAGCGGGACCGACGGGGCCGAGGGAGAGACCCGATGACCACCACCCTGCTGCGCACCGCCGACGAGCTGCACGCACGCGTGCGCGACGGCCGCCGGGCCGTCGTGATGACCATGGGTGCCCTGCACGAGGGCCACGCCACCCTGATCCGCACCGCGCGCACCGTCGCCGGCCCCCGGGGCGAGGTCGTCGTCACCGTCTTCGTCAACCCGCTCCAGTTCGGCAAGGGCGAGGACCTCGACCGCTACCCGCGCACCCTGGAGGCCGACCTCAGGATCGCCGAACGGGCGGGCGCGGACGCCGTGTTCGCCCCGGCCGTCGAGGAGGTCTACCCCGGCGGCGAGCCGCAGGTGCGCGTCAGCGCCGGACCCATGGGCGAGCGCCTGGAGGGTTCCGCGCGCCCCGGCCACTTCGACGGCATGCTCACCGTCGTCGCCAAGCTGCTCCACCTCACCCGCCCCGACGTCGCCCTCTACGGCCAGAAGGACGCCCAGCAGCTCGCCCTGATCCGGCGCATGGTGCGCGACCTGAACTTCGGTGTGGAGATCGTCGGCGTGCCGACCGTGCGCGAGGAGGACGGCCTCGCGCTCTCCAGCCGCAACCGCTACCTCGCGCCGAGGGAGCGCGCCACGGCGCTGGCCCTGTCCCGGGCGCTGTTCGCCGGCGCCGACCGCCACGCGGCCCAGGAGGCGCTGCGCGCCCGTGCCCGCGAGGTGCCCGCCACGCGCGCGCGTGCCGAGGCCCTCAGCGCGATCGGCGAGTCCCGCGCGGCGGCCGACGCGCACGCCGTCGCCAAGGCCGTCCCCGGCGGCGCCGCGGCCGTGCGGGCCGCCGCCCGGCTGGTCCTCGACGAGGCGGCCCGCCGGAACCCGCCGCTCAAGCTGGACTACCTCGCGCTCGTCGACCCCCGCGACTTCGCGGACATCGGGGACGACTTCACCGGCGAGGCCGTCCTCGCCGTCGCCGCCCGGGTCGGGACGACCCGGCTGATCGACAACCTCCCCCTCACCTTCGGAGCCGCCTCGTGACCAGCACAGGCATACGACTGCACGCGCCCGAACCAGGGTGGTCGATCTCCGCGGACGTCGTGGTCGTCGGCTCCGGCGTCGCGGGCCTGACCGCCGCCCTGCGCTGCGAGGCCGCCGGACTCGACACCGTCGTCGTCACCAAGGCGCGCCTCGACGACGGCTCCACCCGCTGGGCCCAGGGCGGCATCGCCGCGGCCCTCGGCGAGGGCGACACCCCTGAACAGCACCTGGACGACACCCTGGTGGCGGGCGCCGGCCTGTGCGACGAGGGCGCGGTGCGCATCCTCGTCACCGAGGGCCCCGACGCCGTACGCCGTCTGATCGAGACCGGCGCCCACTTCGACGAGTCGTCCGAGGGCGCCCTGGAACTCACCCGCGAAGGCGGCCACCACCGCCGCCGCATCGCCCACGCGGGCGGCGACGCCACCGGCGCGGAGATCTCCCGCGCCCTCGTCGAGGCGGTCCGCGCGCGGGCGCTGCGCACCGTCGAGAACGCCCTCGTGCTGGACCTCCTCACGGACGCCGACGGCCGCACCGCGGGCGTGACCCTGCACGTCATGGGCGAGGGCCAGCACGACGGCGTCGGCGCGGTGCACGCCCCCGCGGTGGTCCTGGCGACCGGCGGCATGGGCCAGGTCTTCTCGGCGACGACCAACCCGAACGTCTCCACCGGCGACGGCGTCGCCCTCGCCCTGCGCGCGGGTGCCGAGGTCAGCGACCTGGAGTTCGTCCAGTTCCACCCCACCGTGCTCTTCCTCGGCCCGCAGGCGGAGGGCCAGCAGCCCCTGGTCTCCGAGGCCGTGCGGGGCGAGGGCGCCCACCTGGTCGACGCCGACGGCGTGCGCTTCATGGTGGGACAGCACGAACTGGCCGAGCTCGCGCCCCGGGACATCGTCGCCAAGGGCATCATGCGGCGTATGCGGGAGCGCGACGCCGCGCACATGTACCTCGACGCACGGCACTTCGGCGCCGACATGTGGGAGCACCGCTTCCCGACGATCCTCGCCGCCTGCCGCGCCCACGGCATCGACCCGGTGCGTGAACCGGTCCCGGTCGCCCCGGCCGCCCACTACGCCTCCGGCGGCGTACGCACCGACGCGGCGGGCCGTACGACCGTCCCCGGCCTGTACGCGTGCGGCGAGGTGGCCTGCACGGGCGTGCACGGCGCCAACCGCCTGGCCTCCAACTCGCTCCTCGAAGGGCTGGTCTACGCCGAGCGCATCGCGGCGGACATCGCGGCGGCCCGCTCCGCCGACGGCCTCCCCGCGCGCGTGCCGCAGCCGGTGCCCCACCCCGGGACGCCCGAGCACCCGCTGCTCGCGCCCGAGACGCGGTTCGCGATCCAGCGGATCATGACCGCCGGCGCCGGGGTCCTGCGCTCCGGGCACTCCCTGTCCCGTGCCGCCGAGCAGCTCCAGCACCTGCACGCGGAGGCGCGCGACGCCCTCGTCGAGAACGGCAAGACGGCCGAGCCCGGCGTCGACACCTGGGAGGCCACCAACCTCCTGTGCGTCGCCCGCGTCCTGGTCGCCGCCGCGCGGCTGCGCGAGGAGACCCGGGGCTGCCACTGGCGCGAGGACGAGCCCGGCCGCGACGACACCGCGTGGCGCCGCCACATCGTCGTCCGCCTGAACCCCGACCGCACCCTTGCCGCGCACACCACCGACACCGCGGACTTCCCCCCGACCCGTCCCCAGGAGCAGTGACTGCCGTGACCACCCCCGACCTTCCCCTCGCCCAAGACGGCGGCTGCGGCGACGACTGCGCCTGCGGCGCCGGCGAGGAGTACCTGGAGTGCGGCCTCGACCCCGCGCTCGCCGAACTCCTCGCCGAGGCGGGGCTCGACCCCGTCGAGGTAGAGGACATCGCCAACGTGGCCGTGCAGGAGGACCTGGCGCACGGCGTGGACGTGACGACGGTCGCCACGATCCCCGAAGAGGCGGTCGCCACGGCCGACTTCGTGGCCCGCGAGGCGGGCGTCGTGGCGGGCCTCCGGGTCGCCGAGGCGGTCGTCTCGATCGTCTGCGAGGACGAGTTCGAGGTCGAGCGCCACGTCGAGGACGGCGAGACGGTGACCGAGGGCCAGAAGCTCCTGTCGGTCACCACCCGCACCCGCGACCTGCTGACGGCCGAGCGCAGCGCGCTCAACCTCCTGTGCCGCCTGTCGGGCATCGCGACGGCCACGCGCGCGTGGGCGGACGTCCTGGAGGGCACCAGGGCCAAGGTGCGCGACACCCGCAAGACGACGCCGGGCCTGCGCGCCCTGGAGAAGTACGCGGTGCGCTGCGGAGGCGGCGTGAACCACCGCATGTCCCTGTCCGACGCGGCCCTGGTCAAGGACAACCACGTGGTCGCCGCCGGTGGCGTGGCAGCGGCCTTCGAGGCGGTGCGCGCGAGCTTCCCCGGGCTCCCCGTCGAGGTCGAGGTGGACACCCTGCACCAGCTCCGCGAGGCCGTGGACGCCGGCGCCGACCTGATCCTCCTGGACAACTTCACGCCGGGCGAGTGCGCGGAGGCGGTGGCGATCGTCGACGGCCGCGCCGCACTGGAGGCGTCCGGCCGCCTGACCCTGGCCAACGCCAAGGCGTACGCCGACACGGGCGTCGACTACCTGGCCGTCGGAGCCCTCACCCACTCCTCGCCGATCCTGGACATCGGCCTGGACCTTCGAGCGGCGGAGTAGGAACCGGCATGCTCCTGACCATCGACGTAGGAAACACGCACACGGTCCTCGGCCTCTTCGACGGTGAGGACATCGTCGAGCACTGGCGCATCTCGACGGATGCCCGCCGCACGGCCGACGAACTCGCGGTCCTCCTCCAGGGCCTGATGGGCATGCACCCGCTCCTCGGCGAGGAGCTGGGCGACGGCATCGACGGCATCGCGATCTGCGCGACGGTCCCGTCCGTACTCCACGAACTGCGCGAGGTGACCCGCCGCTACTACGGCGACGTCCCCGCGGTCCTCGTGGAACCGGGCGTCAAGACCGGCGTCCCGATCCTCACGGACAACCCCAAGGAGGTCGGCGCCGACCGCATCATCAACGCGGTCGCGGCCGTCGACCTCTACGGCGGCCCGGCGATCGTCGTCGACTTCGGCACGGCGACGACGTTCGACGCGGTCAGCGCGCGCGGCGAGTACATCGGCGGCGTCATCGCCCCCGGCATCGAGATCTCCGTGGAGGCACTCGGCGTCCGAGGCGCCCAGCTCCGCAAGATCGAGGTGGCCCGCCCGCGCAGCGTCATCGGCAAGAACACGGTCGAGGCGATGCAGTCCGGCATCATCTACGGCTTCGCGGGCCAGGTGGACGGCGTCGTGAACCGTATGGCCCGCGAACTCGCCGAGGACCCGCAGGACGTCACGGTCATCGCGACGGGCGGCCTGGCCCCCATGGTCCTGGGCGAGTCCTCGGTCATCGACGAACACGAGCCCTGGCTGACCCTGATCGGCCTCCGCCTGGTCTACGAACGCAACATCTCCCGCACCTGACCCACCCCGCACCCGGCACCAGGGACCAGCGCCGGATGCGGGGAGACCCCCGTACGTCGAGCCCCCCTGCGGCGGGACACGAACCCACCGGACACCGCAGGGGACCGCATACGGCGAGCTGGGACCTTCCCGAAGGCGCGGCCAGCAGCGTAAGCCGACAGGGAACCGCCGGGGACGCGTAAGCCCGTGTACGGCGCGAGGAGACCGCCAGGGATGCGAAAAAGCCCGCATAGGGCGAGGCGGGACCCGCCGGAGGACACGGGAGGCCGCGCACGACGGGAAGGGGCGGGAAGGGGCAGGAAGGGGGTGTGCCGCGGACGCGGGGAGCCGCGTACGGCGAGGAGGCACCCGGCCGGGAGGCGCAGGCGCCCGCGTACGGCGAGGAGGGGACGTGCCGGGGGTGCCCGCCCGCAGCGTCCGGCGTCAAGAGAGCCGCACTTTCCCACCCAGAGCCCCGCCGGACCGAGGACGGACACACCCGGCACACCCCCGCACCGCAACGCACCGCAGGCGCAACGCAAGCCCCCGCATACGCCGCACAGGCGCCGCAGGCACCAAACCCGCCACCCCCGGAGCTCCCCGGAGGCCCCCACCCCCCGGAGGCCCGCACCCCCCGGAGGCCCCCACCCCCCCGGACGGCCCACCCCCCCGGAGGCCCCCCACCCCCCGGAGGCCCCCCGGAAGCCCCCACACCATGCCCCCACACCACGCCCTCACGCCACGCCAAACCCTCCCCCTATGCCTGGTTTGTCTGATTAGCGCGTATCGTCGCCGCATGCCCACGCCATACGGAACCCGCGGCGCCATGGCGTTCGGCCCGGAGGAGCTGCGTGTGCTCCGCCGCGCCCTCGCCCTCGCCCTCCACCCCGGTCCCGCCCCGGCCGAGGATGCCGAGGACTGCCTCCACCTGGCGGCCTCGCTGGACGAGGCGACCCGCGAGGCCGCCCGGCTGAGCGCCTTCCTGGTGGCGGACCTGGCCCGCTACCGCGCCGCCCTCCCCGGCACCGCGTCCGGTTACCTCACCCTCCTGGAAGAGGCCCTGACCGCCGGCCACCACCCCACGGCAGACGACCTGGCGGCCCTCGGCGCCCTGCGCGGCAACCCCGCCGCGGCCGCCCTCCTCACCCGCTGCCGGCCCCCCGCCCCCGCAGCCGTCCCCCCGGCCCGCTCCCACCTCCACGCCCTCCCCGGCGGCCGTGCCGGCACCGGCCGGCCGTCCGCCGCCGTCCTGCCCGCCCAGGCCGCCGGACAGGAGCCCGCCAAGCCGCCGCGGAAGCGCCCCGCGGAGAAGCCGGCCGCCCCCCGGCCCACCCCCGAGCCCACCCCCGCCGCGCCGAAGCCGAATCGCCCCATCCCCACCCCCGGCGAGGTCTTCCCCCGCCGCAAGCCCGCCCCGCCCCGGCAGCTCGCGGCAGGCTGACACGGGCACGCGTGCAGGCGTACAGGCCGGGCGCCGTACGCCGACCCGGGAACGCGCGCCCCACCCCGGGCGGACGCCCAGGTGTACCCCCCGAGCGTCCGCCCGGCACCGCCTGGCTACCCTGGATCCATGGAATACGTCTCCGCGCTGCTCCCGCCGGTCGTCATGGCCGCGTTCTTCATCGCGCTCGTCAGGGTGATCGTGAGGACCCAGGGCGGAGCCGCCAAGGCCAAGGAGGACGCGGCCGTGGACGCCGCCCTGGCCCGAGCGGAGGCGGCCCGCCAGACCACCCCCTCCCAGCCGGACGCCTGAGCGACGGCGCGGACCCTGCGCGCCGTACACCCGCACGCGCCCCGCGCCCCGCACGCTCCGAGCCCCGGCCCCGCGCGCGCCCGCACACAGCGGCGCGCGCCTTTTTTGTCCCCATTCGCAGGACAAAAGCCCGTCCGGCACGCGAACGACCGGATCTCCCACTATTGTGCTGAGCTGTGCCTCGCCCCTTGGGAGAACTCGAAGACACGGTCATGACGCGGGTGTGGAAGTGGAACCGCCCGGTGACCGTTCGAGAAGTCCTGGAAGATCTCCAGCAGGAACGGTCCATCGCGTACACCACCGTGATGACCGTTTTGGACAATCTCCATCAGAAGGGCTGGGTGCGCCGCGAGGCGGAAGGCCGGGCCTATCGATATGAGGCGGTCTCCACCCGGGCCGCCTACTCCGCGGCCCTGATGAACGACGCCTGGTCGCAGAGCGACAACCCCGCCGCCGCGCTCGTCGCCTTCTTCGGCATGATGAGCGACGAACAGCGCGAGGCCCTCCGGGACGCCGTACGCATCGTGCAGGGCCCGGAAACGCCCGAACCCGCGGAGCCGCCCGATACGCGCCCCGCGGCGGCAACCGCAGGGGGCCCCGATAGCGGCCGCCCGCATACCCGGGGTGCCGATACCGCGCCGGATACCCGCGGAGATACGGCGGCCGATACCCCCGTGGATACGCCCGCCGATACCCCTGGTGAGAACCCCGTCGAGAACCCCGGCTCCACGGGCGGGCCCGCCGGGCGATAGCGTCCGCTCATGCCAGCAGAGAGCCACTCCGCCGAGAGCCCCGCGGCGGGGAGCCCAGAAGTCACCGCAAATGCCATCACCGTACGCCGGGCACGCACCGGGGATGTCCCGGCGGTGCGGCGTCTCCTTGATGAGTACGTCCAGCGCCGCATCCTGCTCGACAAAGCCACGGTCACGCTTTACGAGGACATCCAGGAGTTCTGGGTCGCCGAGCGGGACGACAACGGCGAGGTCGTCGGCTGCGGCGCGCTGCACGTCATGTGGGAAGACCTGGCGGAAGTCCGCACGCTGGCCGTGAAGCCCGGCCTGAAGGGCGCGGGTGTCGGTCATCGGGTGCTGGAGAAGTTGCTGCACACCGCGCGCTGGCTCGGTGTCCGCAAGGTTTTCTGCCTGACCTTCGAAGTGGACTTCTTCGGCGGGCACGGGTTCGTCGAGATCGGCGAGACGCCGGTCGACACCGATGTCTACGCCGAGCTGCTGCGTTCCTATGACGAGGGTGTCGCGGAGTTCCTCGGTCTCGAACGAGTGAAACCGAACACCTTGGGCAACAGCCGGATGCTTCTGCATCTGTGATCGTCGGCACGGGCAAGCCGTATTCCGCCCGAACGGTCATGCCCAGGGTCTCTATGTCCGAAACGCACATGTTTCCGGACCGCTGCTGCCGCGGGGTCTCTCCCAAGGGTTTGTGTTTTTCCCGCAAAAGCGGTTTGCTTTCCGACGTACTGCAGTACTGCATATAACAGGGGGGCGGCGTAACGGCGGACGCCGAGACCCCGGGCCCCTCAAGTTATCGATGAAAGGAAATCCGGTGGCACAGAAGGTTCAGGTCCTTCTTGTCGACGACCTCGACGGCGGCGAGGCGGACGAGACCGTGACGTTCGCGCTGGACGGCAAGACATACGAGATCGATCTCACGACTGCCAATGCGGACAAGCTCCGTGGCCTTCTCGAGCCTTACGTGAAGGGCGGGCGCCGCACCGGGGGCCGCGCTTCGGGTGGCCGTGGAAAGGCGCGCGCCGCTTCCGGCGGCAGCCAGGACACCGCGCAGATCCGCGCGTGGGCGAAGGAGAACGGATACGAGGTCAACGACCGCGGCCGTGTTCCCGCGTCCATTCGCGAGGCGTACGAGAAGGCCAACGCCTGAGCTAGGGACAGACCGCCGGCTGTGCGCACGCGCGTCGCAGCCGCAGGCGGTGGCAGTGCGTCGCCACCGTGTCCAGCACCCGTACGAGATCGGGGGCGCCCCCACCGCCCCCGACGGCCGACAGCGTCGGCAGCGAGACCTCGGTCCCGCCCCCAGGCTCGGGGGGCCGCAGCCACACGGCGGCCCCCTGCACGGCGTCCGAGCGGCCCAGCGGCACCGGCCGCGGCGCACCGCTCCCCGGCGCACCGCTCCCCGGCGGACCGGAGCGCCGTGAACCGCCCTCCGGCCCCGGACCCCGGCCCGGCGCCGGGCGCGCCCCGTCTCGCGCGGCGCTGAACGGCACCGGCGGCCGCGGCGCCTCCATGAGGGCGCCCTCACCGAGCGGCAGCAGATCCAGGGGCAGCGAGCCCCACTCCAGCCAGTCCAGCACCCCCGGCACCTCTACGGCGCTGCCCGCGGCCACCAGCAGGCGCAGCCGGTCCCCCTGGGCGGCCACCGGGGAGTGCGGCCCCAGATGCCGCAGGGCGGCGCGGCCCGCCCCGGCCGGGACGTCGAGGACGTCGAAGCGCACCCCCACCCGCAGCAGCGGCGGGCCTCCCCCGGCGGCGGCCAGCACCGGCCAGCCCAGCTCCTTCTCGTACCACCCGCGGACCTGATCGCCCGCGTCGAGCGGCCGACGGGGGAGCGGGATCGCGGCGGAGTCCACACTGCGCGCGGGGCGGGGACCGACCATGTCCGGTGAAACCGCCGAATGGACGTGCGGGTTACGCTGGGTGGCGCCGCGGGCGCGGAGAGTCCCGGAATCGGGGGCGCCCGGGGGTGTGAGGCAGCGCAAGGGTGTTCGCCCGTAGCGGAGGGAACCGGGGGGCGCGGCATGGAGTGTCAGTCCCGGCGGGTAAGACATCCCTAGTGGGAGGGGGCGACACGCAGGACGGTGAGTCTCACGTTCGCCATCGGCGTACTGATGGTGGGGGTAACCACCTGGCCTGCGGGAACATCGTCTCGCACCATCGGGTTGGAGCAGATGTCGGCGTTCGGGGTCAGGAGGCCATCGACGGTGTCGGCAGTTGGAATGAGCGGTCCCCGCTTGCGGGACTAAGCTGCGGAAGGACAGGGAGGGGAAGTTCCCCCCACTGCCTGACCGCTCTGAGGAGCGATTAACGATGTTCGAGAGGTTCACCGACCGCGCGCGGCGGGTTGTCGTCCTGGCTCAGGAAGAAGCCCGGATGCTCAACCACAACTACATCGGCACCGAGCACATCCTCCTGGGCCTGATCCACGAGGGTGAGGGTGTCGCCGCCAAGGCCCTTGAGAGCCTCGGGATTTCGCTCGAGGCGGTCCGCCAGCAGGTGGAGGAGATCATCGGCCAGGGCCAGCAGGCCCCGTCCGGGCACATCCCCTTCACCCCCCGTGCCAAGAAGGTCCTGGAGCTGTCGCTCCGCGAGGCCCTTCAGCTGGGCCACAACTACATCGGCACGGAGCACATCCTGCTCGGCCTGATCCGTGAGGGCGAGGGCGTCGCCGCCCAGGTCCTGGTCAAGCTGGGCGCCGATCTCAACCGGGTGCGGCAGCAGGTCATCCAGCTGCTCTCCGGCTACCAGGGCAAGGAGACCGCCACCGCCGGCGGGCCTGCCGAGGGCACCCCCTCGACGTCCCTGGTCCTCGACCAGTTCGGCCGGAACCTCACCCAGGCCGCTCGTGAGTCCAAGCTCGACCCGGTCATCGGGCGCGAGAAGGAGATCGAGCGGGTCATGCAGGTGCTGTCCCGCCGTACCAAGAACAACCCGGTCCTGATCGGTGAGCCCGGCGTCGGCAAGACCGCCGTCGTGGAGGGCCTCGCCCAGGCCATCGTCAAGGGCGAGGTGCCCGAGACCCTCAAGGACAAGCACCTCTACACCCTGGACCTCGGCGCGCTGGTCGCCGGCTCCCGCTACCGCGGTGACTTCGAGGAGCGCCTGAAGAAGGTCCTCAAGGAGATCCGCACCCGCGGCGACATCATCCTGTTCATCGACGAGCTGCACACGCTGGTCGGTGCGGGTGCCGCCGAGGGCGCCATCGACGCCGCCTCCATCCTGAAGCCGATGCTGGCCCGCGGTGAGCTGCAGACCATCGGTGCGACCACGCTGGACGAGTACCGCAAGCACCTGGAGAAGGACGCGGCCCTGGAGCGCCGCTTCCAGCCCATCCAGGTCGCGGAGCCGTCGCTGCCGCACACGATCGAGATCCTCAAGGGTCTGCGCGACCGTTACGAGGCCCACCACCGCGTCTCCATCACCGACGAGGCGCTGGTCCAGGCCGCGACGCTGGCCGACCGGTACATCTCGGACCGCTTCCTGCCGGACAAGGCGATCGACCTCATCGACGAGGCCGGTTCCCGGATGCGCATCCGCCGGATGACCGCGCCGCCGGACCTGCGCGAGTTCGACGAGAAGATCGCGGGCGTGCGCCGCGACAAGGAGTCGGCCATCGACTCCCAGGACTTCGAGAAGGCGGCTTCCCTCCGGGACAAGGAGAAGCAGCTGCTGGCGGCGAAGGCCAAGCGCGAGAAGGAGTGGAAGGCCGGCGACATGGACGTCGTCGCGGAGGTCGACGGCGAGCTGATCGCCGAGGTCCTCGCGACCGCCACCGGCATTCCGGTCTTCAAGCTGACCGAGGAGGAGTCCTCGCGTCTGCTGCGCATGGAGGACGAGCTCCACAAGCGGGTCATCGGCCAGAAGGACGCCGTCAAGGCGCTCTCGAAGGCGATCCGCCGTACGCGCGCCGGTCTGAAGGACCCGAAGCGTCCCGGTGGCTCGTTCATCTTCGCCGGCCCGTCCGGCGTCGGTAAGACCGAGCTGTCCAAGGCGCTCGCCGAGTTCCTCTTCGGCGACGAGGACGCGCTGATCTCCCTCGACATGTCGGAGTTCAGCGAGAAGCACACGGTGTCGCGGCTGTTCGGTTCGCCCCCCGGCTACGTGGGCTACGAAGAGGGCGGCCAGCTGACCGAGAAGGTCCGCCGCAAGCCGTTCTCCGTGGTCCTGTTCGACGAGGTCGAGAAGGCCCACCCGGACATCTTCAACTCGCTGCTGCAGATCCTGGAGGACGGTCGTCTGACCGACTCCCAGGGCCGGGTCGTGGACTTCAAGAACACGGTCATCATCATGACGACCAACCTCGGCACCCGGGACATCTCCAAGGGCTTCAACCTGGGCTTCGCGGCCTCGGGCGACACCAAGTCCAACTACGAGCGCATGAAGAACAAGGTCTCGGACGAGCTCAAGCAGCACTTCCGGCCCGAGTTCCTCAACCGCGTCGACGACGTGGTCGTCTTCCCGCAGCTGACCCAGGACGACATCCTCAAGATCGTCGACCTCATGGTCGGCAAGGTCGACGAGCGCCTCAAGGACCGGGACATGGGCATCGAGCTCTCCCAGTCCGCCAAGGAACTGCTGTCCAAGAAGGGCTACGACCCCGTCCTGGGCGCGCGGCCGCTGCGCCGCACGATCCAGCGGGAGATCGAGGACACGCTGTCGGAGAAGATCCTCTTCGGCGAGCTGCGTCCCGGTCACATCGTGGTCGTGGACACGGAGGGCGAGGGCGACACCAAGACCTTCACCTTCCGCGGCGAGGAGAAGTCGGCCCTGCCGGACGTCCCGCCGATCGAGCAGGCGGCGGGGCCGGGCGGTCCGAACCTGAGCAAGGAGGCGTAAGCCTCAGCAGCCCGAAGGGGGCCGGTGCCAGCACCGGCCCCCTTCGGCGTGCCGCCGCGCGGTGCTAGGAGAGCTGGCCGTTGTAGTCGGGCAGCTTGTACGTCTTCTCGGCATGGCCGCCCGACAGGTCGGTGGCGCTGTTGCCGATGTTCGCGATGATCGTGTAGCCGCGCTTCTCGATGTCGACGCGCTGGGCCGTCTTGTAGTCGGCGACGTTCTTGAAGAGATCGAAGAAGCCCCGCACGTAGAGGCCGGAGACCTTGTAGCCGACGTACGTGAGGTTGAAGTCGGTGACCCCCGAGATGATGCCGGGGCGGGCGGTCACGAAGAAGACCGCGACGCCGCGGTCCTGGGCGTACTTGGCGGCCGCCAGGGCGGGCTTGTTGGCGGGCTGCGGGTAGCTGAAGCCGAAGTCCGTCTCCAGGGTGGTGTTGTCGATGTCGAAGACGATCGCCTGCTTCTCACCCGGACGGGTGTCGGCGATGCGCTGCTTCAGATACGGCATGGCCTGGTCCATGACCGCCTGGCAGTCTCTCTGCCAGGTCGCGTAGTCGACGGCCGCCGCCGACGCCGCCACGGCGGCCGTCGTGGCGGTGCCGGCCGAGGTGTCCGCGGTCGGAGTCGCCGCATCGGCGGGGACCGCGAAGGCCACGAGGGCGGCGGCGGAGGCGGTACCGACCGCGAAGCGGCGCGCCCAGGGGCGGAGTGTCATGTGGGGGGTCCTCTCACGTCACGTGCGCTGCGGGTGTCGCGTGCATGTTCGTGGTTCGTGATGGCTGGTGAGGAACCAGCGGGTTACCGGACGGTAGCTCAACTTGAGGCGTCCCTCACATAGTTGGGCGCGGATTTGTTACCGAGATTCGGGCCGGGCGGCGTAGCCCCGGTCACATTCCGGGGTCCTTCGATTGCGCTGGGCGGTGACATGCGGCACAGGCGATTTGTCCGTTACTAGCGGGAATAGTGGAAACGTCATCACGGGCAAACCGGGCATTCCGCTCCTCGGTCTGCGGTAGTCGTAGGGATGTATACCTGTTCGTCCGTATTGCTGGATCTGTCAAGGTCCGTTGATTTTCAGGATGACATACTATATTCCGTCGTAGATCACACGTTTTGGGGTTGGGCGGTGTCGGGGTTACCAAGGGATAGCCATCCGGTGAGCGCATGAGCGTCGGGTGGTTTTCATCTGCTGTCGTCCCCGTGAGGTTTCGCATGTCCCCGCGCTTCTCCTTCCGTTCGCCCCGCACGTCCGCGTTCCGCACCCGTGCCGCTGTCCTGGCCGCCGGCCTGGGAGCCTCGGTCGTGCTGGGCGCCGGAGGCGCGGTCGCCGCCGAGATGAACTCCGCGACCGGCACCTCCACCGCCGTACAGGCCCAGAGCGCCGTCGCCAAGAAGGCCGCTGCCAAGAAGGCCGTGGCGAAGAAGGCCACGGCGAAGAAGGCCGCCGCCAAGAAGGCTCCGGCGTGGGTCAAGCCCGTGAAGAAGTACGCCAAGTCCGCGAGCTACGCGCAGGCCGGCGGCATGTGGAAGGCCACCCACAGCGGCCAGGACTTCGCCGTTCCGACCGGTACCAGCGTCAAGGCCGTCCGCGCCGGCACCGTGGTCAAGGCCGGCGGCAACGGCGGCGGCGACGGTCCCGCGTACGGCATCGCCGTCGTCATCAAGCACGCCAACGGCACGTACTCCCAGTACGCCCACCTGTCGCGCGCCGACGTGAAGATCGGCCAGAAGGTGAAGACCGGCCAGCACATAGCCCGGTCCGGCAACACCGGCAACTCCACCGGTCCCCACGTCCACCTGGAGATCCGCAAGACCGCCAACTACGGCTCCGCGGTCGACCCCGTGGCCTTCCTGCGGGCCAAGGGTCTGACGATCTGAGTCACCGGGCCGTTCAGGCGCCCTGATGCGCCTGGGTGACCAGGTCGGTGGCGACCTCGAGGACAGCCCTGCGCTTGTCCTCGGGGTCGCCTTCCAGGTCCTTCAGCACGAACATCCCGGCGTGCAGCGTGAACAGGGCGCTGATGCAGCGCACCTGGTCGACCAGATCGGCGTCCGGGTCGATGATGATCTCGCGCATGCCGAGCATGCGGTTCTTGAACATCTCGCCGATGCTCAGCTCGCGCACGGTCGCCTGGTTCTCCTGCATGAACCGGAAGAGGGGGGCCGCGCCGGTCAGCACCTGGCTGTAGCGGCGTACGATCTCCTGCTTCGTCGCGAGGGAGTGCGGCTGCCGCCGCCCCCACTCGATCAGCTCCTCGATGGGCTGCGTCAGATCCTCGAAGAGGCTGACGATGATCTCTTCCTTGGTCTTGAAGTGGTAGTACAGGGCCGCCTTCGTGACGTCCAGCCGCTCGGCGATCTCGCGCAGCGAGGTCTTCTCGTAGCCCTGCTCGGCGAAGAGTTCGAGGGCCACGTCCTGGATGCGCTGGCGGGTGTCCCCGCGGCGCCGGTGCTTGGTGCCGTCCATGGTGCCACCCATCCTCGTACCCCTCGGCTTTCCACAAAACTTACTTGACGCCCGGCTAGTTACGCGCCTACCTTCCAGTGTAGACAACTAGCCGGGCGGCAAGTAAGTAGCCGGGGAGTGGGAAGACGACGATGGCGGACGCGACAGCACTCGACACGGGGCCGGCGGGGCGGGCCCAGCCGCAGGGGCGGCGGGACGAGACCGAGAAGCAGCCCAGGAGCGTACGGGTCGTCCTGCTCGCGCTGATGATCACGATGATGCTCGCGATGCTCGACAACATGATCATCGGCACCGCGATGCCGACCATCGTGGGTGAGCTGGGCGGCCTGGAGCACCTGTCGTGGGTCGTGACGTCGTACACCCTGGCGACCGCCGCCTCCACCCCGCTGTGGGGCAAGCTCGGTGACATGTACGGCCGCAAGGGCATGTTCATGTCCTCGATCGTGCTCTTCCTGATCGGCTCCGCGCTGAGCGGCATGGCCCAGGACATGGGGCAGCTCATCGCCTTCCGGGCGGTGCAGGGACTGGGCGCCGGCGGACTGATGGTCGGTGTCATGGCGATCATCGGCGATCTGATCCCGCCGCGGGAGCGCGGCAAGTACCAGGGCATGATGGCGGGCGTCATGGCGCTCGCCATGATCGGCGGACCGCTGGTCGGCGGCACCATCACCGACCACTGGGGCTGGCGCTGGGCCTTCTACATCAACCTCCCGCTCGGCGTCGTCGCGCTCGCCGCGATCAGCGCCGTCCTGCACCTGCCGAAGAAGCGGGCGCGGGCGCGCATCGACTACCTGGGCGCGGCGCTGCTGACCGTCGGAATCACCGCGATCGTGCTCGTGACCACCTGGGGCGGCACGGAGTACGCCTGGACCTCCGCGATGATCATGGAGCTCGCCGCCATCGGGATCACCGCGCTGGTCGGGTTCGTGTTCTGGCAGACCAAGGCCGCCGAGCCGGTCGTCCCGCTGCACATATTCCGCAGCCGCAACTTCACCCTGATGTCCCTGATCGGCTTCATCACCGGCTTCGTGATGTTCGGCGCGACCCTGTTCCTGCCGCTGTACCAGCAGTCGGTGCAGGGCGCGTCCGCCACCAACTCCGGGCTCCTGCTGCTGCCGATGCTCGGGGCGATGCTGGTCACCTCGATGGTCGCGGGCCGGGTGACCACCCAGAGCGGCCGCTACAAGGTCTTCCCGATCGCCGGCAGTGCGCTGATGGTCGTCGGCCTCTACCTGCTGTCCACGATGGGCACCGGCACGAGCCGGCTGACGTCCGGCGTGTTCATGGCCGTGGTCGGCCTCGGCATGGGCTGTCTGATGCAGATCACCATGCTGGTGGCGCAGAACAGCGTCGAGATGGAGGACATGGGCGTCGCGTCCTCGTCCACCACGCTCTTCCGCACGCTCGGCTCCTCCTTCGGCGTCGCGATCATGGGCGCGCTGTTCAACAACCGGGTGCAGGACGTCATGTCCGAGCGGGCCGGCTCCATCGGGTCCAAGGTCACCGAGCAGTCGGCGCAGCTGGACGCGGCGAGCCTCGCGAAGCTGCCGGACGCGGCCCGCGAGGCGTACCAGTACGCGGTGTCCTCCGGCACGCACTCGGCGTTCCTGCTGGGTGCCGTGGTGGCCGTGGCCTCCCTGGCGGCCGCCCTGTTCGTCAAGGAGGTCCCCCTCAAGGGGGCCGGCCCCCAGTCCTAGGGCCTGTGTGGAGTTGTGATCAAGGCTGTGATCCGAGGTATTGGATCCAGAGGAGGCCGGCGCATAATTCGAGTCCGGCCTGGTAGCTTTCAGGCTTTTTGTCGTAGCGGACGGCGAGACCGCGCCAGTCCTTGATCTTGTTGATGGTGCGTTCGACGCTGTTGCGGAGCTTGTACATCTGCTTGTCCCAGGTGACGGGCCGTCCGCCGCGTGAGCCGCGGTTCTTGCGGTGGGCGGCCTGGTCCTTCTTCTCGGGGATGACCGCTTTGATCCCGCGTTTACGCAGGTGGGACCGGTTCTTGCGGGACGAGTACGCCTTGTCGCCCGCGACTGCGTCCGGCCGGGTGCGGGGCCGGCCGACCGGGCCGGGGACGCGGATCTCGTTCAGGACGGGGATGAACTGCGGACTGTCCCCGGCTTGCCCCGCAGTGATCTTCAGCGAGAGAGGCAGGCATTGCGGCACACAGGACAGGTGCGTCTTCGTGGTCAGTCCGCCGCGGGAACGCCCCAGGTCGGCGGCGGCGAGTCGGGCCTTGCGGCGACGCCTCACCCGTCGTCGTTCTTCCCGCTCCGGGTCCAGTTGCCCGTCTTGTCCCTGGCCGGCGCCCCTTTTTCCGCGGCGGCCTTCTCCAGCGCGTCCAGGGTCTCGGGCTTCACGATCATCCCGGCGGCATCGTGATGGGCCCGGACCGTGGTCGAGTCCACGCTGACCAGCGACAGGTCCACCAGGCCCCGCTTCGCCGCCTCGGCGATCGCACCCTGGAACACCGCGGTGAACACCCCGGCATCCCGCCACTGCCGAAACCGGCCGTAAACGGTGGACCAGTGCCCGAATCGTTCGGGCAACTCCCGCCATTTCGCACCGTTCCTGAACCGCCACACGACGCCCTCGAAGTGCGCCCGCAGATTCTCCGGGTACGGCCCGTACTCACCGACCGGCAGGAACGGGGACACGAACTCCCACTCGGTATCCGAAAGTTGAGGTCGAGACACCCCACCGTTCTACTCCAAAGGCCCCGACCCTCCCGAGCCGGGGCCCCACGAGATCACAACTCCACACAGGCCCTAGTGCGGTGGCCGGGAGGGTGTGCCGGAGGCTCGCGGCGTCCGGTGCCGTGCCTCGCACGGCGGAGCCTCGTCCGCGTACCGGACGTACCCGGGTGAGGCGACCACGCGGCGAGGGGCCCTGCCGGGCGTCGCGAGCGGCTGAGCCTCCCCGGCCGCGGCACCGGCGCCGCGGCAGACGCCGCCCGCCGCGGCGTCCGCGCCCCGGCCGGGGAGGCTCAGCCGCTCGCGGTCACGGCAGCATCGGGTAGCTGCCGGTGTTCGTCGGGGCGTGCTCCGGGAGCCACAGGACGGCCACCGCGCCCTCGGCGGGCACCTCGTCGGGGGCGCCCGCGGGGCGGACGTTGCGGAAGGTCAGCCGGGCGCCGAGGACGCGGGCCTGCCCCGCCGCGATCGTCAGGCCGAGTCCGTGCCCGCGCCCCGAGCGGTCGCTGCTGCCGGTGCGGAACCGGCTCGGTCCCTCCGCGAGCAGGGCCCCGGGGAAGCCGGGACCGTGGTCGCGGACCCGGATGACCCGCCCCTCGACCGTGACCTCGATCGGCGGCCTGCCGTGCCGCGCGGCGTTGGCCAGCAGGTTGAACAGCACCCGCTCCAGGCGCCGGGGATCCGTCGTTGCCTCCGACTCGTGGACGACGCGGACCTCGATGGCGGGGTCCTTGACCGCCACGCGCCGGGCGACGAACGCGCCCAGCAGGATGTCCTGCAGTTCGGCCCGCTCCGAGGCGCTGTCCAGCCGCGCCACCTCCAGCACGTCCTCGACGAGCGTGCGCATGGCCTTCGCCCGGTCCAGGACCAGTTCGGTGGGCCGGCCCGGCGGCAGCAGCTCGGCCGCGGTCAGCAGCCCGGTCACCGGCGTACGCAGCTCGTGCGCGATGTCCGCGGTGACCCGGCGCTCGGCCTCCAGCCGCTGCTGCAGCGCGTCCGCCATGGCGTCCACGGCGGACGCGAGGTCGTCGGTCTCGTCCCGGACGACGCCCCCGATGGCGTCCCGCACCCGTACGTCCGGCTCGCCGCCCGCGACCCGGTTCGCCGCGGCCGCCGCCTTGCGCAGCCTGCGCGACAGCTGCCCGCCGATCAGCACGCCGAGCGCGCTGCCGCCCAGCACCACCGCGATCGATCCGATGATCATGGCCTGGTCGAGGCGGGCGAGTATCCGCTCGCTGCGGTCGGTCCAGCCGGTGCGCAGCGACAGCACATGGCCGTTGGTCAGCGGCACCGCGGCCCAGATGTCGGGTACGCCGCCGGCCCTCTCGGTCACATAGGTCGCCCGCCGCCCCTCCTCGACCTTCTCGCGCAGGGGCGCGGGCAGCGCCGGGTCGTCGAGCGTGGCGTTGGGGAAGTTGAGCCGCTTGGACTGCTCGAAGCTGCGCTGGGCGATCTGGACGCGCTCGTCCGCGAGGTCGCGGGCGCTGTCCAGCATCGAGACCCGGGCCTGGTTGTGCACCACCAGGCTCAGTACGACCGCCACCAGGGCGCCGACCAGCGCGATGGCCGCGCTCAGCTTCCAGCGCAGCCCGGTACGGAGGGCCACGCGTCCGCCGTCGCGCGCGACCGGCGCCCGCAGTCCCTTGCGACCGCTCCCGGGGACGTGCGCGCCCCCGCGTGAGCCCTCCTGGCCGGTGGTGCGCGCCCCTGTCGGCGCGCCCCGGCGCGCGATCCCCGCACGGTCCGTGAGATCCGGGCCCGCCGCGCCGGACGGAGCCGGTCCTCTGAACAACCCCCGCATGGCCGCCCCCGCTCAGGGCTTCAGCTTGTAGCCGAAGCCGCGGACGGTCTCGATGCGGTCCTGGCCGATCTTCTGGCGCAGCCGCTGCACATGGACGTCGACGACCCGGGTGTCCCCGCCCCAGCCGTAGTCCCACACGCGCTCCAGCAGCTTGTCCCGGGAGAGCACCGTGCCCGGCGCCGAGGAGAACTCCAGCAGCAGCCGCATCTCCGTCGGGGTGAGCGCGACGGGCTCCCCGGCCCGGCGCACCTCCATGCCCTCGGTGTCCACCTCCAGGTCGCCGAAGGACAGCAGCCCGCCGCCGGCCGCGGAACCGCCGTCCTCCCCGCGGTCGTGGCCGCCCGCGTGCCCGAACCGGCGCAGGACCGCCCGGATCCGCGCGACGAGGACGGCGCCGTCGAACGGCTTGGTCACGTAGTCGTCCGCGCCCGCCTCCAGGCCGAGCACCACGTCGATGGAGTCCGCCCGCGCCGACAGCATGATCACCGGCACGGTGGAGTCGTCGCGGATGCGGCGGCACAGGCTCACCCCGTCCAGGCCGGGCACCATCACGTCGAGCAGCGCGATGTCCGGGCGCTTCGCCCGGAACGCCGCCAGGCCGGACAGCCCGTCGGGCATCGCGGTCACCGCGAAACCGTCCCGCTCCAGGGCCAGTTGCGTGGCCTCGCGGATGACGTCGTCGTCCTCGACGAACAGGACGTGGGTCTGCTCTGCCATCCCGGTGCTCAGTCCTCGTGTTCTTCCGGTCGTGCGTCGGGTGTCTTGTCCTTCACGGACGCGGGGAGCGGCCGAGCCGTTGCCCCGCGGCGGGCCGGGGCTCAGCCGGCGGGCGCGGGCGATCCGCTGCCGCCGTCGTCCAGGGTGCCGTAGTCGGTGCGCGTGCTGTACTTGCGCACGAACCGCTGCGACGTCCACTGGTACGAGATCACGTTCTCGCTGGAGGGGTTCGACACCGCGTCGTCCTTCGCGTACACCTGCTGGGTCACCACCAGGTAGCCGCGGTCGATCTCGGCGTAGACCGGGGGCTCCTCGGCCTTGAAGACGTTGCGGTAGGCGCCGCCCTGCTCGCGGTAGACGTACGAGGCGACACCGACCGCGTCGCCGCACGACAGCACGTTGACCACGATGTCGTCGGCGGGTCCGCCGGTCAGGTCGCCGTAGGAGATGTCGACCGGGTAGCCGTCGGAGACGCACGGCCTGAGCTCGCGCTTGACCTCGCCCGAGACCTCCGGGTCCTTCTGGACCAGCCGGACCGCCTCCTTCTGGTCGGGCACGGGCGAGGCGGAGGGGGCGGCCGCGGCCGACTGCACGGAGGGGCCGTCCGCCGCGTCGGGGTGGGCGGGGCCCTCGTCGCGCGCGCCGGTGCCGCCGGTCGCGCACGAGGCGAGGAAAAGGGCGAGGGCGGCGACCGCGGCCATCGCCGTGAACGCCGCCTGCGAGGTCCCCCGGCCGACCGCCGGCCGGGGCCGGGAGCGGCCGGGTTCCGCGCAGTCCTCGTCTCCGTCCGGGTGCCCTACGCCGCGCAACGCTCCCGCTCCTCACGCTCCAGCGCGCGTGCGTCCAGATCGCGGCTCTCCAGCTCCTCGCGGAGCCGGGCGAGCGCCCGGTGCAGCGTGCTCTTGACCGTTCCCGCCGACATGCCGAGGGCGGCGGCGGTCTCCTCCGTGGACATCTGCTCCCAGTGTCGCAGCACCACGACGCTGCGCTGCTTGGGAGCCAGCACCCGCAGGATGTCCATCAGCAGGGCGCGGTCCGCGTGCTGTTCGGTGGCGTCGTCGACCGAGGCGTCGGGCAGCTGCTCGGTGGGGACCTCCTCCAGCTTGCGCGCCCGCCACCACTCGGTCCGCGTGTTGATCATGACGCGACGCAGGTAGGCGTCGGCGAGCCGCTTGTCCGCGATGCCGTCCCAGCGGTGGTACGTCCGCACGAGCGCGGTCTGGAGCAGGTCCTGGGCGTCGATCGGGTCGGGGACCAGCCGGCGTGCGCTGCGCAGCAGCGCGTCCTGCCGGGTGCGGACGTACTCCTCGAACTCGAGCACCTCGCCCTGCGCCATGGTGACCGCCTCCCGATTCCCCGTGCCGGCGGGCCTGTCGGCCCGTCGGTGTCACTGCCTGTGATTCGTGGTCGACCCGGTCCGCCGGGTACGGGAACGAAGCTACGGAGGCGTTGTCACGGGGCTGTCCGAAGCAGCCTGCGGCCGGCGCTCGGCTGTCCGTCGGTTGTGTAACGGAATCAGGAAACCGGCAAAACGGTAAGGGAGTTGAGGTGCTTATATTCCTATATGTCCGTGTGAGGGTGCCGGCTCGGCCGGGCGGCGGCCGTGACGGAGCCGCCGGGCTGTGAACCGCCGGTGCGTCAGCTCAGCGGCAGCCGGTACAGCCCGCCGGGCAGGGGCTCCACCAGGCCGTCCGAGACGAGCCCGTCCAGCGCGCGGGCGCGCTGCACCGGTTCGTGCCACACCCGGTCCAGGGCCGACTGCGGCACGGGCGCGTGGGCCTCGCGCAGCACCGCGAGCAGCTTGCCGCGCACCTGGCGGTCGGTCCCGGCGTACGTCTGCGCGCGCCGCGGAGGGCCCTCGTGCGCGGGCTTGCCCGCCAGCTGCCAGGCGCACTGTGCGGCGATCGGGCAGCGGTGGCACGACTCGTTCTTCGCCGTGCACACGAGCGCCCCGAGCTCCATCGACGCGGCGGCCCAGCGGGACGCGGTGCGTTCGTCGTCGGGGAGCAGCGCGCGGGCGAGCTTGCGCTCGGCGGCGGTGGTGGCGTTCGGCGGGTACTGCACGCCGGTGACGGCGCGGGCGAGGACGCGGCGGACGTTGGTGTCGAGGACGGGATGGCGCTGGCCGTAGGCGAAGGACGCGACGGCCGCCGCCGTGTACTCGCCGATGCCGGGCAGGGCGAGGAGCTGGGCGTGGTCGGTCGGTACGTCACCGCCGTGCCGTTCCGCTATGGCGACGGCGGCGCCGTGCAGCCGCAGCGCGCGGCGCGGGTAGCCGAGGCGGCCCCAGGCGCGGACGGCCTCGCCGGGCGCGTCCTTGGCGAGGTCGGCGGGGCGCGGCCAGCGTGTGAGCCACTGCTCGTAGACCGGCAGGACGCGGTTCACCGGCGTCTGCTGGAGCATGAACTCGCTGACCATCACGCCCCAGGGGCCGGCCTCGGGCAGCCGCCAGGGCAGGTCGCGGGCGTTGTCGTCGAACCAGTCGATGACCGGGCTGTGCAGCTCGTCCCCGGGCGTGCTGCCGGAGCGTGCGGGGGCGGAGCTGTCCGGTGAGGGCTTCGTGGGCGCAGTCATGGCCTCCCGATCCTGCCACGTCGGGGGCCGCGGGGCGGGTAGGCGGCGGTGCCGGTGCGTTGGCGGCCCGGACGTACGCGGGGCGCGCGCGCCGTTCGCCGCCGTGCGCCCGCACCCCGGCCGCGCACGCGCGGCGGCCAACTCTGCCCGCCCCTCGCCCGCTTGGGTCACCACTGCCCCTCCGGAGCCCGGCACCTTCCTCACTGCCGTGGTGACAGACGGTGGGTGACGGGGTCTTCGCCGTCACCTTCGGTGATCGGCGGGTGCCGGGCGGGGCGGAAGGAGGCGGGGGCGGGGCCGCCGGCGGGCGGTTTCCGGGATGATGATCCGGAAAAGTTGCCGCCGGGCGGCGGGTGGAGCAAGACGGCGCCCCGATCTCTCGTACAGTTTGCGCCGTGGGATCTCTGCGCAATCCGGTCGGGCCGCTTCCCTCCTCCATCTACTGGCGACGGAGGGCCGTACTGCTGTCCGTGTGCGCCCTGTTGGCGCTGCTGGGTGCCTGGCTGCTCACCTCGGGCGGCGGCGGACGCAAGAACGACTCGGGCGGCGGGACCGACGGCAAGAATCCCACCCACTCGGTGATCACCCCCGGGCCCTCCGGTTCCGGTCCGGCGATCAGCCAGGCGCCGGGCGGGCGCGACGAGTCGACGGGCGGCGGCGGCTCCGGCGGCACGGGCGAAGGCTCCGGACCGGGCACCGGTGCCG
>NZ_AGBF01000092.1 GCF_000225525.1 Streptomyces zinciresistens K42 | reverse complement strand
GCCCGGCCCGGCGGGGGCCGCCGCCGCGGGCTCCGCGGGCTCGGGGGGCTCCTCGGGCGCGTCCTGACGCAGGTCGCCATGGAGGTCGCCACGAGGGCTGCCGTAGGCGCCGGGCCCGTGTCCGGCGCTCTCGTGGCGCTCCTGGCCGTACTGCTCCCCGTAGCCGGGCGCGGGGGCGGTGGCGTAGCCTCCCGGCGCCGTCCCGGCGTGCTCGGCCCACTGGGCGCGGCCCCCGCCGAAGGAGCCCGCGTGGACGCGCGGTTCTTCGATCACGACGCCACAGCCCGGACACGCGAGGGCGCCATTCAGGTGCCGTCGGCACGGGGTGCAGTAGTCCATGACGCGGGAAGACTAGGTTCCCGGGACGCGGGGTTCCTAGTCGCGGCTGTGAATGTTCCGTGGACAACTGTCCGTTCGAGCACGCCCAGTTGACGGACATGGCGGGACACGCCAGACACGCCCTCCACACTCCGCGACGGGCCGCCCGGAATCCGTGGCGAAAGCGGTGTCGAAACCGTTATGCGCGCGACCCATTGACACCCCTCCCGCACGCTCCCTACTGTCACGTCAGCATTTCGAACGTGTGACGAAATCTCGAACACTCGCGAACTGCACACCCACAAGAGCCGACGACGCAGCAAGGGGCAACTGCCGTGCGCATCACCGGAATCAGCACACACGTGGTCGGGACGCCGTGGCGCAACCTGACCTACGTCCAGGTGCACACCGACGAGGGCATCACGGGAGTCGGTGAGACCCGGATGCTGGGCCACACCGACGCGCTGCTCGGCTATCTGCGGGAGGCCGAGGCCAACCACATCCTCGGCTCGGACCCGTTCGCCGCGGAGGACCTGGTGCGCCGCATGAAGTACGGCGACTACGGCCGCGCGGGCGAGATCGTCATGTCCGGCATCGCCGTGATCGAGATGGCGTGCTGGGACATCAAGGGCAAGGCCCTCGGGGTGCCGGTCTGGCAGCTCCTGGGCGGCAAGGTGACCGACCGCGTCAAGGCGTACGCCAACGGCTGGTACACCACCGAGCGGACCCCCGAGGCGTACCACAAGGCCGCCCAGGGCGTGCGGGAGCGCGGGTACCGGGCGCTGAAGATCGACCCGTTCGGCACCGGTCACTTCGAGCTGGACCACGAGCAGAGCCTGTACGCCGTGTCGCTGATCGAGGCCGTGCGCGACGCGATCGGGCCGGACGCCGAACTGATGCTGGAGATGCACGGCCGCTTCTCCCCCGCCACCGCCGTGCGGCTCGCACGCGAACTCGCCCCCTTCAACCCGGCCTGGCTGGAGGAGCCCTGCCCGCCGGAGAACCTGAAGGCACTGGAGAAGGTCGCGGCCAAGGTCGACATCCCGGTCGCCACGGGTGAGCGCATCCACGACCGCATCGAGTTCCGCGAGCTGTTCGAGAGCCAGGCCGTCGACATCATCCAGCCCGACGTCGGCCACGTCGGCGGCATCTGGGAGACGCGCAAGCTCGCCGCCACCGCCGAGACCCACTACATGCTCGTCGCGCCGCACAACGTCGGCGGGCCCGTGCTGACCGCCGCCTCGCTCCAGGTCGGCTTCACCTCCCCGAACTTCAAGATCCTGGAGCACTTCAACGACTTCGCCGACGCGGAGATCAAGAAGGTCGTCAAGGGCGCGCCGCAGGTGGACCCGGAGGACGGCTGCTTCCACCTCTCCGACGCCCCCGGGCTCGGCGTCGAACTCGACGTCGACGCCGCCGCGGAGTTCCCGCAGCAGCAGGCCCGCTTCGACCTGTGGGCCGAGGGCTGGGAGCAGCGCAAGCCCAAGGGCACCCAGTGAGCACCGCCGTCGTCGTCCAGGCGCCCGGCGAGCACCGGCTCGTCGCGCACACCCCGCGCGAACCGGGTCCCGGCGAGGCGCTGGTGCGTGTCCACGCGGTCGGCATCTGCGGCAGCGACCGCGAGCTGTACCAGGGCAACCGGCCCGAGGGGTACGTCCGTTACCCGCTCACGCCGGGGCACGAGTGGTCCGGGACCGTCGCCGCCGTCGGCGCCGGCGTGCCCGGCTCGCTCGTCGGCCGCAAGGTGGTCGGCGAGGGCTTCCGCAACTGCCAGGTGTGCGACCGCTGCCACGCGGGCGAGACCACGCTGTGCGAGGCGGGCTACGAGGAGACCGGGTTCACGCTGCCCGGCGCGATGGCCGGCACGCTCACCCTCCCGGCCCGGCTGCTGCACGCGCTGCCGGACGACTGCGACCTCACCGCCGCCGCCCTGCTGGAGCCGGCCGCCTGCGTCGCCGCCGCGGCGGTCAGGGCGAACGCGCTGCCGGGCGAGCGGGTGGCCGTCGTGGGCACCGGGACGCTCGGGATGTTCGCCGTGCAGTTCCTGAAGGCGGCCTCCCCCGCCGAACTGCTCGTGGTCGGCACCCGCGGCGACCGCGAGGAGCTGGCCCGGCGGTTCGGCGCCACCGCCTTCCGCACCAAGGACCAGCCGCTCCCGGACGACATGGACGTGGTGATCGAGACCGCCGGGTCCGCCGACGCCGCGCGGGTCTCCGCCGCCCTGCTCCGGCGGGGCGGGCGGCTGGTGCTCACCGGCATCCCGGCGCCGGGCGCGCCGGGCCTGGACCCCACCGACCTCGTCGTACGGCAGCTGGAGGTGCACACCGTCTTCGGTGCGCCGCCGGCCGCCTGGGCGCACGCGGTACGGGTGTTCGGGGCCGGGCTGCTCGACCCGCTGCCGCTGGTGACGCACGAGCTGCCGCTCCAGGAGTTCCCGAAGGCCATCGAACTCGTCGGCTCGGGTGATCCGGCGGTGGGCAAGGTCCTCCTGCGCCCTTAGAACGTGTTTCGAAAGTCCCGTCTGCCCGGCGGCGTGCCCTGCGGGCGGACGACGCCACTTTCGAGCCACGCCCCAGCCGTACGCCGGTACGGGGCCGACCTGACCGTCCCCGTACCGGCGTACCCCCCGGCACCGCGCCCCCCGAGCGGCGAACCTCCGACACACCGAACACGAAGGACAGCTTGTGACCGACGCCTCCGCAGCCCGCCGACCCGGTGAGCGGGTGCTCGCCCCCCTGGGCCTGGGCGGGCCCGACCTCTCCCCCGCCGACGCCTCGCCCCACACCTTCCCGGGCGGCGGGCGCTGGCGCACCGAGATCCCCTCGTGCGAGGGCCCCGAAGCGCTCGCCGTCGTCCTGAAGGAAGCCTCGCGGCTGGACGTGCCGATCCACCGGATCAGCCAGGGCAGCGGGGTGTGGATGCTGACCGACGCCGAGATCACGGAGATGGCCGAGGCCACCGCCGAACGCGACATCGAGCTCTGCCTGTTCACCGGCCCGCGGGGCACCTGGGACATCGGCGGCTCCACCCGCACCGACTCGCGCGGCGGCGGTCTGCGCGCCCGCGGCCACGACGCCGTCGCGGGCTGCGTCGAGGACGCCGTGCGGGCGACGGAGCTGGGCGTCAAGTGCCTCCTGGTCGCCGACGAGGGCGTGCTGTGGACGCTGCACCGGGCCCGCAGCGCCGGGACCATCCCGGCCGACACCACCCTGAAGGTGAGCGCCCTGATAGGCCCGGTCAACCCGGCAGCCTACGAGGTGTACGAGCGGCTGGGCGCGGACTCGGTCAACGTGCCGAGCGATCTGACGCTCGACCACCTGACGGAGATCCGCCGGGTCTCCGCCGCCCCCATGGACATGTACATCGAGGCCCCCGACGATCTCGGCGGCTATGTGCGGATGTACGAGGTCGCCGAGCTGATCCGGCGCGGCGCACCGCTCTATCTGAAGTTCGGACTGTCCAAGGCCCCCGGAATCTACCCCTACGGACACCATCTGCGGGACCTGGCCCTGTCCACCGCCCGCGAGCGGGTGCGGCGCGGCCGGCTGGCCCTGGACCTGCTCGCACGGCACGGAGCCGGCGGCGACATGGCGCCTCTCGGTTCGCGGCTGCCCGGAACTCTGACTCGATTCGACACTCCCGCATAACGTTCCGGACAAACCCTCTTCACAGAAGCGGACGCAGTCGAACACAATCCCACACACCCTCGGTCGACCCGCACCGCCCCCGACGCGTCCTCGCCCCACCCGGACCGAGACCTGTCACTCACATCAAGGATGATGACCATGCGTACTCGCAGAGCCGCACTCACCGCCATAGCCTCCGCCGCGTCCCTCGCGCTGACCCTGACCGCGTGCGGCCAGAGCGGTGAGGGCGGCAGCAAGCAGGACTCGGGCAGCACCAAGGGAGCCACCATCGGCATCGCGATGCCGACGAAGTCCTCGGAGCGGTGGATCGCCGACGGCAACTACGTCGTCGCCGACCTGAAGTCCAAGGGCTACAAGACCAAGCTGGTCTACGGCGAGGACGACCCCGACCAGCAGGTCTCGCAGATCGAGAACCTGATCACGCAGGGTGTCAAGGCGCTGATCGTCGCCGCCATCGACAACAAGTCGATGAACAACGTGCTCCAGCAGGCCAAGGACGCGAACATCCCGGTCATCTCCTACGACCGCCTGATCCTCGGCACCGGGAACGTCGACTACTACGCCTCGTTCGACAACGAGAAGGTCGGCGAGCTCCAGGGCGGCTACATCGTCGACAAGCTCGGCCTGAAGGACGGCTCCAAGAAGGGCCCGTTCAACGTCGAGCTGTTCGCCGGCTCCAACGACGACAACAACACCCGCTACTTCTTCCAGGGCGCCATGAAGGTGCTCCAGCCCTACATCGACAAGAAGCAGCTCGTCGTGCGCTCGGGGCAGACCGCGCTGAACCAGGTCACCACCCTGCGCTGGGACGGCGGCACCGCCCAGAAGCGCATGGACGACATCCTGACCTCGGCCTACAAGAGCCAGCGCGTCGACGCGGTCCTCTCGCCGTACGACGGCATCTCCATCGGCATCCTCTCCGCGCTGAAGTCGGACGACTACGGCTCCAAGAGCAAGCCGCTGCCGGTCGTCACCGGCCAGGACGCCGAGGTCGCCTCGGTGAAGTCGATCATCGCCGGCGAGCAGGCGATGACGGTCTACAAGGACACCCGCCAGCTCGCGAAGGTGGCCTCCAGCATGGTCGACGCGGTGCTCAACGACAAGAAGCCGGAGGTCAACGACGAGAAGACCTACGACAACGGCTCCAAGGTCGTGCCCGCCTACCTGCTCACGCCGGTCAGCGTCGACAAGGCCAACTACCAGGCGACGGTGGTCGACTCCGGCTACATCAAGGAAAGCGACCTCAAGTAACCGCCGGCTCCTACTGATTGGAAGGCACGACCATGGCGGGACCCGTCCTGGAAATGCGCTCGATCGTCAAGACCTTTCCCGGCGTCAAGGCGCTGTCGGACGTCACGCTGACCGTCCGGCAGGGCGAGGTCCACGCCATCTGCGGGGAGAACGGCGCCGGAAAGTCGACCCTGATGAAGGTCCTCTCCGGCGTCCACCCGCACGGCACCTACGAGGGGGACATCCTCTTCGAGGGCGAGGTCTGCGAGTTCAAGGACATCCGGGCCAGCGAGCAGCGCGGCATCGTCATCATCCACCAGGAGCTGGCGCTGGTGCCGTACCTCTCCGTCGCGGAGAACATCTTCCTCGGCAACGAGCACGCCACCCGGGGCATCATCAGCTGGACGGAGACGCTGCGGCACGCCACCGAACTGCTGCGCCGGGTCGGTCTGAGCGACCACCCCGACACCCGCGTCGCCGACATCGGCGTGGGCAAGCAGCAGCTCGTGGAGATCGCCAAGGCGCTCTCGAAGAAGGTGAAGCTGCTCATCCTGGATGAGCCGACCGCGGCCCTGAACGACGAGGACAGCGGCAAACTCCTCGATCTGATCCTGGAGTTGAAGAAGCAGGGCATCACCTCGATCATCATCTCCCACAAGCTCAACGAGATCCGCAAGGTCGCCGACTCGGTGACCATCCTGCGCGACGGCCGGACCATCGAGACCCTCGACGTGAAGGCGGCGCAGACCACCGAGGACCGGATCATCAGCGGCATGGTCGGCCGGGACCTGGAGCACCGCTTCCCGGACCGCACCCCGCACCACCCGCAGGAGGGGGCCGCCCCGGCGCTGGAGGTCCGCAACTGGACCGTGCACCACCCGATCGACCAGCAGCGCAAGGTGGTCGACGACGTCTCGGTGCAGGTGCGGCGCGGGGAGATCGTCGGCATCGCGGGGCTCATGGGCGCCGGCCGCACCGAGCTCGCGATGAGCGTCTTCGGCCGCACCTACGGCCGCTACCAGGGCGGTTCGGTCCTCAAGGACGGCAAGGAGATCCGGACCAGGACCGTCCCCGAGGCGGTCAAGCACGGCATCGCCTACGTCACCGAGGACCGCAAGCACTACGGCCTCAACCTCATCGACACCATCAACCGCAACATCTCGCTCAGCGCGCTGGGCAAGGTCGCCAAGCGGGGCGTGGTCGACGAGCACGAGGAGCGGCAGGTCGCCGAGGGCTTCCGCACCTCCATGAACATCAAGGCGCCGACCGTCTTCGAGCCGGTGGGCAAGCTGTCCGGCGGCAACCAGCAGAAGGTCGTCCTCAGCAAGTGGATCTTCGCCGGTCCCGATGTGCTGATCCTGGACGAGCCGACGCGCGGTATCGACGTCGGTGCCAAGTACGAGATCTACACGGTCATCGACCAACTGGCCGCCCAGGGCAAGGCGGTGGTCTTCATCTCCTCCGAGCTGCCCGAGCTGCTCGGCATGTGCGACCGCATCTACACGATGGCCGCGGGGCGGCTGACCGGCGAGTTCTCGCGGGCCGAGGCGTCGCAGGAATCGCTGATGCGTCAGATGACGAAGGACAAAGAGGTAACCCGATGAGCACGGATGTGACCGCCAAGACCCCGGCCCCCGCGCCGCCGGGCAAGAGCGCGGGGGCCGGGGCCGACGGCCTGCTCCAGCTGGTGCTGGACGGCCTGCGCCGCAACATGCGCCAGTACGGGATGCTGATCGCCCTCGGCCTGATCGTGGTGCTGTTCGCCGTGTGGACCGACGGCGACCTGCTGCTGCCGCGCAACGTCTCCAACCTGGTGCTGCAGAACAGCTACATCCTGATCCTCGCGATCGGCATGATGCTGGTGATCATCGCGGGTCACATCGACCTGTCGGTGGGCTCGCTGACGGCGTTCGTCGGCTCGATGGCCGCGGTGTTCATGGTCAGGAACGACATGCCGTGGCCGCTCGCGGTGCTGCTGTGCCTGGCGGTCGGCGCGCTCGCGGGCGCGGCCCAGGGCTTCTTCATCGCGTACGGGGGCATACCCTCCTTCATCGTGACCCTGGCGGGCATGCTGATCTTCCGCGGCCTGACGGAGATCTTCCTTCAGGGCCAGACCCTCGGCCCGTTCCCCGAGGGGCTGCAGAAGGTCGCCAACGGCTTCCTGCCCGAGGTCGGCCCGAGCACGAACTACCACAACCTCACCCTGCTGCTCGGCTTCGCCATGATCGCGTTCGTGGTCTTCCAGGAGTTCCGCGACCGCCGCCGCCAGCAGGAGTTCTCCCTGGACGTCCCGCCCTTCAAGCTGTTCCTGCTGAAGCTGGTCGCGCTCGGCGCCGCCATCCTGACGCTGACGATGCTGCTGGCCAGCTACAAGGGCGCGCCGATCGTGCTGCTCATCCTGGGCGTGCTGCTCGTCGGCTTCGGCTACGTGATGCGCAACGCGATCGTCGGCCGCCACATCTACGCGATCGGCGGCAACCTGCCCGCGGCGAAGCTGTCGGGCGTGAAGGACAAGAAGGTCACCTTCCTGGTCTTCCTGAACATGGGCATGCTCGCGGCCCTGGCGGGTCTGGTCTTCGCCGCCCGCTTCAACGCGGCCTCTCCCAAGGCCGGCCTCAACTTCGAACTGGAGGCGATCGCCGCGTCGTTCATCGGCGGCGCGTCGATGAGCGGTGGCGTCGGCACCGTCCTCGGTGCGATCATCGGCGGTCTGGTCCTGGGCGTGCTGAACAACGGCATGAACCTCGTCGGCATCGGCACCGACTGGCAGCAGGTCATCAAGGGCCTGGTGCTGCTGGCGGCGGTCGGCTTCGACGTGTGGAACAAGCGCAAGGTCGGTTCGTAGGTCCACGTGAGGGGCCCCGCCGTGCGGTGGGGCCCTTCTTCCTTCCCGAAAAGGAGCCGCACATGGACATGAGCAGACGTACGGTCATCGCCAGCGCCGCGGCGGCGGGGATCACCGCCGCGACCGCCGGCGGTGCGCGCGCCGCGGCGGGCGACGCCCCGGTGAAGTCGTTCTTCGGCACGCTCCCCGACGGCACCAGGGTCCACCGCTGGTCGCTGGCCAACGGCGGCACCCGGCTGAAGGTCCTCTCCTACGGCGGCGTCGTGCAGTCCCTGGAGGTCCCGGACCGCCGCGGCCGGTACGCCAACGTCTCCCTCGGCTTCGACGACATCGCCGACTACGCGTCCTCCAGCCCCTACTTCGGCGCCCTGATCGGCCGCTTCGGCAACCGGATCGGCAAGGGGCGGTTCACCCTCGACGGCAGGACCTACCAGGTCGACGTCAACGACGGCGAGAACAGCCTGCACGGGGGCGCCCGGGGCTTCGACAAGCGGGTGTGGGACGTCGAGCCGTTCACCAGGGGCTCCGACGTGGGCCTGCACCTGTACTACACGTCCGCCGACGGCGAGATGGGCTACCCGGGCACGCTCAAGGTCCGGGTGACGTACACGCTCACCCGGTACGGCGACTGGCGCATCGACTACGCCGCCACCACCGACCGGGCCACCGTCGTCAACCTCACCAGCCATGTGTACTGGAACCTCGCGGGCGAGGGCAGCGGCACGGTGGAGAACCACGTGCTGAAGATCGACGGTTCCCGTTACACGCCCGTGGACGCCGGTCTGATCCCCACCGGGGAGCTGGCCCCCGTCACCGGCACCCCCTTCGACTTCCGGCGCCCCAAGGCGGTCGGGGCGGATCTGCGCGAGGCCCACCGGCAACTCCTGTACGGCAAGGGCATCGACCACAACTGGGTGCTGGACAAGGGCATCTCACCGCGCCCGGAGTGGGTCGCCACGCTGAAGGACCCGTCCTCGGGGCGCACTCTGCGCATCGCGACCACCGAGCCGGGGCTGCAGTTCTACTCGGGCAACTTCCTCGACGGCACGCTCGTCGGCCCGAGCGGACGCGCCTACCGGCAGGGCGACGCGCTGTGCCTGGAGACCCAGCACTTCCCGGACTCGCCGAACAAGCCGGCGTTCCCCTCGACGGTGCTGCGCCCCGGGCGGACGTACCGGTCGAGCACGGTCCACTCGTTCACGCGGTGAGGTCCGCGCGCGGTCCGGCGGAGCGTCCGTTCTGACGGTTCTTCACGGACCGCACACGAATTCCCCCCGATTCCCCAGGGGTTGAACGGCGTCACCCCTGACTCCGTACTCAGGGGTGGCCCGTGCTCCCCCGCGCGGGCCACCCCAGAGACGACGGGCCCGGTCGTCCCCGCCGGGCCCGCCCCCTACGGAGGTTCCATGGCCGACAACGTCACCTCGCTGTTCCGCAGCACCGCGGCACACAGCCCGTCGATGGCGGCGCTGGCACGCGAGGGCGGCGACGGGGCCGGCCCGGTCGACTTCTGCATCCCCTGCAACCCGTACTTCCCCACCCCGGCCATGTTCGACGACATGGCGGGCAAGCTGCGCGACATCATCACGTACTACCCGAGCAGCGCCGACACGATCACGGCCGAACTGTGCAGCCTGCTCCAGCTGCCGCCGCAGTGCGTGGCGATGGGCAACGGCTCCACCGAGCTGATCACCTGGATCGACCATCTGATGGTCCGGGAGTCCCTCGCCGTCCCCGTCCCCACGTTCGGCCGCTGGACCGACCAGCCCATGGAGACCGGCAAGCGGGTCGACATGTTCCCGCTCCAGGAGGCCGGCGGGTTCGCGCTGGACCTCGCACGCTACGCCGAGTTCATCCGGGCCAGGGGGACGCGGGTCGCGGTGGTCTGCAACCCCAACAACCCGGACGGCGGCTACCTGCACAAGCAGGCGCTCGTGCAGTTCATGGACGCCATGGCCGACCTGGACCTGGTGGTGATCGACGAGAGCTTCCTGGAGTTCGCGGACGCCGAGCAGGAGCCCTCGGTCGTCCGGGAGGCCATGCTGCGGCCGAACGTCATCGTCCTGCGCAGCCTCGGCAAGAACTTCGGCCTGCACGGCGTACGGTTCGGCTACCTGGTCGCCAACCCCGCGCTCGCCCGCATGATCCGCACCATGCTGCCGAAGTGGAACCTCAACTCCTTCGCCGAGCACGTGGTGTTCATGCTGAGGGAGCACGGGGCCGAGTACGCGCAGAGCCTCCAACTGGTGCGCCAGGACCGGCAGGAGATGGCCGGCCTGCTCTCCGAGCTGCCCGGTCTGACGGTCTACCCGTCCCAGGGCAACTTCCTGTTCGTGCGCCTGCCCCTGGGCGCGGAGGGCACCGTGGTCCGCGACCGGCTGCTCACCGAGCACCGGATACTGGTCCGCGAGTGCGGCAACAAGATCGGTTCGTCCAGCCGCTTCCTGCGGCTCGTGGTGCGCCCCCAGGTGGATGTGCGTCGCCTGGTGTCCGGCCTGGAGCAGGTGCTCTACGGGTCCGGGAGGGGAGCCGCCGTATCCGAGCCGGGCCAAGGGACCGGTTACAGCTCGGGTACGGCGGCCGTGGACCGGCTGGTCGGCTCCACCAACGGAGCCGGTACGCAGGGCCTGGCCGCGCAGGCCATGGGGATGGCCGCCCCGACGCCGCCGGCGGCGGCCGTACCGCCGCGGGCCACCGGTCTGCCGATGCCCGCCCCGGTCCCGGTGGCACCCGCCGCGGCGGCCCCGGCCCCGATGCCCGCCCCGATGCCCGTCGCCGTCCCGGTGCCGGTTCCGGTCGCTCCCGCGCCCATGCCCGCTCCCGCCCCGATACCGGCCGCGCCGGCCGTCCCGCCGCCGCCCGCCCACCCCACACCCGTGGCCCCGGCCGCGGCCGTGGTGCCGGGGCCCACTCCGCCCGGGGTGCCGGCCCGCGGCGGCCTCACCGCGGCCCAGGTCCGGGGAACCACCGGCCCGGGGCTGTCCCCCGCACCGGCCACCGGCTGGCCCCACGCCCAGCACTGGCCGAACGCGGCGGGGATGGGGCAGGCCGGCTAGGGCGGTGGCCGGGAGGGGTTGCCGGAGGCTCGCGGCGTCCGGTGCGGTGCCGCGCGAGGCGGAGCCTCGTCCGCGTACCCGTAGGACACCGCGTAGGACACCGCGGGGGCGGAGCCGTGTCCTCCGGCGCCCGCCGGGGCGAGGCATCGCGGAGAAGGTCGTAAGCCGTTGAACTACCTTGGCCGGACCACATGACGTGGCCACCGGCAGCCGCGTAGGCTCGAACGGCCCGCCGCGCGGCGGGGGGAACTGGGGGTTCGATGGACATCGCGGGCGCGCGCACGGCGGCGGCCCGGGTCGCCTCGGCGCTACGGCTGCGGCGTACGCACCCCGGCGCGGCGATGCGCGACCTGGTCGGCGACCTGAGCGCCGCCCTGCGCGACAGGGTCCACCCCCCTTCCGGCGCAAGGGAGTTGTGCCGGGCACTGTGCGAGGAGATGAGCGCCCGGCGCGGCGGCCGACCGGTCGAGCTGCGCTTCGAGCGGTTCCCCGACGAGATCGAAGTGACCGGGCTCTGGGTCGAGTTCCAGGACTTCGACCTGGTCATCGTGGAGGAGCGGGCCGAGTCCGTGCAGCAACTGGTCATCCTCGGGCATGAGTTGTGGCATCTGCACGCGCGGCACGGGCACCACCACACGAGCGGCACCGCCGCCGCCGACGCCTTCGCGGGCACCCCCGGCTGGCGGGACGCCGCCCTCGCGGTGGCGGCCCGCAACGGCTCCCGCGAGCGGGACGAGTCCGAGGCGGACGACTTCGGCCACCGGCTGGCGGCGGCGTTCCGGCCGCTGCTGGCGCGACGGGACGGGGACCCGGCACCCGGGCCGGTGCAGCGGTCGTTGGGCTACCGGGGGCGGGGCGCGCGGTGAGCGGCCCGGTCCCGACGGCGTCGGAGCTGCTCGGGGACCTCCAGATCTCCTTCTGGATCCCGACCGTCGCCCTCACCGCCGCCCTCGCGATCAAGCTGCCCAGCATCCTCCGGCTGTGGCGGGACCCCCTGCTGCGCGCCGTCGGCGGTCTGCTGCTGTTCGCCTGCGCCGTGTTCGTCTTCGCCGCCCCCGGCACGATCGCCTGGACCAACCGCGTCACCGGCGTGCCCAACATCTCGGCGCCCTGGGTGTATTCGCTCATCACCGCGCTGTGCGCGTCCTGGCTGCTCATGATCATCGCCTGGCGCAACGGGCTCGCCAACCGCACGGCCGCCACCCGCCGGGCCACCCGCTGGGTCGTCTTCGTCTACGCGGGCGTCGTCATCGCCCTGTGGGTGCTCTTCGCCTTCGCGGACGTCCCCGTGGAGCGGCTGCGGGACCTGGACACGTACTACGCCACCACGCCCTTCATGCGCGAGCAGATCCTGCTCTACCTGGTCGCGCACCTCGTGGCCTCCACCGTCACGGCCCGGCTGATCTGGAACTGGATCCGCACCGACGGCCTCGACGCCTGGCTGCGCTGGGGCCTGCGCTTCCTGGGCATCGGCTACACGACCAACCTGCTGTTCGGGGCGTCCAAGCTCACGGCCGTGGTGGCCCGGTGGACCGGCCACGACCTGGACTGGCTGAGCACCTACCTCGCGCCGGCCGCCGCCTGTGTCGCCGCCTCCCTGGTCGCGGTCGGCTTCATCATCCCGCACGCCGGCCAGTACCTGCACGAGCGCTGGCGCATCCGGCTGCGCCACCGGCGGCTTCGGCCGCTCGCGGTGCTGCTGCGGTCCGTCACCGGCGGACGCGAGCCCTTCACCCTGCGCGGCACCCCGGAACTGCGGCTGATCCGCCGGGAGACGTTCATCCGCGACGCGCTCCTCCAGGTCTCCCGGCACCTCGACGAGGAGCTGCGCACCCGGTCCCACGCGGCCGCCCGCTCCCTCGGATGCCCACCGGGCCGGGCCGAGGCCCTGGCCGCCGCCGTGATGATCCTCGACGCCGTCGACGCCCGGCAGCGGTCCCCGCAGGCCGACACCGGCGCGTCCGGCCCGGACACCGCGTATCTGCTGCGCGAGATCCAGGCCGTCTCGCTGGTCCTTCGCCAACCCGATGACATCGAGGCGGTACGCGCCCGAGCGGCCGCCCCGGCAGAGAGTGCCTCCGCATGAACGAACGCCCCGCCCCAGACACCAGACGCGCCGTGGTCCTGGGGGGATCCCACACCGGCATGCTCGCGGCCCGCGCTCTCGCCGGGCTCGCCGACCGGGTCGTCGTCGTCGACCGGGACACGCTGCCCGCGGGTGCCGAACCCCGCAAGGGGCTCCCGCAGGCGCGGCACGCGCACATGCTGTGGTCGGGCGGGGTGCTGGCCATGGAGCGGCTGCTGCCCGGCATCACCGAGGCGCTGCGCGCCGCCGGGGCCCGCCGTCTGCCGGTGACCACGGACATCGTCGCCCTGTCGGCGCGCGGCTGGTTCCGGCGCTGGCCCGAGTCGCACCATGTGGTCCTGGCCGGCCGGGACCTGCTGGACGCCACGGTCCGCGCGCAGGTCCTCGCCGACGAGCGCGTCGAGCTGGTCCAGGGAGCCGAGGCGGTCGGGCTGACCGGGTCCGCGGCGGGCGTGACGGGCGTACGCGTACGCACGCGGGACGGTGAGGAGCGCGTCCTGGAGGCGGAGTTCGTCGTCGACGCCACCGGACGCGGCTCCTCCGCGCCCCAGTGGCTCGCCGCGCTCGGCCTGCCCGCGCCCCGGCGGCGCGAGGTCGACTCCGGCCTGGTCTACGCGAGCCGGCTCCATCTCGCCCCCGAGCACGCCCGGGACGGGTTCCCGGTCGTCAACGTCCAGCCCGACCCGGGTGACGGCGGTCCCGGCCGGGCGGGCTTCCTGCTGCCGGTCGAGGAGGGCCGCTGGATCGTCACCCTGTCCGGCACCCGCGGCGGCGAACCCGGCGCGGCGGCGGAGGAGTTCGTCCCCTTCGCCCGTGAGCGGCTGCGGCACCCGGTGATCGGCGAACTGCTGGAGAACGCCGAGCCGCTCTCCGGGGTGTCGGTCACCCGCAGCACCGTCAACCGCCGGTACTTCTACGAGCGGACGCCGAGGTGGCCGGATCGTTTCGTCGTCCTCGGGGACGCCCTCGCCGCCTTCAACCCGGTCTACGGGCACGGTCTGTCCGTCGCCGCCCAGAGCGCCGTGATCCTGCGGGACGTGCTGCGGCGCCGGGGGCTCGCGGCGCCGGGAACGGCCCGCCGCGTCCAGCGGGCGGTGGCCCGTCCGGTCGGCGCCGCCTGGGATCTGGCGATCGGACAGGACGTGTTCTACCCCGGCGCCACGGAGAACGGGCCCTCGCTGCGGGAGCGCCTCGTGGCGGCCTACGTCGGACGGCTGATGCACACCGCCACCGGGAACGGCCGGATAGCCCGCCGGGTCACCGACGTGACGTCCCTGGAGCGCGGCGCGCATGTGCTGCTCGCCCCGTCCGTGCTGCTGGCCACCCTGTTCGGCCCGCTCAAGCCGGCGCTGAGCGGGCCGCCCCTGACGGCGGAGGAACGCAAGGCGGGCGGGCTGGCCTAGGGTCCGCCGGCCGTGGCGCTGCGACCGGGAACGGTCACCGGCTCGCGACGCCGGCACGGCTCCCCGGCCGCGGCACCGGCCACGGCACCGGCACCGGCCTCAGCCCTTGAACGCGGGCTGCGCCAGCCCCCGCCCCGCGCCCGGCACCACGAACAGCGAACCGGCCAGCGGGTGCGGGGACGCCAGTCCCGTGCGCGCGGTCGTGATGTAGAGGTCGCCGAGGCCGGGCCCGGCGAAGGCGCACGCCGTGACCCGGGGCACCGGGAGCGTCACCACCCGGTCCAGTACGCCGTCGGGGGTGTAGCGGCGTACCGCGGCGCCGTCCCACAGCGCCACCCACACACAGCCCTCGGCGTCCACGGTCAGCCCGTCGGGGAAGCCGGCGCCGTCCTCGATCCCGACCAGGGGCCGCCGGTCCACGGCCCGGCCCTCGGCGTGGTCGAAGACGTCGATGCGGCGGGTGGGCGTGTCGATGTAGTAGAGGAGGCTGCCGTCGGGGCTCCAGCCCGTGCCGTTGCTGACCGTCACGTCGTCCAGGACCACCTCGGCCGTGCCGTCGGCGGTGATCCGGGACAGGGTGCCGCCGCCCGGGGCCTCGTCGTAGCGCATGGTGCCGGCCCACAGGGAGCCGTCCGGCGCGACGGCGGCGTCGTTGGCGCGGCGGCCGGGCACGGGGTCGTGGTGCAGCCAGCGGAAGGCGCCGTCCGGGTCGAGCAGTCCCACGCCGTCGCGGAGGTTCAGGACGAGACCGCCGCCCGCGCGCGGCTTCACGGCGCCGAGGTGCTGGTGGGCCGTACGGACCGAGCGGCGGCCGGAGACGGGGTCGTAGGTGTGCAGGCGGGAGCCGAGGATGTCGATCCACAGCAGCCGGCCGCTCGCGGCGTCCCAGGTGGGCCCCTCGCCGAGTTCGGCCTCGGCCCGCACGGCCACCTCGTAGGGCGCGCTCATGCCGCGCTCCGGTGGCCGAGGCGCTCGGACAGTTCCGCGGCGCCCTTGGCGGCGAGCTGCTCCAGTTCGGCGCGGCGCTGGTCGCTCCAGCGGATCATGGGCACGGAGATGGACAGGGCGGCGACGACCTGCCCGGCGCGGTCCCGCACCGGGGCGGCCACGCAGGAGACGTCCGGGTTGGACTCCCGGCTCTCCACGGCGATCCCCCGCAGCCGGATCTCGGCGAGGGCCTCGCGCAGCGCGCCGGGGTCGGTGATGCTGTTCGGTGTCATGGCGACGAGCTCGCTTCCGCCGGCGACGCGGGAGTCGAGCTCGGGCTCCGGGAGGGAGGCCAGCAGCATCTTGCCGACGGAGGTGCAGTGGGCGGGCAGCCTGCGGCCGGCGGCGGACACCATGCGGACGGCGTGCGTGGAGTCGACCTTGGCGATGTAGATGACGTCGGTGCCCTCCAGGATAGCCACGTGCACGGTCTCGTCGCAGGTCTCGGCGACGGACCGGGCGACCTGCTGGCCCTCGGCGGCGAGGTCGAGCTGCTCGGCGTAGCGGCTGCCGAGCTGGTAGGGCCGGACACCGAGGCGGTAGCGGCCCGGCTGGCCCGGCACCTGGACGATGTACTGCCGGGCGGCGAGCGTCGTCACCAGCTCGTGCACCGTGGTGCGCGGCAGCTGGAGCCTGCGCACGATGTCCGGGGCGGAGAGCGTGCCGTCCCCGTCGAGGAAGAGCTCGAGGATGTCGAGAGCCCGGGTCACGGCTGGTACGAGGCGTCCCACGTCCGGCTCCCTCCCTAGGGTGTCAAGGGCTGCGTTCGAAATTTCAACAGCCGATCGGAATAACGAACACAGGCTACTCAACGTGCGATTCCCCCGGCAATGGCCGTGCGCGGACCGGACGCGAAAGCACCGGACGGCCGGAATCCGCCGCACACCTTCCCGGCGGCGGCGTCAGGCGGCGGTGGGCGGGCACCCGCCGCCCCCGGCGGGCGGGCGTCCCCGCGGAAGCCCGTACGACTTCGTACGACCCCGTACGACTTCGTACTACCCCGTACACGACTTCGTACGACCTCGTACGACGAGGAGGGGCGGCGGGCGCCGCCCGAGAAGGGTCGGGGCGCCCCGGCGGACCCGGGCGGCGTCCCGGCGGACCCGGGCGGCGCCCCGGCCGCCGGGACCGCGACCCGCGCCGGCTGCGGCGATCGGCCCCTACCTGCGCGCCGCGTCGAGCGTGCCGCGCAACCGCCGGGCGCGCAGGACCAGTTCCAGTTCGAAGCGCCGGTCGGGGTCGTCCATCTCCTCGCCCCACAGCTCGCGGATCTGCCGCAGCCGGTAGCGGACGGTCTGGGGATGGACCCCGAGCCGGGCCGCGACCTCCGGTGCTCCTCCCCTGGTCTCCAGCCACGCCAGCAGCGTCTCCGCGAGCCGGCGTCCGTGGGTGGGCCCGCAGTTCTCCAGCGGGGCGAGGCGGCGCACCGCGAGATCGTCGATGAGCTCCTCCGGCTGGAGCAGCACCAGGGCCTCGGTGTGCTCGGTGCAGTACAGGACCTCGCCCTGCGGCAGCAGCCGCCGCTCCATGAGCCGTACGGCGGCCTCGGCCCAGCGCAGCGACTTCGCCGCGTCGGCCGGCGGTACCGGCGGCCCGATCGCGCCCGACCATCCGCACAGCGCCCGGTGCAGCATCTCGGGCCGGCCGGCGGCGCCGGGTTCGGGGACGACCATGCGCGGCTGCTCGTACTCCATGTCGAGCAGCACCCCCTGCCCCACGGCCGGGGCCACCGCCTCGCGCGCCGGGCGCAGCAGGACGCCCACCGCGACCCTGCCCGGCAGCGGCCAGCCGATCCGGGCGGCCCGCTCGGCGAGGGCGTCCGCCGCGTCGGCCCGCTGGTGCTCGGACAACAGCAGTTCCATCAGCCTGCGTTGCAGTCGCAGCCGCTCACCGGCCTGGCGTGCGGCGGCTTCGGCGTAGCCGCGCACGGACTGGTCGACGAGGCCGTCGAGGTACTCGTAACCCGCGTCGACCAGTTCGTACATGGCGGGCGGCGGGATGTCGACGCGCTGGCCGATCTCGGCGAACCGCCGCCAGGCCAGCCGTACTCCCATGCGGTAGATGGCCTGGAGCGAGTCCAGGGAGCGGCCGTTGAGGCCCTCGCCGCGGCCGAACTCCTGGAAGACGCCGGGCGGGACGGTGGGTCTGCCCTGCGAGGTCTCCAGGTGCTGGACGAAGACCTCGATGGCGCGGCGGATGCCGACCAGGGCCATCGGCTCGCCCGACTCGTCGGGGAACAGGGGCAGATGGGGGTACTCGCGCTGGATCTCGCGCAGGATCTCCTCGGCGAGGCCGGGGGCGTCCGCCATGACCAGCTCGGCGAACCGGCGGACCTGGAAGCGGGGCACCTCGCGCCAGGCCGAGCGGTGCGCGGCGGCTGCCGGGGCGGCCGTGGAGCGGATGGCTGCCACGGTCAACTCCCTCCGCCTGCCTGCTCGTTGGTGATCAGCGGGGTGTTCGGCTGGTCGGGCGTCGCTTCCAGCAGCGCGACGACGCCGAACGCGGCGCCCACCGCGAGCAGGGCGGCGAGCACGACGGTCAGCGCGGCGGCGAGCAGTCTGGACATCGCAGGGTCAGCCTCTCTGTCCCAAGGTCCCGGAGGTCTTCCCCACCCCGGTGACACCTGTGCGGTCCCGGCCCCTGCCTGTCGGCCCAGTCTCGGCACCCGGTGACGGCCCGTCAAGACGTCGTACCGCGACCGGGGCGACATTGACACTCCGGGCGAGCCCGCCTACGGTTCCCGGCCCAGAACGGCCAGGCATCGACCGAGCGTCAACACCCCAGGAGTGCCGGATGCGCCGTACAGCCTCACCTCTTTCGCTGATCCTGCTGGGCCTCGGCACGTTTCTGCTGGTCCTGGCACCCATGCTGGCCTGGTACGTGACCCCGCGGGCCGCCGTGAACCCCATCGACATCGACACCACCGCCGTCTACCGCGGCACCGGGAGCGTCTTCGACACCGACGAGATCAAGACCGTGCCGGACCGCAGGATCACCGTGACCCAGCGGGTGCGCGGCGACGTGGCGGCGAGCGAGCGCAGCGGCAACGCCGTCTGGGACGTGGTCACCACCGTCGACACCGACACGTCGCTGCCGGCCGCGGACCCCTACGACGCGCTGGACTTCACCCCGCACCGCTGGGTGATGGACCGCAGGACGACCCGGCCCGTGCACTGCTGCGGGGAGAGCCCGTACATCGAGGGCGAGGCGTATCTGAAGTTCCCCTTCGACGTGGCCAAACGCTCCTACCAGTGGTGGGACAACACCGGCCGGACGACGGTCACCCTGCGCTACGAGGGAACGGAGCGCGTCCAGGGCTACCCGGGCTACCGGTTCACCGCGCGGGTCGCGCCCCGTAAGGTGGGCACCCGGCTCGTGCCCGGGAGCATCGTCGGCACCCCCGGACGGCCGCAGGTGCTGGCCGAGGAGTGGTACTCCAACCACGGGCTGAAGCTGGTCGTGGACCAGCGCACCGGCCGGGTGATCTACGCGCAGACCGGTCCGCGCCGCACCCTGCGGGCGCCTGGCGGCGCCAAGGACGCGGCGGTGCTGCTGGACAGCAGGAAGATCGCGTTCACCGCGGCCACGCAGCGGGACGCGGTGCGCCAGGCGAAGCGGGACAGCGGCAAGCTGCGCGCGGTGGGGGTGACGCTGCCGGTGGCGGCGGCCGGGGCGGGATCCGTGCTTGCGGTGGTGGGCGGCGTTCTGGTGGTCCGTGGGCGCAAGCGCCCCGAAAATCCGCCTACGGTCGAGATGCCCCGGCCCTCACTCACGATGTGACGTGACGTCAGGTACAACAAAGCCCGAAATTGTCACGCAGGTGAGTAGCCGTGGGCGACAGCTCCGCGAAAACTGTCCCACCCCACCCGGACACGGCCTGTCCACACCCCCCGCACGACGACCGCATACGACCGGGATCCTCCCGATCCCTCCACAGGAACCCGAACCCTCCCTCCCCCACACCGAGTTCCGCACCCCGACGAGTTGGAGCACCCATGCCCCAGCACGTGCCCTTCCCGCTGTGCGCCCCCCTCCCCCGGGCGTCGCGGCACTCCTCTCCGGCGCTCCCCCCAGCACCGCGCCGCATCGTCTTCCTCGCTCACCGCGACCTGGGGAACCGGTCGGCCGGCGGCTCCGAGCTGCTGGTCGACCGGCTGGCCGACGGCCTCACCCGGCTCGGCCACCAGGTCACCCTGCTGTGCGGCGGCCCCGCCGCCCACCGCGACTACCGGGTCGTCTCCGCGGGCGGCTCCTACGGCCACTACCTGCGTGCCCGGTCCGCCTTCGCCCGTCAGGTGGGCGACTGCGACCTGCTGGTCGAGGTCTGCAACGGGATGCCGTACTTCGCTCCCCTGTGGCACCGCGGCCCCACCCTGTGCCTGGTCAACCATGTGCACACCGACCTCTGGGGGATGCGGTTCGGCGGCCCGCTCGCCCCCGCCGCGCGGCTCGGCCGCAGGCTGGAGCAGTGGGCGCTGACCGGCACGCAGCGGCGGAACCTGCTCGTCGCGGTCTCGCCGTCCACCGCGCAGGCGCTGCACGCGCTCGGCGTCGACCGGGACCGCGTCCGCGTGGTGCACAACGGCGTCGAGGAACCGGGCCCACCGGGCGAACGCTCGCCGCAGCCGCTGTTCGTGGCCGTCGGCAGGCTCGTCGAGTACAAGCGGATCGATCTGCTGCTGCGGCTGTGGGAGCGGGTGCGGCCGGTGACCGGCGGCCGGCTCGTGATCGTCGGGGACGGGCCCGAGCGCGCCCGGCTGGCGGCGCTGGCCGGTCCCGGCGTCGAGTTCACGGGGCGTGTCAGCGAGGCGGAGAAGCACCGACTGCTGTGCGCGGCATGGCTGTTGCTGCATCCGTCCGCGATCGAGGGGTGGGGGCTCGTCGTCACCGAGGCCGCGACCCGCGGCACCCCGGCCGTCGCCTTCGACGTGCCCGGCCTGCGGGACTCCGTGCGGGACGGCGAGACCGGTGTGCTGGCGCGCGGCGAGTCGTCGTTCGCGGCCGCCTGGTGCGCGCTCGCCCTGTCGGAGCGCCGCCGGGCGCTGCTGGGCGAGGCGGCGCGGGAGCGGGCGGCGCGCTACCGGTGGGAGCGGACGGTGCGCCAGTTCCGCACCGTCGCCGGTGAGGCGGTGAGGAGCCATGACGCCCATGCGCCCTAGGAGCGGGACCGGCCCGCCGGGCAGCGCGCGCCCCCACCCGCACCCCGGCGCGGGAGCCCCCGCCCGCCCGGTCCTCAAGGACCCGTCCCTGCGCCGCTCGCTCGCCCTCTTCCGGGCCTTCCTGCACGAGCAGGACGACCCCGAGTCCTGCTACGCGCTGCTCGCCCGCGACTCCGCCGACCAGGTCGAGTCCTACGGCGGTCCCGTCGCCGGGCGCACGGTCGTCGACGTCGGCGGCGGCAGCGGGCACGCCGCCGAGGAGTTCCGCCGGCGCGGCGCCCACGCCTTCCTCTTCGAACCCGACGTGCGCGAACTCGGCGCCGTGCCGCCCGAGGGCGCCGTCGTCGCCGACGGATACCTGCTGCCGCTGCGCGACGGCGCCGCCGACGTCACGTTCTCCTCCAACGTGCTGGAGCACGTGGCCGATCCGCAGACGTTCCTCAGTGAACTGGCCCGGGTCACCCGGCCGGGCGGGCTGATCTACGTGTCGTTCACCAACTGGCTGTCCCCCTGGGGCGGTCACGAGTGGGCGCCCTGGCACTACCTGGGCGCCGAGCGGGCCCGCGCCCGCTACCGGCGCCGTACCGGACGGGCGGCCAAGCACACCCTCGGCGAGAACCTCTTCGCCGTGCACGTCGGCACCACCCTGCGGCAGGTCCGCGCCCGCGACGACGTGGAGGTCGTGTCGGCGCGCTCCCGCTACTGGCCGTTCCTCGCCGAAGCCGTCGTGAAGGCGCCCGGCGTCCGCGAGTTCGCGACCTGGAACCTCCTCCTCATCCTCAGGCGGTGCCCACCATGACGACGACCACGGTCCAGGCTCCTCCCCCGGCGGCCGTGCCCGCCCCCGCGGACACCTCGGGTCCGCCGGAGGGGCCGCGCTCGCGGCGCTGGCTGCTGGGGTTCTGGGCCGTGGTGTTCGTGCTGCTGCTGGCGGTGCGACCGGGGCGGCAGACCTTCGACACCAAGCTGGGGGTGACGGTCGACCCCGGCCGGTTCCTCACCGATCTGGGCCAACTCTGGCAGGACCAGGGCGGCTTCGGCGGAATCCAGGACCAGTACGCGGGATATCTGTGGCCGATGCTGCCGTTCTACTGGCTCGCCGACCTGGTCCGGCTGCCGGTGTGGCTCGCGGAACGGCTGTGGCTGTCGCTGATCGTGTCCGTCGCCTTCTGGGGCGCGCTGCGGCTGGCCGAGCGGCTGCGGGTGGGCAGCACGGCCTCGCGGCTGGTCGCGGCGGTCGCCTACGCGCTGTGGCCCGTCTTCACCGCGGTCGTGGGATCGACCTCGGCCGCCGCCCTGCCCGGTGCCTTCCTGCCGTGGGTGCTGCTGCCGCTGGCGGACGAGCGGTACACGGCCCGGGTCGCCGCGCTGCGCTCCGCGCTGCTCGTCCCCTTCATGGGCGGCGTCAACGCGACCTCCACGCTGGCCTCGCTGCTGCCGGCCGGGCTGTACCTGCTGTCCCGGCCGCCCGGCCCCCGGCGGCGCGGGCTGATCGGCTGGTGGGCGCCCGGTGTCGTCCTGGCGACGGCGTGGTGGGTGGTCCCGCTGCTGCTGCTCGCCGCCTACGGCGAGAACTTCCTTCCCTACGTGGAGAGTTCGCGGACCACGACCGAGACGATGGCGGCGACGGAGGCCCTGCGCGGCGGCGGCAACTGGGTCGCCTACCTCAACTTCGGCGAACCCTGGCTGCCGGCCGGCTGGACCGTGGTGTCCTCGGCGGTCGTGATCGTGTGCTCGGCGCTCGCCGCCGGACTGGGCCTGGCGGGCCTGGCCCGGCGGGACATGCCGGAGCGGCGGTGGCTGGTACTGACCGTGCTGACGCTCGCGCTGGTCCTGCTCGCCGGGTACGGCGGGGCGTTCGGGGCGCCCTTCCACGGGGTGGTGCGGGACTGGCTGGACGGCCCGCTCGCCCCCTTCCGCAACATCTACAAGTTCCAGACGGGCCTGGCGCTGGCGCTGGTGCTGGGCCTCGCGCATCTGGCGGGCGTGGCCGCCCAGGCGCGCGGGGCGCGGCCGGTGCGCGGGCGCCGGTTCGCCCCGCTTGCCGCGGCCGTGCTGGTGCTGCCGGGACTGATGTGGCCGTACCTCAACGGCTCGATCCTCAGCCCCGGTTCCTTCAAGGAGATCCCCGCGTACTGGCGCGCCACCGCCGACTGGATGAAGACGTACTCGCCCGACGCGCGGGTGCTGGTCGCCCCGGCGACCGCGCACGGCCTCTACACCTGGGGCTCGACCGTCGACCAGCCCCTCGACGTCGTCGCCCGCTCCCGCTGGGCGCAGCGGGACTACGTGCCGTTCGGCACGCCCGGCAACCGGCGCGCGATGGACGCCGTGGAGCAGGCGCTGACGACCGGCGGCCAGGTGCCGGGGCTGGCCGACTACCTCGGCCGGGCCGGGATCTTCTACGTCGTCGTCCGCAACGACCTGGACCCCGACCAGATCGGGGCCGTGCCGACGGCGACCGTCAAGCGCACCCTGGAGCAGTCCGGGTACGAGCGGGTGACGGGCTTCGGGCCGATGACGACCGGCGGCCGGATCGCCCCGGACACCCCGCTCCAGGTGGAGGCGCTGTATCCGCGGCAGCGGGCGGTGGAGATCTACCGGCCCGGCGGCGTGGACGTGGCGCGTCCGGGCCCGGCCGGACTGCGGCCGGTGGCCGGCACGGCCGTCGTCTCCGGCGGACCGGAGGCGCTGCTGCCGCTGGCGTCCCGGCTGCGGGGGCGGGCGAGCGTGCTGACCGGGGACAACCGCCCCGGGCTCGGTACGCCGCCGGTCCAGGTGGTCGGCGACGGACTGCGGCGGGCGGACACCCGGTTCGGGCTGGTCAACGCCAACACGTCGTACACGTACACCCGTGACGAGCGCAACGCGCCGGACGCGGCGCAGAACGCGGGCGAGCCGCCGCGGCAGATCCTGCCCACCACCGGCACCGGCAGCCAGACCGTGGCCGAGCTGCGCGGGGCGCGGTCGGTGACGGCGTCCTCGTACGGCAGCTGGCTCTTCCACCTGCCGCGGTTCGACCCGGTGAACGCCTTCGACGGCAGCCCCGACACCGCGTGGACCGAGGGGTCCGCCGGCTCGCCGGACGGGCAGTGGCTGCGGATCGCCTTCGCGGGCGGGTCGTACGCCATGCCGTCGTCGTTCAAGGTGGCCCCGCTGCCCCAGGACAGCGTGCGGCCGGCGCCGACACGGGTGCGGGTGGAGACCGAGAAGGGGTCGGTGAGCAGTGTCCTGCGGCCCGACGGCTCGGTGCAGACCGTCCGCGCGCCCCGGGGGGCGACGGCGTGGATGAAGCTGACGATCACCGACTCGGTGTCCCGGCGGTCCGGGCTGACCGGTGCGGGCTTCTCCGAGGTCGCCCTGCCGGACGTGCAGGTGACGCGGCTGCTGCGGCTGCCCACCGACGCGCGCGGCGCGGCGGCCGACGCCGAGATCGTCTCGCTGTCGCGCGCCGCCGACCCGACCGGCCTGTCGGCCACGGGTACGGAGTCGGGTCTGCACCGGCGCTTCACGACGTCGGCGGCGGGGGCGTACGAGGTGCGGGCGAGCGCGGTGCCGGTGGCCGGACGGGCGCTGGACGAGCTGCTGTACGAGGTGGCGCCGCCGCAGCGCGACCGGATCGTCGCGACCGCCGACTCCACGGCCCGGCTGGGTGCGGGCCTCTCGCCGCGCAACCTCACCGACGGCGACCTGACGACGGCCTGGATCGCCGGTGACCGGCCCACCATCCAGTTGCGCTGGCAGGGCAAGCAGGCGGTCGGGGAGATCGTGCTCGCGGCGGCGGGCGGGCTCTCGGCACGTCCCTCCGAGGTGCGGATCAGCTCCCCTGACGGCGCGGCGATCGCGGGCGTGGACGCCAACGGCATGGTGCGCTTCCCACCGATCACCACCGACCGGCTGGAGATCACGGTCTCGAAAACGGCGCCGCTGACCCTGTACAACCCGGTGGTGGGCGAGCGGCTGCGGCTGCCGGTCGGCCTCAGCGAGGCGTACGTCCCCGCGCTGGAGCGGTACCGCACCCCGCAGCCGAGGGACACCCGCCCCTTCGCCCTGCCGTGCGGCAGGGGGCCGATCGTCGCGGTCGACGACCAGCTGTACGAGACGGGGATACGGGGCACCGTCCGCGATCTCACGGAGCGCCGGCGCGTCGAGGTGACGTTGTGTCAGAAGGGTTCCGGCAACGCCCGGTTGGACCTGCCCGCCGGTGAGCACCGGGTCGAGTCCGGGGACGCCGGCCCGCTGGCGCTCACCGAGGTGACCCTCACCCGGGGCACGGTCGCCGAGGAGCCGGGGCCGGGGCGCGAACTGCGGGTGCGGGACTGGCTCGGCGACCGGCGCACGGTGACCGTGGGGTCCGGGGCGGCGAGCTATCTGACCACGTACGAGAACGCCAACGACGGCTGGCGTGCCACGCTGGACGGCAAGGAGCTGACGCCGGTCCGGCTGGACGGCTGGCAGCAGGGCTGGCGGATACCGGCGGGCGAGGGCGGCACGGTCAAGCTGTCGTACGGGCCCGCGACGGTCTACGAGGCCGGGCTC
>NZ_AGBF01000093.1 GCF_000225525.1 Streptomyces zinciresistens K42 | reverse complement strand
GCGGGGGCACCGGCGGTCACCCCGGAGCGGGCGGGGCGGCGCGGCGGCCAAGTTGAGTACGCGTACTCAGGCGCCGCGCCGCGGGACCGGCCGACGATGGAGGGCATGCTGTGGTCCGACCCCGAGAACGAGCCGCCCGAGGAACTGCGCGACATGCAGAGGATGTTGCGGCGGCTGGGCGTTCTCGTGGCGCTGGCCATGGTGCTGACGATGATCGTGGCCGGACTGAGGTGAGGCCCGCCGGGTGCGCCGATACGCTGGCCGCATGACTGATCAGCCCCGCCGCCGGCTCGTCCTCGCCTCCCAGTCCCCCGCCCGGCTCAACCTGCTGCGCCAGGCCGGCCTGGCCCCCGAGGTCGTCGTGAGCGGCGTCGACGAGGACGCCGTCACCGCGCCCACCCCCGCCGAACTGGCCCTGGCCCTCGCCGAGGCGAAGGCATCCGTGGTGGCGGCCCGCCCCGAGGTGCTCGGCGCCCTGGTGATCGGCTGCGACTCGGTGCTGGACCTGGACGGGCGGGCCCTGGGCAAGCCGGCCGACGCCGAGGAGGCCACGGCCCGCTGGAAGGCGATGCGCGGCCGGGCCGGCACCCTCCAGACCGGCCACTGCGTCTACGACACCGTGAGCGGGCGCTACGCCTCGGCCACCGCGTCCACCGTCGTGCGCTTCGGTGAGCCGACCGACGCGGAGGTCGCCGCCTACGTCGCCTCGGGCGAACCCCTCCACGTCGCCGGGGCGTTCACCCTGGACGGCCGCTCGGCCCCGTTCATCGACGGCATCGACGGCGACCACGGCAACGTGATCGGCATCAGCCTGCCGCTGGTGCGCAGGCTGCTGGGCCGACTGGGCGTCGGCATCACGGAGTTGTGGGCGCCGGCGGAGGCGTGAGCGGCGGCCCGCCCGCCGGGGAGCCGTCGCCGCCCTTGCCGCCGGGAGCGGCGCCGGCGCGCTCCGCGGGCGCGGGCCGGCCGTCGTAGGACATCAGCACCAGCACGATCAGGCCGAGGACGACGACCATGAACAGGAACGCCGTCCAGCCCACCAGGCCCCAGGCGAACGCGCCCAGCAGCGCGTGCACCACGGCCGCGCTGATCAGCAGGACGCGCCCGAGCCCGGCGGGGGCGCGGTCGCGCACCGCCACCAGCAGGGCGACCAGGCCGCACAGGGCGAAGTAGGCGCCGAAGACGAGGCCGCCGGCCTTCGAGGACACCGACATCACGTCGGGGTCCAGACCGGCCAGGGACATGTCCTGGCGGTCGACCACGATCCCGAGGAACCAGTTGAGCCCCGCGATGCCGAGCGCCTCCGCGAAGAGCACCACGGCCACCACCCACGCCACCGGCCTGCGCACCACCGGTCCCACCCCCTTCCGAGCCGCTCCGGTCCCGCACCGGCCGTCTCCCGGGGCGGACTGCCGTCACCCCGCGTACGTGCGAGACATCGCGAACGCTACTAACGGGTAAACCGCGGGACAAGGGTTCGGCCGGGGGCAAAGAATCATTGGGCCATTCGTAGGGATTCCACAAAGAAACCGAGTGGCCCGCAGCACGTGATGACAGAGACCTTGACCACAGGTGGGGACTAGGGTTTTCCGGGAGAGACCTGCGTGCCGAGGCGCGACATGGGATTTCGCAGGGTGGGCGAACCGGGAGTCACGCTCCGTGTGGGCAAGCTCACCACTGGGGACGGGTCGAAGTGCCGTGTCGGCAGTCCCTAAACTCGGCTTGTTTCAAGGAGGGAGCCTCAATCGTGCGCAAGGTGCTCATCGCCAACCGTGGCGAAATCGCTGTCCGCGTGGCCCGAGCCTGCCGGGACGCGGGGATCGCGAGTGTGGCCGTCTACGCGGATCCGGACCGTGACGCTCTGCACGTCCGCGCCGCGGACGAGGCGTTCGCCCTGGGCGGTGACACCCCGGCCGGCAGCTATCTCGACATCGGCAAGGTGCTGGCCGCGGCGCGCGAGTCGGGAGCGGACGCGGTCCATCCCGGGTACGGCTTCCTGTCGGAGAACGCCGAGTTCGCCCAGGCCGTGCTGGACGCGGGCCTGATCTGGATCGGCCCGCCCCCGCAGGCCATCCGCGACCTCGGCGACAAGGTCGCCGCCCGCCACATCGCCCAGCGGGCCGGCGCCCCCCTGGTCGCGGGCACCCCCGACCCCGTCTCCGGCGCCGACGAGGTCGTCGCCTTCGCGCGGGAGCACGGCCTGCCCATCGCGATCAAGGCCGCCTTCGGCGGCGGCGGACGCGGCCTGAAGGTCGCCCGGACCCTGGACGAGGTCCCCGAACTCTACGAGTCCGCCGTCCGCGAGGCCGTCGCCGCCTTCGGCCGCGGCGAGTGCTTCGTCGAGCGCTACCTCGACAAGCCCCGCCACGTCGAGACCCAGTGCCTGGCCGACACCCACGGCAACGTCGTCGTCGTCTCCACCCGCGACTGCTCGCTCCAGCGCCGCCACCAGAAACTCGTCGAGGAGGCCCCCGCCCCCTTCCTCTCCGAGGCGCAGACGGCCGAGCTGTACGCGTCGTCCAAGGCCATCCTCAAGGAGGCCGGCTACGTCGGCGCCGGCACGGTCGAGTTCCTCGTCGGCGCCGACGGCACGATCTCCTTCCTGGAGGTCAACACCCGCCTCCAGGTCGAGCACCCGGTCACCGAGGAAGTCGCCGGGATCGACCTGGTCCGCGAGATGTTCCGGATCGCCGACGGCGAGGAACTCGGCTACGGCGACCCCGAACTGCGCGGTCACTCCTTCGAGTTCCGCATCAACGGCGAGGACCCGGGCCGCGGCTTCCTGCCCGCCCCCGGCACCGTCACCCGCTTCGCCCCGCCCACCGGACCAGGGGTCCGCCTGGACGCCGGAGTGGAGTCCGGATCGGTGATCGGCCCGGCCTGGGACTCCCTGCTGGCCAAACTGGTCGTCACCGGTGCCACCCGCCGCCAGGCCCTGCAACGCGCGGCACGCGCGCTCGCGGAGTTCCACGTCGAGGGCATGGCCACCGCCATCCCCTTCCACCGCGCGGTGGTCACCGACCCGGCCTTCGCCCCCGAACTGACCGGCTCCACCGATCCGTTCACCGTCCACACCCGGTGGATCGAGACCGAGTTCGTCAACGACATCACACCCTTCACCAGCCCCGCGGGCGGTGACGGTGAGGGCGAGGAGGACACCGGCCGCGAGACCGTCGTCGTCGAGGTCGGCGGCAAGCGCCTCGAAGTCTCCCTCCCCGCCTCCCTCGGCATGTCCCTCGCCCGCACCGGCCTCGCCGCCGGAGCCAAGCCCAAGCGCCGCGCGGCCAAGAAGTCCGGCCCCGCCGCCTCCGGCGACACCCTCGCGTCCCCGATGCAGGGCACGATCGTGAAGGTCGCGGTCGAGGAGGGCCAGGAGGTCAAGGAGGGCGACCTGGTCGTCGTCCTGGAGGCCATGAAGATGGAACAGCCCCTGAACGCCCACAAGGCGGGCACCGTCAAGGGCCTGTCCGCCGAGGTCGGCGCCTCCCTCACCTCCGGCGCCGCGATCTGCGAGATCAAGGACTGACACGTCCGGCGCGCGAGGCGCCCGGCGGACCGCACGGACGGTCCGCCGGGCGCCTCGCCGTTTCCCGGATGGCATGCTGGAAGCGCGCCGGTCGGGTGCGGGAGGGCAGGTGGCGGCGATGGTGGGCACGACCTCACGCGCGGGTGCGGAAGGGGCGGCGACGGCCGGCCGGCCGCGTGTCATGCGCGCCGACGCCCGCCGCAACCACGAGCGGCTGCTGACGGTGGCCCGCTCCGCGTTCGCCGAGCACGGCACCGACGCCTCCCTGGAGGACGTGGCCCGGCGGGCGGGCGTGGGCATCGGCACCCTGTACCGGCACTTCCCCAACCGTGACGCCCTGCTGAGCGCGGTCTTCGAGGACGCGGTCGGCGACCTCCTGGCCCGCTCGCACGAGCTTCTCGACGCCCCCGAGCCGTGCGCGGCCCTGGTGACCTGGCTGCGCGAGACGGTCACCCACGCGAGTGAGTACCGCGGGCTGGCCCGCTCCCTGATGTCCGTGTCCTCCGACGCCACGTCGGCCCTGGCCCGGTGCAGCGGCCCGATCCGGGAGGCGGGCGGCGCACTGCTGGCCCGCGCACAGCGGGCCGGCACCGTCCGCCCGGACGTGGCGATCGCCGACCTGCTCCAGCTCACGCACGCGATCGCGCTCGCCGCGGAGGAGGCCCCGTCCGACCCGGACCTGGCGGACAGGCTCCTGCACCTGACCCTCCGGGGCCTGAAGCCGGCCCGGTAGCACCCGGCAGGGCACCCCCTGCCACCTGCGCCCGCGCCCCGGCCCCGCGAGGACCGCCGGCGACGCCCCGGCCGCCCGCCAGGACCCGCGGCACCGCGCTCGCGCTCCCCGCCCGGTCCCTCAGCGTCGCCGCAGGTCCGCGACGCGGGCCCGCTCGCGCTCCGCGCCCTGGTCGCCGAGGACCGCGGCGGTCCTCAGCCCGGCGCCCGCGGCCGGTACCTGCTGGCCCCGGCGCGGCCCAGGCAGCGCGCGCTGCTGGCGCCGCGCCGGGACCTCGTCACCCCCCGACGCCCCGGCCGCCCCGGCCACGGCGATCTGCACCCCCTGATCGGCGAGGGCCTGCAACTCGGTGTGGGCGCGGTCGTCATGGGGCGGCGGGTCGTCGGTGACCAGCCGGGTGATGATGTCCGTGGGCACGGTCTGGAACATCGTGTCCGTGCCGAGCTTGGTGTGGTCGGCGAGGACGACGACCTCCGCGGCGGCCTGGACGAGCGCCCGGTCGACGGAGGCGGAGAGCATGTTGGACGTGGACAGCCCGCGCTCCGCGGTCAGACCGCTGCCGGAGAGGAAGGCGCGCGACACCCGCAGTCCTTGCAGGGACTGCTCGGCGCCGCTGCCGACGAGGGCGTAGTTCGAACCGCGGAGCGTGCCGCCGGTCATCACGACCTCGACCCGGTTGGCATGGGCCAGCGCCTGGGCGACCAGCAGGGAGTTGGTGACGACGGTGAGACCGGGCACCCGGGCGAGCCGGCGGGCCAGCTCCTGCGTGGTGGTCCCCGCCCCGACGACGATCGCCTCGCCCTCCTCCACGAAGTTCGCGGCGAGGTCGGCGATGGCGGTCTTCTCGGCGGTCGCGAGATGTGACTTCTGCGGAAAGCCGGACTCCCGCGTGAACCCGCCCGGCAATACCGCACCGCCGTGCCGGCGGTCGAGGAGTCCTTCTGCCTCCAGTGCGCGCACGTCCCGCCGTACGGTCACTTCGGAGGTCTGGACGACGCGGGCGAGCTCACGGAGCGACACGGCCCCGTTCGCTCGCACCATTTCGAGGATCAATTGGCGACGTTCTGCAGCGAACACGAAACTGACAGTAACCCCAACGACCGTCTGGTTTCAGCAGTTTGCGCCGAATAACAGAAGTTGTTCGCAGGCAGGGACGGGGGGTGGTATAGAGCCTAGTCCCGCCGCCTATGCCGTACGCATGCTCGACAACTCGCTGTGACCAGCGAGGAGTCGGTTCCGGCCGTCAGACCTCGGCGCCGGACTTCCGGGTGTGGAGCTGTCGCGCCACCTCCGCGATCGACCCCGAAAGGGAGGGGTACACGGTGAAGGCGTTCGCGATCTGTTCGACCGTCAGGTTGTTGTCGACCGCGATCGAGATCGGGTGGATGAGTTCCGAGGCGCGCGGCGAGACGACCACGCCGCCGACCACGATGCCGGTGCCGGGGCGGCAGAACAGCTTGACGAAGCCGTCCCGGATGCCCTGCATCTTGGCGCGCGGGTTGCGCAGCAGCGGCAGCTTCACGACCCGGGCGTCGATCTTGCCCCCGTCGACGTCCGCCTGGGTGTGGCCGACGGTGGCGATCTCGGGGTCGGTGAAGACATTGGAGGACACGGTCTTCAGGTTCAGCGGCGCCACCGCGTCGCCGAGGAAGTGGTACATCGCGATACGCCCCTGCATCGCCGCGACCGAGGCGAGGGCGAAGACGCCGGTGACGTCACCGGCGGCGTAGACGCCGGGCGCGGTGGTGCGGGAGACCTTGTCGGTCCAGATGTGCCCGGACTCGCGCAGCCGGACGCCGGCCTCCTCCAGACCCATGCCCTCGCTGTTCGGGATGGCGCCGACGGCCATGAGGCAGTGGGAGCCGCTGATGACCCGGCCGTCGGCCAGGGTCACCTCCACGCGGTCGCCGACCCGCTTGGCGGCGGAGGCGCGCGAGCGCGCCATCACGTTCATCCCGCGGCGCCGGAAGACGTCCTCCAGGACGGCCGCCGCGTCCGGGTCCTCGCCCGGCAGCACCCGGTCCCGGGACGACACGAGGGTGACCCGCGACCCGAGCGCCTGGTAGGCACCGGCGAACTCGGCGCCGGTGACGCCCGAGCCGACCACGATGAGCTCCTCGGGCAGCTCGTCGAGGTCGTAGACCTGGGTCCAGTTCAGGATGCGCTCGCCGTCGGGCCGGGCGTCGGGCAGCTCCCGCGGATGACCGCCGGTGGCGATCAGGACCGCGTCCGCGACGAGGGTCTCCTCACTGCCGTCGGCGGCCCGCACCACGACCTTGCGCGAGCCGTCGAGGGCCTGCATGCCCTCCAGCCGTGCGCGGCCGCGCAGGACCCGGGCGCCGGCGCGGGTGACGGAGGCGGTGATGTCGTGGGACTGCGCGAGCGCGAGGCGCTTCACCCGCCGGTTGACCTTGCCCAGGTCGACGCCCACGACCCGGGCGGGGGAGTCGATGTGCGGGGTGTCGTCGGCGACGATGATGCCGAGCTCCTCGTACGAGGAGTCGAAGGTCGTCATCACCTCGGCCGTGGCGATGAGGGTCTTCGACGGCACGCAGTCGGTGAGCACCGACGCCCCGCCCAGACCGTCGCAGTCGACGACGGTCACCTCCGCGCCTAGCTGGGCGGCCACGAGCGCCGCTTCGTATCCGCCGGGTCCGCCACCGATGATCACGATCCGAGTCACGTACTCCATTGTCCCGCACGCCCCGGGGTGCGACCGCCCAGGGGGGCGGCACGAGACACCACTGTTACGGGAGGGACACCCGTTACCCTCTCCACCATGTCGCTCTACGCCGCGTACGCCGGCCATCTCGACGCGCGGCTGATGACCCGCCGCGCCCCGCACTCGCCGCTGCGCGCCACGGGCTGGCTGAACGGCTGGCGGCTGACGTTCGGCGGCGAACAGCTCGGCTGGGAGGGCGCGCTCGCGACCCTGGTCGAGGACCCCCTGGAGCAGGTCTTCGTCGCGCTGTACGACATCGCGCCCATGGACGAGGACGCCCTGGACCGCTGGGAGGGCGTCGGCCTCGGCATCTACCGCCGGCTGCGGGTGCGGGTGCACACGCTGGAGGGCGAGGAGCAGGCATGGGCCTACGTCCTGGACGCCTACGAGGGCGGGCTGCCCTCGGCGCGCTACCTGGGCGAGATCGCGGACGCCGCGGAGTCGGCGGGCGCGCCGCACGACTACGTGATGGAGCTGCGCAAGCGCCCCTGCTGAGGCCGCCCCGCTTTCGTCGGAAACGACAAGACAACGATCGCCATCCGGTGAGCTCCGTCATCTACGCGCGTAGGCCCAAACCGGCTACCCTCTGTCGCGTGAACGCATCTCTCCTTCCGGACGACATCCAGGGCGACCCCCACGCGGCCGCCGACGCCGCCGCCTCGCGCCTGCGCGAACTCACGGGCGCCGAGACCCACGACGTCGCCCTCGTGATGGGCTCCGGCTGGGCCCCGGCCGTGGACGCCCTGGGCGCACCCGAGGCCGAGTTCCAGGTCACCGAGCTGCCCGGGTTCCCCGCCCCGGCGGTGGAGGGGCACGGCGGCAAGGTCCGCTCGTACCGCGTCGGCGGCAAGCGCGCGCTCCTCTTCCTGGGCCGCACCCACTACTACGAGGGCCGCGGCGTGGCCGCGGTGGCGCACGGCGTCCGCACCGCGGTGGCGGCCGGCTGCAAGACGCTCGTGCTCACCAACGGCTGCGGCGGCCTGCGCGAGGGAATGCGCCCCGGCCAGCCGGTCCTGATCAGCGACCACATCAACCTCACGGCGACGTCCCCGATCGTCGGCGCGAACTTCGTCGACCTGACGGACCTGTACTCGCCGCGCCTGCGCGCGCTGTGCAAGGAGGTCGACCCCTCGCTGGAGGAAGGCGTCTACGCCCAGTTCCCCGGCCCGCACTACGAGACGCCGGCCGAGATCCGCATGGCCCGCGTGATCGGCGCCGACCTGGTGGGCATGTCGACGGTCCTGGAGGCGATCGCCGCCCGCGAGGCCGGCGCGGAGGTCCTGGGCATCTCCCTGGTGACCAACCTGGCCGCGGGCATGACGGGCGAACCTCTGAACCACGAGGAGGTGCTCCAGGCGGGCCGCGACAGCGCGACCCGGATGGGCTCCCTACTGGCCCAGGTCCTGAACCGCCTGTAAGCACACGACGGCGCACCCGCACACGACGCCGGCGGACCCGCGGCATACGGTGAACCCGCGTACGGCGGCGAGGGAGCGTGCCGGGAGGTGCCCGCCCGCGGCGCCGGGCGTCAGGAAACGGCACCCTCATGACGTATGCCGACCGCCCGACCGACGACGGACACCCCCCGGCGCCCCCCCTGACGCGCCACAGGCGGGTCGCGCACCCCCACGGAGCCGAGCCGGGCCGCAGGCACGGACGGGCCACCGACCCGAGACAGACCGCCGCAGGCACAGACGAGGCGGACCACCACCGACCCGTCACGGGCGCCGCGGGCACCAGAGCAAGCACAGACCGCCGCAGGCGCCCGCACCCCACCGACCGAGAGGCTGACCCCGACGTGCACGACGACCTCATCACCCGGGCCGAGGCATGGCTCGCGGAGGACCCGGACCCGCAGACCCGCGACGAACTGGCGCGGCTCATCGACGCGGCCGACGTCACGGAACTGGCCGCCCGCTTCGCCGGCACCCTCCAGTTCGGCACCGCGGGCCTGCGCGGCGAGCTGGGCGCCGGCCCGCTGCGCATGAACCGCGCGGTCGTCATCCGCGCGGCAGCCGGCCTCGCCGCGTACCTCAGGCGCCAGGGCCACACCGGCGGTCTCGTGGTCATCGGCTACGACGCCCGCCACAAGTCGGAGGACTTCGCCCGCGACACCGCCGCCGTGATGACCGGCGCGGGCCTGCGCGCGGCCGTGCTCCCCCGCCCCCTGCCCACCCCGGTCCTCGCGTACGCGATAAGGCACCTCGGCGCGGTCGCCGGCGTGGAGGTCACCGCCAGCCACAACCCGCCCCGGGACAACGGCTACAAGGTCTACCTCGGCGACGGCTCCCAGATCGTCCCGCCCGCCGACGCGGAGATCGCCGGCGAGATCGCCGCCGTACGGTCCCTGCACGACGTCCCCCGCCCCGACACCGGCTGGCAGACCCTGGACGACGGCGTCCTCGACGCCTATCTCTCCCGCACCGACGCGGTCCTCGCCCCCGGCTCCCCCCGCACGGCCCGGACCGTCTACACGGCGCTGCACGGCGTCGGCAGGGACGTCCTGCTCGCCGCCTTCGCGCGCGCCGGCTTCCCCGCCCCGGCGCTCGTCGCCGAACAGGCCGACCCCGACCCCGACTTCCCGACCGTGGCCTTCCCCAACCCGGAGGAGCCCGGCGCGATGGACCTGTCCTTCGCACTGGCCCGCGAGACGCGCCCGGACCTCGTCATCGCCAACGACCCGGACGCGGACCGCTGCGCGGTGGCGGTCGAGGAGGACGGCGAGTGGCGGATGCTGCGCGGCGACGAGGTGGGCGCGCTGCTCGCCGCGCACCTGGTCGCGCGGGGCGCCACCGGCGTCTTCGCGGAGTCCATCGTCTCCTCCTCCCTCCTCGGCCGGATCGCCGCGGCGGCGGGCCTGCCGCACGAGGAGACCCTCACCGGCTTCAAGTGGATCGCCCGCGTCGAGGGCCTGCGCTACGGCTACGAGGAGGCGCTCGGCTACTGCGTCGACCCCGAGGGCGTCCGCGACAAGGACGGCATCACCGCCGCCCTGCTGATCACCGAGCTCGCCTCCGTCCTCAAGGAGCGGGGCCGCACGCTCCTCGACCTCCTCGACGACCTCGCGGTCGAGCACGGCCTGCACGCGACCGACCAGCTCTCGGTGCGCGTGGAGGACCTGTCGGTCATCGCCGACGCCATGCGCAGGCTGCGCGAGCGGCCGCCGACCGCGCTGGCCGGGCTGCCCGTCACCCGTGCCGAGGACCTGACGCAGGGCACCGGCACGCTCCCGCCCACGGACGGCCTGCGCTACACGCTGGACGGCGCCCGGGTCGTGGTCCGCCCGAGCGGCACCGAGCCCAAGCTGAAGTGCTACCTGGAGGTGGTCGTCCCGGTGCCGGAGCGCTCAGGGCTCGCGGACGCGCGCGCGGAGGCGGCCGAACGCCTGGCGACGATCAAGCGCGACCTGTCGCAGGCGGCCGGTATCTGAACCAGGTCCAGGCACCGGGATCAGCGGGAAAACGCGCAGGTCACCTCCGGCACCCGGCACCCGGCACCCGGCACCCGGCACCCGGCACCCACGGGTTCACCACCAGAAGCCCGCACCCCGACGCCGACGCCCATGCCCGGAGCGGCCCGGAGCGGCCCGACCGCCCGGCGGCGTGGGGGCCGGGGGCCGGGGGCCGGGCCGCCCGCGCCCGAAGCGCTCAGCCCCACACCACCAGCACCGTCCACGCCAGACCGATGACCACCGCGAGCGGCCACAGGGGGCGCCCCCGCAGGGACGCGTCGCCCACGGCGGGCGGCCGGGCCCCGGGCTCCCTCCACATGGCCGTGATCTCGGCGGCGACCCGGTCCTGGGGATGGCGCAGGTTCAGACGGCGTTCGAGGGGGCGCCAGCGGACCGTGTCCACGGCCCACTCGGTGACCCCGGACCGGCCCCCGTCGATCTTCAGCCGCCCGCCCTTGACGACGACGGCCCGTATCTCGTCCCAGGCCATGAGCCGGGCGCCGCGCAGCCCGTTGAACCAGAGCCCGTCGCGGTCCGCGGTGATCCGCCAGGCGAAGCGGCGGGGCGTGTACAGGGCGATGAGGAGCCCCAGCGCCAGGCCGAAGGCGTACCGCTCGATGCCGCTCGCCCCCACGAGCGGGACGCACGCCCACACGGCGACCAGCCCCGGCCAGAGCCGGTCGAGCCACCCGGCCCGCCAGACCCGCACCGAGGGATCGCCGCGCAGCCGCCCGGTGAGCTCGGCGACGGCGCCCCGCCGTTCCGCCTCGTCGGCCTCCGCACGCTCGCAGCCCGCGACCAGACGCCGTGCGGCTCGGTCCGAGAGGGGCCGCACGGGTCCGGTGGACCGCTCGACGACGACCGGTTCGCCGGGTTCCTCGTCGGCGCAGACCAGCACCACCTCGGCGCCCTCGTACGGCAGCCCGTACAGGACGGCTTCCCGCAGGGGACCGGGCAGTCCGGCGTCGATCCGGTCGAGGATGTGCCGGAACTCCTCGTCGCCGTCCGCGTCGCCGTCCCTCTCGTCACCGTCCGCCCGGCCCCCGTACGCGGCCCACGCGTCGCCCCCGTCACCCCCGTCGCCCTCCTCGCCCTCCTCGCCCTCCTCGCCCTCGCAGCCCTCGTCGTCGACGAGTGACGTGGCGACGGTGAACAGGGGCCGCAGCGCGGCGAGGTCGTCGGCGGCGTAGACCTGGGTGTCGAGGTCCGCGTTCTCCCGGATCAGCACGCGCAGGGCGGGCACGGGCTCCCGGCGCAGCGCGTCGGCGCGCCGCCGGCCGAGGGCGCCGGACAGCAGGACGGTGGCGCCGAGCCCGGCCACGAACCAGCCGAGCGCGGGTGCGGTCTGCCGGTCCTCGGCGAGCGCCCACGCGCCCGAGGTGGCCACCAGGACGGCCCCGGCGGCGAGCACCAGGACGCCGAGGCCGCCGAGGATCTTCCCCCGTCCGAGGGGCGCGTCGCCGAACGGGACGGGGAGGGTGACGCCCCCCGCGGCGGCCAGGGCCGCCTCCCGCTGCCCGCGCCGGGCGCGCAGACGCACCAGGGCGGTCACCCACACGGGGACCAGGACGAGCACGGCGCCGAGCCGTACCGCCCAGGCCCCGTCCTCGCCGTACTCGCCCGTGAACAGGACGAGTACGACGAGGACGGGGGCCGCGAGGCGCACCGCCTCGGGGCGCACCAGCACCCACAGGAGCTGGAGCGCGAGGCAGGCGGCGACCCATCCCCGTACCCCCAGCAGGGCCAGGCCGCCCGCCGCGACGGCCGCGACCGTGCCGACGGCGAGGCCGACGTACGCCCTGGTCCGGACCGGCACCCAGGACGGCGGCCGGGCGGCGAGCCAGCGCCGGGCCTGTACGCCGTCCCAGGGCAGGCAGCCGCCGGTCAGGGCGGAGGCGGGCAGCGGCAGGGGATTCGTGTTCATCGGTTGCCAGACGTCCGGATCACCCGAGGGGTTGCACTCCGGGCGGAATCAGGGCCGTGACGAACCGCGGTGAACCCGGACCAGCCGTACGACACGCGACCGGTCCCCCTCACCCGGTCATCCCCTCATCCCCTCAACCGCTCATCCGCCCAATTCCCCGCCCGGACAGCCCGCCGCTCAGCCGGTGGCCAGCAGGATGACCAGCAGGAGGGCGCCCGCGAGCGCGGGGGCGATCACCTCGTACGCCCAGCGCACGCTCACCTCGCCCTGGGCGGACTCCGCCTCCTCGCGGCGGGCGAGCAGTTCCTTCAGCTCGTCCATGATCTTGTCGCCCTCGGCCCGCGACAGGCCGTCCGCATGGGCGTCGCCCCGGCCGCCGCCGAGCCCCGAGCCGCTTCCGCGGCCGCGGTCGCCCCGCGCGGCGGCGTCGATGCGGCGGTTCGCCTTCTTGCGGGCCCGCAGGGAGACGGGGATCGCCCAGAGCTGGAACTTCGTGCCGGACTTGGTGACGACCTCGTTGGAGTAGGCGGAGCGCAGGCTCGCGACCCGGCCCCAGGGGAGCACGATCACACGCAGCGGGTTGCGGACGCGCAGCCGGTCCTGGTTGGCGAAGACGGCGGGCCGCACCGTGAACGCGGACACCGCGGGCACGATCAGGATGAGGGCGGCGAGCGCCAGCCAGGGCGTCCGCCCCTCGCCGAGCACCAGCGCGTCGATGCCCAGCCAGAGCGCGAGGGCGAGCAGTGCGAGGCCCCCGGCGATACCCATGGGCGAGCGGTAGATCCGGTCCCTGGACTCCGGGTCCGGGGTGGGGGACGGGTGTTCGGGGGTCGTCATGAGCCCGATTGTGCCGTACGTCCACGACGCCCGGCCGACCACCCGTTCGCCCACCGCGCCCACGCCGGGCGCACACCGGGTCCCGCAGGACACCCGGCACCCGGCCCGCGCCCGTCCCACCGACACCCGTGAGCCGCCCCGCCCCCGCCCGACCCGCGTACGCCCCGCCCGACACCCCCGGCCCGCCCCGCTCCGCCCGCGACCCGCTCCCGTCCACCACCCCCTCCTCCACCCCTCCCCCCCGCGCGACGAGCCGCCCCGAGGGAAAGACGCCCACCGGGGTGTACAGCCGCTACGCGCGTAGATATGCTCGTCTGGTGACCATGCCCACCAATGCATCCGCCGCGGCTCACGCCCTCACGGACGTCGCCTCGTCCGACAGCACGCTGCGCCGCTTCCTCCACGGGCTGCCCGGGGTCGACGCGGTCGGCCTGGAGGGGCGGGCCGCCTCCCTCGGTACCCGTTCCATCAAGACGACCGCCAAGGCGTACGCCATCGACCTCGCCATCTCGATGGTCGACCTGACCACGCTGGAAGGCGCGGACACCCCGGGCAAGGTCCGGGCGCTCGGCGCCAAGGCGGTCGCCCCCGACCCGACCGACCCCGCGACCCCGTCGGCCGCGGCCGTCTGCGTCTACCCCGACATGGTGGCCACCGCGAAGGCCGCCGTGGCCGGGTCGGCCGTGAAGGTCGCCTCCGTCGCCACCGCCTTCCCCGCGGGCCGCGCCCCGCTGTCCGTGAAGCTGGCGGACGTGCGCGAGGCCGTGGCGCGGGGCGCCGACGAGATCGACATGGTCATCGACCGGGGCGCGTTCCTCGCCGGGCACTACATGAAGGTGTACGACGAGATCACCGCCGTGAGGGAGGCGAGCGGGGCGGCCCGCCTCAAGGTCATCTTCGAGACCGGCGAGCTGTCGACGTACGACAACATCCGGCGCGCGAGCTGGCTCGGAATGCTGGCGGGCGCCGACTTCATCAAGACGTCCACCGGCAAGGTCGCCGTCAACGCCACCCCGGCGAACACGCTGCTCATGCTGGAGGCCGTCCGCGACTTCCGCGCGCAGACGGGCGTCCAGGTCGGGGTGAAGCCGGCCGGCGGCATCCGGACCTCCAAGGACGCCGTGAAGTTCCTCGTGCTGGTCAACGAGACGGCGGGCGGGGACTGGCTCGACAACCACTGGTTCCGCTTCGGCGCCTCCTCGCTGCTCAACGATCTGCTGATGCAGCGCCAGAAGCTGGCCACCGGCCGCTACTCCGGCCCCGACTACGTGACGGTGGACTGATCACCATGGCATCGGTATTCGAGTACGCGCCGGCCCCCGAGTCCCGCTCGGTCGTCGACATCGCGCCCTCCTACGGGCTGTTCGTCGACGGCGAGTTCACCGAGGCGGCCGACGGCAAGGTCTTCAAGACGGTCTCGCCCTCCAGCGAGGAGGTCCTCTCCGAGGTCGCGCGGGCGGGCGAGGCGGACGTGGACCGCGCGGTGAGGGCGGCCCGCAAGGCGTTCGAGAAGTGGTCGGCACTGCCCGGCCCGGAGCGCGCGAAGTACCTGTTCCGCATCGCCCGGATCATCCAGGAGCGCAGCCGTGAGCTGGCCGTGCTGGAGACCCTGGACAACGGCAAGCCGATCAGGGAGACCCGCGACGCCGACCTCCCGCTGGTCGCCGCGCACTTCTTCTACTACGCCGGCTGGGCCGACAAGCTGGACCACGCCGGGTTCGGCGCGGGCCCGCGCCCGCTGGGCGTGGCCGGCCAGGTCATCCCCTGGAACTTCCCGCTGCTGATGCTGGCGTGGAAGATCGCCCCGGCGCTCGCCACCGGCAACACGGTGGTCCTCAAGCCCGCCGAGACCACGCCCCTGTCCGCGCTGTTCTTCGCGGACATCTGCCGCCGGGCCGGCCTGCCCAGGGGCGTCGTCAACATCCTCCCCGGCTACGGGGACGCGGGCGCCGCGCTGATCGCCCACCCGGACGTGGACAAGGTCGCCTTCACCGGCTCCACTGCCGTCGGCAAGGAGATCGCGCGGACCGTCGCGGGCACCCGCAAGAAGGTCACGCTCGAACTCGGCGGCAAGGGCGCCAACATCGTCTTCGACGACGCCCCGATCGACCAGGCCGTCGAGGGCATCGTCAACGGCATCTTCTTCAACCAGGGCCAGGTCTGCTGCGCGGGCAGCCGGCTGCTGGTGCAGGAGTCGATCGAGGAGGAGTTGCTGAACTCCCTCAAGCGCCGCCTCTCCACGCTGCGCCTGGGCGACCCGCTCGACAAGAACACCGACATCGGCGCGATCAACTCCGAGGAGCAGCTGTCGCGCATCACCACGCTCGTCGCGCAGGGCGAGGCGGAGGGCGCCGAGCGCTGGTCGCCGGCCTGCGACCTCCCGGAGAGCGGCTACTGGTTCGCCCCGACGCTGTTCACGAACGTCACCCAGGCGCACCGGATCGCCCGCGACGAGGTCTTCGGCCCGGTGCTGTCGGTGCTGACGTTCCGGACGCCGGACGAGGCCGTCGCCAAGGCCAACAACACGCCGTACGGCCTGTCGGCGGGCATCTGGACGGAGAAGGGCTCGCGCATCCTCGCGGTGGCGAACCGGCTCCGGGCGGGCGTCGTCTGGTCCAACACGTTCAACAAGTTCGACCCGGCCTCGCCGTTCGGCGGCTACAAGGAGTCGGGCTTCGGCCGCGAGGGCGGCCGCCACGGCCTGGAGGCGTACCTCGATGTCTGACAAGTCCGAGCAGCGGCGTCTGAGCGTCTTCAAGACCTACAAGCTGTACGTCGGCGGGAAGTTCCCGCGTTCCGAGAGCGGCCGGGTGTACGAGGTGACGGACTCCAAGGGCAACTGGCTGGCGAACGCCCCGCTGTCGTCCCGCAAGGACGCCCGGGACGCCGTGGTCGCCGCGCGCAAGGCGTTCGGCGGCTGGTCCGGCGCGACCGCCTACAACCGGGGCCAGATCCTCTACCGCGTCGCCGAGATGCTGGAGGGCCGCCGCGAGCAGTACGTCCGCGAGGTCGCCGACGCCGAGGGCCTGTCGAGGTTGAAGGCGGGCGCGCAGGTCGACGCGGCGATCGACCGGTGGGTCTGGTACGCGGGCTGGACCGACAAGATCGCCCAGGTGGTCGGCGGCGCGAACCCGGTCGCGGGCCCCTACTTCAACCTCTCCTCCCCCGAACCGACGGGCGTGGTGGCCGTGCTGGCCCCGCGGGAGTCGTCGTTCCTCGGTCTGGTGTCGGTGCTCGCCCCGGTGATCGCCACGGGCAACACCGCGGTCGTGGTGGCCGCCGAGCAGGCGCCGCTGCCCGCGCTCTCCCTGGGCGAGGTGCTGGCCACCTCGGACCTGCCGGGCGGCGTCGTCAACGTCCTGTCGGGCCGTACGGCGGAGATCGCCGCGCCGCTGGCCGCGCACCAGGACGTCAACGCCATCGACCTGGCGGGCGCCGACGAGGTCCTGGCCAGGGAACTGGAGATCGCCGCCGCGGACAACCTCAAGCGCGTCCTGCGTCCACAGCCTGTGGACGACTGGACCGCCGCGCCCGGCACGGACCGGATGACGGCGTTCCTGGAGACCAAGACGGTCTGGCACCCGACGGGTTCGCTGGGCGCGTCCGGCTCGTCGTACTGACGGCGGCCGGCCACCGGGACCGGAGAGCCGTGTCCGTCCTCCGTCCGGGACGGGCGCGGCTCTTCGCCGTGCGCACGCCCGCCCGGTGGCCGCGCGGGCGTGCGCGGCGGCGGGCGTACGCGCGGATGTGATGCGCGCGTCATTGGCGGTCCGCGGGGTCGTTCGGGGGGCGGACCATGCCGCACACTGGTGTCCCGTGAGTTCCCATCCGTCCGTACCGGCCCGAGTCGTGCTGCTCTGCGGCCCCTCCGGCTCCGGCAAGTCCCTTCTCGCCGCCCTCTCCGGTCTTCCGGTGCTGCGGCTCGACGACTTCTACAAAGAGGGCGACGACCCGTCCCTGCCGCTGGTCCCGGGCAGCGCCGACATCGACTGGGACCACCCCGGCTCCTGGGACGCGGACACGGCCGTCGCGGCGATCGAGCGGCTGTGCCGCACGCACCGCACGGAGGTGCCGCTGTACGACATCTCGCTGAGCGCCCGCACGGGCGAGGAGAGCGTGGACATCGGGGACGCGCCCCTGTTCATCGCCGAGGGCGTCTTCGCCGCCGAGATCGTCACGCGCTGCCGGGAGCTGGATCTGCTGGCCGACGCGCTGTGTCTGAGCCGGGGCCCGGTCAGGACGTTCCGCCGGCGCTTCCTGCGCGATCTGCGCGAGGGCCGCAAGTCGGTGCCGTTCCTGCTGCGCCGCGGCTGGCGCCTGATGCGCCTGGAGCGCTCCATCGTCGCCCGCCAGCGGGCCCTGGGCGCCCACGCCTGCGACCGCGACGAGGCCCTGGGCCGGCTCGCGCAGGCGGCCGCGGGCCGCAGCGCGGCGCCCGCCTCCGCGGCCCCGGCGGGCTGAGCCGGGGCCGGACACGCGCTGAGCCGGGCCCGGCCCCGGGCCCGGACACGGCGAAGCGGGACCGGACGACCCCCCGGTCCGCCGGCCCCGCACTCGCCCGCTCCGCCGCTTCCCCCGTGGCGGAGCGTCCCCCGTACCCCCCTCGGGCCCCCCGGCCCTCGGGTCCCCCCCCTTCGCCGCCGACCCCCCGGTCGGCCCCCCGGTGCGACCGACCCCCGTCGGTCCCCCCGTACCTTCAGGCGACGAGCTCGCCGAAGGCGTCCTCCTCGTCACGGCCGAAGCTGAGGACCTCGTCCTCGCGCAGCCGGCGGAGCGACCGCCAGATGCTCGACTTCACCGTGCCGACACTGATGTCGAGGATGTCCGCGATCTCCGGGTCGGTGCGGCCCTCGTAGTAGCGCAGGACCAGCATCGTGCGCTGGAGTTCGGGCAGCCGGGCCAGCGCCTGCCACAGGACCGCGCGCAGCTCGGTGCCGCGCATCGCGTCCGTGTCGCCGGGCGTCTCCGGCAGCTCCTCGGTCGGGTACTCGTTCAGCTTGCGCCGGCGCCACGCGCTGATGTGCAGGTTCGTCATGGTCCGGCGCAGGTACCCGCCCACGGCGGCCTTGTCGCTGATCCGGTCCCATGCCCGGTACGTCGAGAACAGCGCGCTCTGCAGCAGGTCCTCGGCCTCGAAGCGGTCACCGGTCAGGTGGTAGGCCGTCGCGTACAGGGAGGCGCGGCGCTCCTGGACGTAGGCGGTGAACTCCGCCTCCGACAGCGAGCGCCGGCGCTCCCCCGAGTCCTCCCTGTACGCGGCTCCCCCGTGCGGTTCCCCCGTGAAACCGTCAACCACCGTCATGTACGCGGTGTGCTGACGCCCGGTGCCGCGAGCGCACCCCCGCCCTCCCCCGCGCTCGATTCCGCTCGCGCGGGAGGGACCCCCGTCGGCACCGGACCTCTCCGGACCCCGCCCCCCGTTCACGTCGTGCAGACGCGTGATCACCGCGCTGGTGGTGGTGCCGTGCAGCGTGTTCATCTCGCGCCCCCCGTCGTGGACTTCCGGTGTTCTGCTCAGTGGTCGTGCTGTGTCGCGCCGTGCTGTCCTGCTTGTGCCGAGAAGCTTGCCGCGCCAGCTTCATGGCACTGTCCGCCGACTGTCACAGACCTGTCACAGCGGCCGGTTCGGGGGGCCGTCCGGGGGCACCCGGAGGGGTCGGGGCGGACCGCGGCACCGCGTGCCCGAGGGCCCACCGCTCGTACAGGTGTCGAAAGAGCGCCCCCTCATGGGCCAGAATGAGCCCCGTGCCTTCCCTGTTGCTGATCGAGGACGACGACGCCATCCGTACGGCCCTGGAGCTCTCACTGACGCGCCAGGGACACCGGGTGGCCACCGCTGCCACCGGCGAGGACGGTCTGCAGCTGCTGCGCGAGCAGCGGCCGGACCTGATCGTGCTGGACGTCATGCTGCCCGGCATCGACGGGTTCGAGGTGTGCCGGCGCATCCGGCGCACCGACCAGCTGCCGATCATCCTGCTCACGGCGCGCAATGACGACATCGACGTGGTCGTCGGGCTGGAGTCCGGCGCGGACGACTACGTGGTCAAGCCGGTGCAGGGGCGGGTCCTGGACGCCCGGATCCGGGCCGTGCTGCGGCGCGGGGAGCGGGAGTCGAACGACGCGGCCACCTTCGGCAGCCTCGTCATCGACCGCTCGGCGATGACCGTGACGAAGAACGGCGAGGACCTCCAGCTCACCCCGACCGAGCTGCGCCTGCTGCTCGAACTGTCGCGGCGCCCGGGGCAGGCCCTCTCCCGCCAGCAACTGCTGCGCCTGGTCTGGGAGCACGACTACCTCGGCGACTCGCGCCTCGTGGACGCCTGCGTCCAGCGGCTGCGCGCCAAGGTCGAGGACGTGCCGTCGTCCCCGACCCTGATCCGTACCGTCCGCGGTGTCGGCTACCGCCTGGACGCGCCTCAGTGACGGACGCGCAGGGGGGACTCCGCGGCTGGACCGCGGCTCGCGAGGGCAAGGGCGTGTGGTCGCGGCTGCGGTTCACCAGTCTGCGGCTGCGGCTCGTGGTCGTCTTCGGTCTCGTGGCGCTCACGGCCGCGGTGTCGGCGTCGGGGATCGCGTACTGGCTCAACCGCGAGGCGGTCCTCACCCGGACCCAGGACGCGGTGCTGCGCGACTTCGAGCAGGAGATGCAGAACCGCGCGGGGCTGCTGCCCGAGCGGCCCACACAGGACGAACTCCAGGACACCGCGGGGCAGATGGCGAACAGCAGCCAGCGCTTCAGCGTGCTGCTGGCCGCGCGGGACGCCGACGGCAGGCCGGTGTACGGCAGTTCCGGCGCCCTCGACGGCTTCACACTGGCCGACGTGCCCAGGTCGCTGCGCACGGCGGTGGACGGCAGGCAGGGGGCGGACTCCTCGGACCGGGCCGAGTACCACCTGTACTGGCAGCGGATCGTGGAGGACGGCACCCCGTATCTGATAGCCGGGACGAGGGTGATCGGCGGCGGCCCGACAGGCTACATGCTCAAGTCGCTGGAGCCGGAGGCCAAGGACCTCAACTCGCTGGCCTGGTCGCTCGGCATCGCCACCGCTCTCGCGCTGATCGGCTCCGCCCTGCTCGCGCAGGCCGCCGCCACGACCGTGCTGAAGCCCGTGCAGCGGCTGGGGGTCGCCGCGCGCCGGCTGGGCGAGGGCAGGCTCGACACCCGGCTGCGGGTGTCCGGCACGGACGAACTGGCCGATCTGTCACGGACGTTCAACAAGACCGCCGAGGCGCTGGAGAAGCGGGTAGCCGACATGGCGGGACGCGACGACGCCTCGCGCCGCTTCGTCGCCGACATGTCCCACGAACTGCGCACCCCGCTCACCGCGATCACCGCCGTCACCGAGGTCCTGGAGGAGGAACTGGAGGCGGAGACCGGCTCGATGGACCCGATGATCGAGCCCGCCGTACGCCTGGTGGTCAGTGAGACACGGCGGCTGAACGACCTGGTCGAGAATCTGATGGAGGTCACCCGCTTCGACGCGGGCACCGCCCGGCTGGTCCTCGACGACGTCGACGTCGCCGACCAGATCACCGCCTGCATCGACGCCCGCGCCTGGCTGGACGCGGTCGACCTGGACGCCGAGCGCGGCATCGTGGCCCGCCTGGACCCGCGCCGCCTGGACGTCATCCTGGCCAACCTCGTCGGCAACGCCCTCAAGCACGGCGGCTCCCCGGTGCGGGTCACGGTCGGCGCGGCCGACGACTCCGTCGTGATCGCCGTGCGCGACCACGGCCCCGGCATCCCCGAGGACGTCCTCCCGCACGTCTTCGACCGCTTCTACAAGGCGAGCGCCTCCCGGCCGCGCTCCGAGGGCAGCGGCCTGGGCCTGTCCATCGCCCTGGAGAACGCGCACATCCACGGCGGCGAGATCACCGCCGCCAACTCCCCCGAAGGGGGCGCGGTGTTCACCCTGCGGCTGCCCCGCGACGCGTCGGTGCTCGCGGCCGAGACGGACGAGACGGACGAGGGCGACAAGGAGGGGGACGCATGACGAGGACGCGCCGCCTGCCGGCGCTCCTGGCGCTGGCGGCCGTACCGCTGGCCGGCTGCGGCATCCGCGCGACGGAGGTGCCGACCAACTTCGGCCCCGCGCCCTCGCGCGTGCACTGCTCGCTCTCCGGGACGGCCTCCTCCGCGCAGGCCGACCGCGGGCTGCCGGTCCAGGTGTTCCTGCTGTGCGGCGCGCAACTGGTCGCCGTCGACCGGGCCGTGCAGGTGCCCGACGGCACGGCGGACTCCGAACGCCGCGTCCTGGTCGCCCAGGGCCTCCTGGACCAGCTGGAGGCCAGCCCGTCCGCCGCCGAGAAGGACGCCGGGTACACGACGGACGTACGCGGTGCGCTGGGCGTCAGCGGGCCGCGCCGCGGCGACCCCGAGGAGACGCTGCGCCTGAGCACCCCGCCGGACGACCTGACGTCCGTCGCCCGGTCCCAGATCGTCTGCACGTTCTCGGACTCGGCGGCCGCGGAGGGCGACGGCTCGGTGATCCTGGGCGGCCCGACCCCCGCCCCGCCCCGCCGCTACGCCTGCACGGACGAGGTCCGCACCCGCCCCGGCGGCGGCGGACCGCCCTCCAGCGCGGCCGGGGGCGGCTGACGAGCCCCGCAGGGGCCGCGTGCCGGAAGGGCCGCGCGGCCTCGCGTGTGGCGGACGCCTCACGCCCGTGCGGAACCCCCCGGAACCGATCCCGCCGGACGGCGCGTCTACGGGGGCGTGCAGCGTCAAGGCTCCATCGGCGGCAGCGCCGTGATCCGCATCCGTGCGACGGGGGGTGTCCTCCTGGTCGCGCACCTCGCGTTCGTCGCCTGGCTCACACTGCGTCCCCTGGACGTCCCCTGGGTGATGCCGCCCAATCTGCACCCGTTCGCCGGCATCCGGGCCGATCTCGCGCTCGGCTGGCAGGAGGGGACCCGGCGCCTCGTCGGGGGCCTCGGTCTGCTGGCCCCGCTGGGCGTGCTGATGCCGATGGCGCACGGCAGGGCCGACTCCTCACGGCTCGGCTCGCTGGTCCGCACGGTCGCGGCCGGGGCCCTGATCTCGCTCGGCATCGAACTGCTCCAGACCGGCGTGCCCGGCCAGGCCGTGGACATCGACTCGGTGCTGCTCAACACGGTGGGCGTCGCCCTCGCGCACGCCGTCGTGGTCCCCGCGGCCCGCGCCCGGCTGCGCCGCGGGCACCCGCAGGGGCACCGCCCGATCCTGCCCCCGGAGGAGGCCCCTCAGGGGCGCACCCCGACGATTCCCAGGGTCGGGATCGCTCCGTAGAGTGACGCTTTGCCCGGTTCGTCTTCGTAGCGTGGAGGTCGGTGGGGACACCCGCCCGAAGGGCCCCGTCCGGGGCTCGCACCGACGCTCGCGAAGGAGCCGCACCATGACCGCGCTCGCCCGACCCACCCATGGCCGCATGATCGGCGGAGTGTGCGCCGCGCTGGCACGGCGCTTCGGCACCTCCGCGACGACCATGCGCGTGGTCTTCCTGGTCTCCTGTCTGCTGCCGGGCCCGCAGTTCCTGCTCTACGCCGCGCTCTGGCTGCTGCTGCCCGCCGAGGGAGGCGCGGACAGGACCCGTACGGCCTGGTGACCGGCGCACGGCGAGCCCCCTGGTCCGGGTGGGCCAGGGGGCTCGCGGGTACGGCCGCTCAGGCGGCGGTGGCCGCCGGCCGCCGGTGCGCCCGCGCCGCGCGCGTCCCGAGGAGCGTGATCGCCACGACGCCGAGCACCGCCAGCAGCCCGACCCCGACCGTGCCGGCCCAGCCGCCCGCGTGGAAGGCGACCGCGCCGACGGTGCTGCCCGCGCTGGAGCCGACGTAGTAGGCGGACTGGTACAGCGCGGCGGCCTGGGCGCGGCCGTGCGTGGCCGTCCTGCTGACCGCCGACGACGCCACCGCGTGGCCCGCGAAGAAGCCGCCGGTGATGAGGACCAGCCCCAGGAGGACCGCGGGGAGCGAGTCCGCCAGTGACAGCAGCAGGCCCAGCGCGGTCGTGGCACCCGCCGCGTACAGCGCGCCGCGCCGGCCCAGCCGGCTCACCAGCCGGCCCGCCGTGGACGCGGAGACGGTGCCGACGAGGTAGACCAGGAAGACCGAGCCGACGATGCCCTGGGGCAGCGAGAACGGCGCCCCGGTCAGCCGGTAGCCGATCACCGTGTACACACCGCCGAAGACGGTCATGAACAGCGCGCCGATCGCGTACAGGCGGCGCAGCAGCGGGTCCGCGAGGTGGCCGCGGACCGTGCGGGCCAGCGCCCGCGGGCGCGGCGAGCCGGCCGTGAAGTGGCGCGGCGCGGGAAGCAGCAGCCGGAAGGCGACCGCGCAGCCGACCGCGAGCACCCCGATCACGCCGACGGCGACCCGCCAGCCCCATTCCTGGGCGACCCAGCCGGTGATGATCCGGCCGCTCATCCCGCCGACGCTGTTGCCCGCGACGAACAGGCCGATCGCCGTGATCAGCGCCTTCGGCCGGACCTCCTCGGCCAGATACGCCGTCGCGGACGCGGGCAGGCCCGCGAGCGCGGCGCCCTGCAGGGCCCGCAGCACGACCAGCGCGGTCAGGTTCGGCGCGAAGGGGACGAGCAGTCCGAGGGCCACCGCGACCGCGAGGGACGCCGTCATGACCGTACGGCGTCCGAACCGCTCCGAGAGGGCGCTCATCGGCAGGACGAACAGGGCCAGTCCGCCCGTGGCCGCCGCCACGGTCCAGCTCGCGCTGCTCGCCGCGACCCCGAACTCGCCGGAGATCAGCGGGAGCAGGGCCTGGGTGGAGTAGAGGAGCGCGAAGGTCGCGACACCGGCGAGGAAGAGGGCGAAGCTCATCCGGCGGTAGCCGGGGGTGCCCGGGGCGGTGCGGGAGTCGGTGACGGGGACTGCGGGCGCGGCGTCCAGGGTGCTGGACGCCCCGGTACTGGCGGGAGACATGCCTCGAACCTACGGACCCCCCTTTCATCCGTCCAATGCATGGACTCGCCATAATCGTTCCCATGGCGCATCAGCACAGCTCACGGGATCGACTGTCACCGGGCAGTGACACAGAAGACATGATCGAGATGTCGCGGCTGCTGGCGCCGCGCCTCGCCTACTTCGCCGGTGTGGCCCGCACCGAGCACGTCACCCGGGCCGCCCAGGAGATGGGGGTCCCGCAGTCCACGCTCTCGCGTGCCATGGTCCGCCTCGAACAGGACCTGGGCGTCGACCTGTTCGCGCGCCGCGGCCGCACGGTCTCCCTGACCCCGGCCGGCCGCACCTTCCTCGGCTCGGTCGAGCGGGCGCTCGCCGAGGTCCGGCGGGCCGCGGAGGAGGTCCGCGCCGACGCGGACCCCGCCACCGGCAAGGTCGCGTTCGGGTTCCTGCACACGATGGGCGCGGAGACCGTCCCGGGGCTGCTGCACGCCTTCCGGGCCGGGCATCCGCGGGTGCGCTTCAGCCTGGTCCAGAACTACGGCGAGGCGATGCTGGAACGGCTGCGGGCGGGCGAGCTGGACCTGTGCCTGACCTCGCCGGTCCCCGACGCGCCCGATCTCGTGGCCCGCCGGCTCGACGAGCAGAAGCTGCGCCTGGTGGTGCCCGCGGACCACCGGCTGGCCTCCCGGCGGCGTATCCGGCTGGCGGAGGCGGCGGACGAGACGTTCGTGACGCTGGAGCCCGGCTACGGCATGCGCCGCATCACCGACGACCTGTGCGCGGAAGCGGGGTTCCGGCCGCGGATCGCCTTCGAGGGCGAGGAGGCGGAGACCCTGCGGGGCCTGGTCGCGGCAGGGCTAGGCGTCGCCCTGCTCCCCCCGCCGGCGGTGCCCCGGCCGGGCGTCGTGGAGCTGACGGTCACGACCCCGCGCGCGGTGCGCGAGATCGGCGTGGCCTGGCTCGCGGGCCACCCGGACACACCCCCGGTGGCCGCCTTCAAGCAGTTCCTGCTCTCCAGGAGGGGCAACCTGCTCGCCCGCGTGAGGGGGCGGGCCGGGTCCCGGCGCGGGACGGGGCGTGCGGGCGCGGGGCGTGCGGGCGCCGGGCGTGCGGGC
>NZ_AGBF01000094.1 GCF_000225525.1 Streptomyces zinciresistens K42 | reverse complement strand
GACGGTCGCCGCCGAGGCCCGCGGCGAGGCGAAGGGCGACGTGCAGGCGCAGTCCCCGCAGGGCGACGCCGGCGAGGCCGACGGCCGCCGCCGCGACCGCCGTGACCGCGGCCGCGGCGACCGCAGTGAGCGTGGTGACCGCGGTGACCGCCGTAAGGGCGACGACCAGCAGGGCGGTGGCCGCCAGGACCGCCAGCAGGGCCAGCAGCAGAGCGGTGGCCGCCAGGACCGCCAGCGCGACAACGGCCCGCAGGACGACGACGACTTCGACGGCGGACGCCGTGGCCGCCGCGGCCGCTACCGCGACCGCCGTGGCCGCCGCGGCCGTGACGACGTGCAGGAGCCGCAGGTCGCCGACGACGACGTGCTGATCCCCGTCGCGGGCATCCTCGACATCCTCGACAACTACGCGTTCATCCGGACCTCCGGCTACCTGCCCGGCCCCAACGACGTGTACGTCTCCCTCGCCCAGGTCCGCAAGAACGGCCTGCGCAAGGGCGACCACGTCACCGGCGCGGTCCGCCAGCCCAAGGAGGGCGAGCGCCGCGAGAAGTTCAACGCGCTGGTCCGCCTGGACTCCGTCAACGGCATGGCGCCCGAACACGGCCGCGGGCGCCCGGAGTTCAACAAGCTCACCCCGCTCTACCCGCAGGACCGCCTCCGCCTGGAGACGGACCCGGGCGTCCTCACCACGCGCATCATCGACATGGTGTCGCCGATCGGCAAGGGACAGCGCGGTCTGATCGTGGCCCCGCCGAAGACCGGCAAGACCATGATCATGCAGGCGATCGCCAACGCGATCACGCACAACAACCCCGAGTGCCACCTGATGGTCGTCCTCGTCGACGAGCGTCCCGAAGAGGTCACCGACATGCAGCGGTCGGTCAAGGGCGAGGTCATCTCCTCGACCTTCGACCGTCCGGCCGAGGACCACACCACGGTCGCCGAGCTCGCCATCGAGCGCGCCAAGCGCCTGGTGGAGCTGGGCCACGACGTCGTCGTGCTGCTCGACTCGATCACGCGTCTGGGCCGGGCGTACAACCTGGCCGCGCCGGCCTCCGGCCGCATCCTGTCCGGTGGTGTCGACTCCACCGCCCTGTACCCGCCGAAGCGCTTCTTCGGTGCGGCCCGCAACATCGAGGACGGCGGTTCGCTGACCATCCTCGCCACCGCGCTGGTGGACACCGGGTCGCGCATGGACGAGGTGATCTTCGAGGAGTTCAAGGGCACCGGCAACATGGAGCTCAAGCTCGACCGCAAGCTCGCCGACAAGCGCATCTTCCCGGCGGTGGACGTGGACGCGTCCGGCACCCGCAAGGAAGAGATCCTGCTCGGCAACGAGGAGCTGGCGGTCGTCTGGAAGCTGCGCCGCGTCCTGCACGCGCTGGACCAGCAGCAGGCGATCGAGCTGCTCCTCGACAAGATGAAGCAGACGAAGTCGAACGGCGAGTTCCTGATGCAGATCCAGAAGACGACGCCGACCCCCGGCAACAACGACTGAGGCGTCCGCGCCCGTCCTGAAGGCCGCTGCCCGTCACACCGGTGACGGGCGGCGGCCTTTCCGCGTCGCGGGGACGGAGCCGCAGCCGCGCGCCCCGTCCGGCGACAGCATGACCGCCGGCGAGATCTCCGCCACAGGGATCACGGTCGCCACCGACTTCGAGCAGTACGAGATCTTCGGCTGAAATCGCAGGTCAGGCGGGTCGGCGCGGTCCCCCCGCACCGCTCGTACGCCCCTCGCCGGTTCCGGCGGTGGGCACATCGCGTTGTGCAACCCTGTCCCGGGTTTCCCCGTCTGACCGAACGGGGTGACGATGGTGCGGTAAGTGGCTTATGCACCGCACCCGACCCTGACAGCAGGGGGTAACCGACCGAACGAGAACCGAGGAGCACAGTGTCAGCCGAGAGCACGCCGGAGCCCGGCACACCGGGCGACGCCGGCACCAGTGGTCCGCGCCGCCGAGCCGGGGGCCGCCGCCGCAAGCCCCGCGCGAGGCGCAGGGGCCTGAAGATCATGGCGTGGACGGCCGCGGGCATCGTGGTCCTGGGCGGCACCGGCGCCGGCTACCTGTACTTCAAGCTCAACGGCAACCTCAAGAGCGTCGACATCGACCAGGCGCTGGGCACCGACCGCCCCGGCAAGGTCGAGAACGGCTCGGAGAACATCCTCGTCCTCGGGTCCGACTCCCGCTCCGGCGGCAACGAGAAGCTGGGCGGCGGCACCGACGACGGCAGCGCCCGCTCGGACACCGCGATGATCATGCACGTCTACAAGGGCCGCAAGAAGGCCAGTGTGGTCTCCGTCCCCCGCGACACGATCATCGACCGCCCCGCCTGCACCGCCGCGGACGGCGCCGACTCCCCGGCGGCGTCCGGCGTGATGTTCAACTCCGCGTACAGCACCGGCGGTGCCGCGTGCGCGGTCAAGACCGTGGAGTCCATGACGAGCATCCGCATGGACCACTACCTGGAGGTCGACTTCTCCGGCTTCCGCAAGCTCGTCGACGAACTCGGCGGGGTCGAGGTCACCACCACCAAGGACATCGACGACCCCAAGAGCCGCCTCGACCTCAAGGCGGGCACCCACCAGCTCTCCGGCGAGCAGGCCCTCGCTCTGGTGCGCACCCGGCACGGGGTGGGCGACGGCTCCGACCTCGGCCGCATCCAGCTCCAGCAGGCGTTCATCAAGGCGCTGATCAACCAGGTCAAGGACATCGGCCTGTTCGGCAACCCCAAGCGGCTGTACGACCTGGCGAACACCGCGACCAAGACGGTCACGACCGACTCGGGCCTCGGCTCGGTCAACAAGCTCATGTCCTTCGCCAACGGTCTGAAGGGCATCAGCTCCAAGAACATGACCATGGTCACGATGCCGGTCCGCTACGACCCCGCCGACCCGAACCGGGTCGTCGTCGCCCGCGCCCAGGCCGACCAGGTCTGGCAGGCCCTGAAGAACGACCGCCCGATCCCGAAGTCGGCGACCGAGGGCACGGCCCGCGGCGAGGCCGACGGCGTGGTCTCCTAGGACGCCCCGGTAGGACGCCCCGGCCGCCCCCGCGCCCCGCACGCCCCCGCACGCCCCCGCACCGGGCCGCCGCACCCCGGTGCCCCGGTCCCCGCCCGGGAATAGATCACCTCACCCCCCGGTTTGGGAGGATGCGGTCAGTCCTGGCAGACTGGTACGTCGGTCCCGGTTCACGCACCCGTATCCCGCGGTGGCGACCCGGTGCCCTCCATGAACAGTAGGAGAATCCCTTGAAGCGCGACATCCACCCCGCGTACGTCGAGACCCAGGTCAGCTGCACCTGCGGCGCGTCGTTCACGACCCGGAGCACCATCGAGAGCGGCACCGTCCGCGCCGAGGTCTGCTCCGAGTGCCACCCGTTCTACACGGGCAAGCAGAAGATCCTCGACACCGGTGGCCGTGTGGCCCGCTTCGAGGCCCGCTTCGGCAAGGCCGCCGGCTCCAAGAAGTAGCGAGCACCGATTCGCCGGTCCACGGCCGCGCCCTTCCCAGGCGCGCCGGGACCGGCGTTTTTGGTCGCCCGCCCTTCCCCCTCCGTACGCATTTCAGGAGCCCCAAGATGTTCGAGGCCGTCGAGGACCTGGTCGCTGAGCACGCCGACCTGGAGACGAAGCTCGCCGACCCGTCGGTCCACGCCGACCAGGCGAACGCGCGCAAGCTGAACAAGCGCTACGCCGAGCTCACCCCGATCGTCGCCGCGTACCGCTCCTGGAAGCAGACCGGCGACGACATCGAGACGGCCCGCGAACTGGCCGCCGACGACCCCGAGTTCGCCGCCGAGGTCAAGGACCTGGAGCAGCAGCGCGAGAACCTCACCGAGAAGCTGCGCCTGCTGCTCGTCCCGCGGGACCCCAGCGACGACAAGGACGTCATCCTGGAGATCAAGGCGGGCGCGGGCGGCGACGAGTCCGCGCTCTTCGCGGGCGACCTGCTGCGGATGTACCTGCGCTACGCCGAGCGCGTCGGCTGGAAGACCGAGATCATCGACGCCACCGAGTCCGAGCTGGGCGGGTACAAGGACGTCCAGGTCGCGGTGAAGACCAAGGGCGGCCAGGGCGCCACCGAGCCCGGCCAGGGCGTCTGGGCCCGGCTGAAGTACGAGGGCGGGGTGCACCGCGTGCAGCGGGTGCCGGCGACCGAGTCCCAGGGCCGTATCCACACCTCCGCGGCCGGTGTGCTCGTCACGCCCGAGGCCGAGGAGATCGACGTCGAGATCAACCCCAACGACCTGCGGATCGACGTCTACCGCTCGTCCGGCCCCGGCGGGCAGTCCGTCAACACCACCGACTCCGCGGTGCGCATCACGCACCTCCCGACCGGAGTCGTCGCCTCCTGCCAGAACGAGAAGAGCCAGCTGCAGAACAAGGAGCAGGCGATGCGTATCCTGCGCTCCAGGCTCCTCGCCGCGGCGCAGGAGGAGGCCGAGAAGGAGGCCGCCGACGCCCGCCGCAGCCAGGTCCGCACGGTCGACCGCTCCGAGAAGATCCGCACCTACAACTTCCCGGAGAACCGCATCTCGGACCACCGCGTCGGCTTCAAGGCGTACAACCTGGACCAGGTCCTGGACGGCGACCTCGACACGATGATCCAGGCGTGCGTCGACGCGGACTCGGCGGCCAAGCTGGCGGCCGCGTAGGACGCAGGGACGTACGCACGGACGTACGCACGGACGAGGACGACACGGAGGACTTGCGTGCAGCAATTCACCGGGGGGCGCACCCCGAGCCCCCGCAGCGTGCTGCTCGCGGAGGTGGCCCAGGCCACCCAGCGGCTGGCCGACGCCGGCGTGCCCTCGCCGCGCAACGACGCGGAGGAGCTCGCCGCGTTCGTGCACGGCGTGAAGCGGGGGCAGCTGCACTCCGTGCGCGACGCCGACTTCGACGCCCGCTACTGGGAGGTCATCGCCCGCCGTGAGCAGCGCGAGCCGCTCCAGCACATCACCGGGCGCGCCTACTTCCGCTATCTCGAACTCCACGTCGGGCCCGGGGTGTTCGTGCCCCGCCCGGAGACCGAGTCGGTGGTCGGCTGGGCCATAGACGCGGTGCGCGCGATGGACGTCGTCGAACCCTGCATCGTCGACCTGTGCACCGGTTCCGGCGCCATCGCGCTCGCCCTGGCCCAGGAGGTCCCGCGCTCGCGCGTGCACGCCGTGGAGCTGTCCGAGGACGCCCTGCGCTGGACGCGCGAGAACGTCGAGGGGTCCAGGGTCGACCTGCGCCAGGGCAACGCCCTGGACGCCTTCCCCGACCTCGACGGCCAGGTCGACCTGGTGATCTCCAACCCGCCCTACATCCCGCTCACCGAATGGGAGTACGTCGCTCCCGAGGCGCGGGACTACGACCCCGAACTCGCCCTGTTCTCCGGCGAGGACGGCCTGGACCTCATCCGCGGCCTGGAGCGCACCGCGCACCGCCTGCTGCGCCCCGGCGGCGTCGTCGTGATCGAGCACGCCGACACCCAGGGCGGCCAGGTGCCGTGGATCTTCACCGAGGAGCGGGGCTGGGCCGACGCGGCCGACCACCCCGACCTGAACAACCGCCCCCGGTTCGCCACCGCCCGCAAGGCGATGCCGTGACCGCCGCGACCGCTCCCGCCCGGAAGTACGTGTACGAGGAGGCCCGCTAGACATGGCACGGCGATACGACACCAACGACGCGACCGACCGCACGACGGGTCTGCGCGAGGCCGCGTCCGCCGTCCGCCGTGGCGAGCTCGTGGTCCTCCCGACCGACACGGTGTACGGCATCGGCGCCGACGCGTTCTCCCGGGAGGCCGTCGGCGACCTGCTGGAGGCCAAGGGCCGGGGCCGCACCATGCCCACCCCCGTCCTGATCGGCTCCCCGAACACGCTCCACGGTCTCGTCACCGACTTCTCCGAGCTGGCCTGGGAGCTGGTCGACGCGTTCTGGCCGGGCGCGCTCACCCTCGTCGCCCGGCACCAGCCCTCCCTCCAGTGGGACCTGGGCGACACCCGCGGCACGGTCGCCGTGCGCATGCCGCTGCACCCGGTCGCCATCGAGCTGCTGACGGAGGTCGGCCCGATGGCCGTGTCCTCGGCCAACCTGACCGGGCACCCGGCGCCGGAGGACTGCGACGCCGCACAGTTCATGCTCGGCGACGCCGTCTCCGTCTACCTGGACGGCGGCCCGACCCCGGGCAACGTCCCGTCCTCGATCGTCGACGTCACGCGTGAGGTCCCGCTCCTCCTGCGCGCCGGGGCCCTCTCGGCGGAGGAGCTGCGCAAGGTCGTACCCGACCTCGAGGTGGCCAATTGACAGCCCCCGCACCCCCCGGGCCGCCGGCCGCGCCCGAGCAGGGGGGAACCCCATGCGTGGCATAGGCGGCGGGGAGAGCGCCGCGGAGATCACGACGACGTTCGTGGGCCTCCCGCGCGACAGCTTCCGCATCCTCCACGTCAGCACCGGCAACGTGTGCCGCTCGCCCATCACCGAGCGGCTGACCCGCCATTTCGTCGGCCAGCGGCTCGGGGTGCTCGGCGGCGGGCTGATCGTGGAGAGCGCGGGCACCTGGGGGCACGAGGGCGCGCCCATGGAGGCGAACGCCGAGACGGTCCTCGCCGACTTCGGCGCGGACGCCTCCGGCTTCGTCGGCCGTGAACTCCTCGACGAGCACGTCATCATGGCCGACCTGGTCCTGACGGCGACCCGCGACCACCGCGCCCAGGTCATCTCCATGGGCCACTCCGCGGGCCTGCGCACCTTCACCCTCAAGGAGTTCACCCGCCTGGTGAAGGCCATAGACCCGGCCACGCTGCCGCCCCTGGAGGACGGCGTGGTCAAGCGGGCGCGCGCCCTGGTGCGTGCCGCGGCGGCGCTGCGCGGCTGGCTGCTGGCGCCGACCGCGGAGGCGGACGAGGTGTACGACCCCTACGGTGCCCCGCTGACCTTCTTCCGCTCGGTGGGCGAGGAGATACACGAGGCGCTGGACCCGGTGGTGACGGCGCTGACGGGGGTGCGGGCGCGGGCCTGAACCCGGCCCGCGCGCGGCCTGCCCGCGGCGGCGGCCGGGACCGTCCTCGACTCTGCGCCCTGCCGCACGGTGACGCCCGCGGGCCGCGTCCGGGCACGGCCGCGGTGACCACCCGGGGCATGGGGGAGCGGGAGACGGCCCGGCCGGCCGTCCTGTTCGGGGGCGTGCCGCGCGGGGACACCGGGAGCCGCGAGGCACGTGAAGAAACGCGGGAGCCGGCCGGTGGATTTCCCCCGTATCCGCACGGGGGCCGGGTACCCGCGCCCGTGCACACAGCCACACGTGCAACCATCGTCGCTACCCGGTAGTCCCTGCACATATGCGCCGCGAACGCGAGCGTCGCTATGGTGTGGGGCTGAGATGGCCGGCGAGACCTGTGGGGAAGCCCGTGCGTGAATACCTGCTGACGCTCTGCATCACGGCCGCGGTGACGTATCTGCTGACAGGGCCGGTACGCAAGTTCGCGATCGTGGCCGGGGCGATGCCGGAGATCCGGGCGCGTGACGTGCACCGGGAACCGACTCCGCGGCTCGGCGGTATCGCGATGTTCTTCGGCCTGTGCGCGGGTCTGCTCGTCGCCGACAACCTCGCCAACCTCAGTGCCGTCTTCGAGCAGTCCAACGAACCGCGGGCGCTGCTGTCCGGGGCGGCGCTGATCTGGTTGATCGGCGTCCTGGACGACAAGTTCGAGATCGACGCCCTGATCAAGCTGGGCGGCCAGATGATCGCCGCGGGCGTCATGGTCATGCAGGGTCTGACGATCCTGTGGCTGCCGATCCCGGGTGTCGGCTCGGTCGCGCTGACCCAGTGGCAGGGCACCCTGCTCACCGTCGCGCTCGTCGTCATCACCATCAACGCGGTCAACTTCGTCGACGGTCTGGACGGCCTGGCGGCCGGCATGGTCTGCATCGCCGCGACGGCGTTCTTCCTCTACGCCTACCGCGTCTGGATGTCGTACGGCATCGAGGCGGCGGCCCCGGCCTCGCTGTTCGCGGTGATCCTCATCGGCATGTGCCTGGGCTTCCTGCCGCACAACATGCACCCGGCGCGGATCTTCATGGGCGACTCCGGCTCGATGCTGATCGGGCTGGTGCTGGCCGCGGGTGCGATCTCCATCACGGGGCAGGTCGACCCGGACGCGCTGAAGCTGTTCGCCGGGTCCGAGAAGGCGGCGGTGCACCAGACGGTGCCGGTCTACATCCCGCTGCTGCTGCCGCTGACGATCATCGCCATCCCGGCCGCCGACCTGATCCTCGCGATCGTCCGCCGCACCTGGCGGGGCCAGTCGCCGTTCGCCGCCGACCGGGGGCACCTTCACCACCGGCTGCTGGAGATCGGCCACTCCCACAGCCGGGCGGTGCTGATCATGTACTTCTGGTCGGCGCTGATCGCCTTCGGGGCGCTCGCCTACTCCGTCAACTCGGCGTCCATGTGGATCGTCCTGGGCGTGGTGTTCCTGAGTGCGATCGGCCTGCTCCTGCTGCTGCTCCCGCGCTTCACGCCGCGCACGCCCCGCTGGGCCGAGGCGTTCGTGCCGCCGCGCTACCGCCGGGGCGCCCCCGTCGCCGAGCCCGCGGCGGCCACCCCGCAGACCGCCGCCGAACCGGAACCCGGCGAGGAGCCCCGCTCCCCGGTCCCCGCCGCCCCCCGCCTCAACGGAGCCACGGCGATCGGCGCCCGCGCCCGCCTGCTGGACCGCGGCAAGGCGGGGACACCGCGCTGACGCCCGCCGACGGGCGCGGGCGCGTCGCTGCGGCCCGGGTGTCTGCCGGCGGCCGGTGGAGAGCGCGGCCAAGGTAAGAATCTGACTAGAGCATTGCCAAGTCATGGGGGAGCGAAGCCTCCCAATACCAGACAAGTCGATGCTCTACCTGCACAGACGCGCAACGTCACTCTCATGTGTGACAGCTGGCACACCCGGCAGGTAAAGACCTCATCAAATAGTTTGTGATACGGTTCACGAGAACCCGGGACGGAGTCGAAGGACCGCAGTGCGTCGGTCCATTCGTGTGAGGTTCTCTCTCTCAGCCCGGGACTACGCTCGTCCATGACGACACCCCTGCCCCCTGCGAAAGCGGAGTTGCCGCCATGCCGTCCAATGACGTCCGGATCCTCCTTCAGGCTGCCGTGCCCACGGCTGCCGTCGGCGTGATTGCCGCCGTCGTCAGCGGTGCGTTGGTCGGCGGCAAGGGGGCGGTCGGGGCTCTGGTGGCGGCGGTGCTCACTGCCCTCTTCATGGGTATCGGGCTCTATGTACTGCAGCGCACGGCCAAAACGCTGCCGCATCTGTTCCAGATGATGGGTCTGATGCTCTACGCGGCGCAGATCCTGCTGCTGTTCGTCTTCCTGAGTGCGTTCAAGAACACCACGCTGTTCCATCCCAGGGCCTTCGCGATCACCCTCATCGCCACCACGCTCGCGTGGATCGCGGCCCAGACGCGGGCCCACATGAAGGCCAAGATCTTCTACGTCGAACCCGACTCCTCGGACCGTCAGTCCGACAAATCGGGGCAGTCGTCGTGAGGGGTAGGGCTGGGATAAGTGCGTGTGCGAAGTCCTGCTATCGTCCGGTGCCAACTGCGGCGTCGTGGGCGCGGGCATCCGAGCTGACGCCTGCTGATTCGCGAGGCTTGATGCCCCCCAGCCGCCCCCACATCCGTAACACCTGTCCGGTGCCGACCCGCGGCCGTGTGCCGCGCCGACACAACGAGGTTGCCGTACCCATGCGTCACGCCGAAGGAGCCCGCGGTGAGTGCTGACCAGACCCAGCTCGCCTTTGACTGGAGCTGTCGGATCATGTCCGACAACGGCTGTGGCTTCCCGGCTCCGGGCCTGCAGTCGTTCCTGTTCCAGCCGATCGCCGAGTTCGGTGGCTTCGAGTTCAACAAGGTGATGCTGCTCGCGCTCATCACCACGCTGCTCGTCGTCTCCTTCTTCTGGGCCGCCTTCGGCAAGGCCAAGGTCGTCCCCGGCAAGCTCCAGATGGTCGGAGAGGCCGGCTACGACTTCGTGCGCCGGAACATCGTCTACGAGACGCTGGGCAAGAAGGAGGGCGAGAAGTACGTCCCCCTGATGGTCTCGTTGTTCTTCTTCATCTGGATCATGAACATCTGGTCCGTGATCCCGCTGGCACAGTTCCCCGTGTCGTCGATCATCGCGTTCCCGATGGTGCTGGCGGCCATTGTCTGGCTGGTGTGGGTCTCACTGACGTTCAAGCGCCACGGCTTCGTAGGCTTCTTCAAGAACGTCACCGGCTACGACAAGTCGCTGGGCCCGGTCCTGCCGCTCGTGATGGTCATCGAGTTCTTCTCGAACCTCCTGGTCCGACCGTTCACGCACGCGGTCCGGCTCTTCGCCAACATGTTCGCCGGACACCTGATGCTGGTGATGTTCACCGTCGCCTCCTGGTACCTGCTGAACAGCTGGATGATCCCGGCCGCCGGCGTCTCCTTCGTCATGACGATGGTCATGATCCTCTTCGAGCTCTTCGTGCAGGCCGTCCAGGCGTACGTCTTCGTGTTGCTGGCCTGCTCGTACATCCAGGGCGCGCTGGCCGAGCACCACTGAGCCGCACCGTCCAAGCCCCCCAGAACGTCCGGTGGCCAACCCCCGCCGGTCCAAGTAAGAGAAGGAAGAAACAGCATGGCTGCCCTTGAGACCCTCGCCGCTGTCACAGGCAACATCGGTTCCATTGGCTACGGCCTGGCCGCCATCGGCCCCGGCGTCGGCGTCGGCATCATCTTCGGTAACGGCACCCAGGCCCTCGCCCGCCAGCCCGAGGCCGCCGGTCTGATCCGTGCCAACCAGATCCTCGGCTTCGCCTTCTGCGAGGCGCTCGCCCTCATCGGCATCGTCATGCCGTTCGTCTACGCATGATCGAGCCCTGACGAGCCAACCTTTCAACGAGAGGCACTGATGTGATCGCCAACCTGGTACAGCTGGCGGCCTCGGAGAAGCAGAATCCGCTGATCCCCCCGGGCCCCGAGCTGCTCGTCGGCACCATCGCCTTCGCCATCGTGTTCTTCTTCTTCTGGAAGAAGCTGCTTCCGAACATCAACAAGGTTCTGGAAGAGCGCCGCGAGGCGATCGAAGGTGGTATCGAGAAGGCCGAGGCGGCCCAGGTCGAGGCGCAGAGCGTCCTCGAGCAGTACAAGGCCCAGCTCGCCGAGGCCCGGCACGAGGCCGCGCGGCTGCGCCAGGAGGCGCAGGAGCAGGGCGCCACGCTCATCGCCGAGATGCGCGCGGAAGGCCAGCGGCAGCGCGAGGAGATCGTCGCCGCCGGTCACGCGCAGATCGAGGCGGACCGCAAGGCCGCCGCGTCCGCGCTGCGCCAGGACGTCGGCCAGCTCGCCACCGAACTGGCCGGCAAGCTCGTCGGTGAGTCCCTGGAGGACCACGCCCGCCAGAGCCGCGTCATCGACCGCTTCCTCGACGAGCTCGAGGAGAAGGCCGAGGCCGGACGATGAACGGAGCGAGCCGCGAGGCACTGGCAGCCGCACGTGAGCGTCTCGACGCGCTGACGGACAGCACGTCCGTCGACGCCGGACGGCTCGCGGACGAGCTGTCCGCCGTCACCGCGCTGCTCGACCGCGAGGTCTCGCTGCGTCGGGTCCTGACCGACCCGGCGCAGTCCGGCGAGGCCAAGGCCGGGCTGGCCGAGCGCCTGCTCGGCGGCCAGGTCGGCGGCGAGGCCACCGACCTGCTGGCCGGCATGGTGCGTTCGCGCTGGTCGCAGTCGCGCGACCTGGTGGACGCGCTGGAGGAGCTGGCGAGCACCGCCGACCTCACGGCCGCGCAGAAGGACGGCACGCTGGACGACGTCGAGGACGAGCTGTTCCGCTTCGGCCGGATCGTGTCCTCCAACACCCAGCTGCGCGCCGCCCTCACCGACCGCGCCGCCACCGCCCCGGCCAAGAGCGAGCTGCTGCGCAGCCTGCTCGGCGGCCGTGCCAAGGCGACCACCGAGCGTCTGGTGACGCGTCTGGTGACCGCGCCGCGGGGACGTAGCCTGGAGTCGGGACTGGAGTCCCTGTCCAAGCTCGCCGCCGAGCGCCGGGACCGCATGGTGGCCGTGGTCACCTCGGCGGTGCCGCTGAGCGACGGGCAGAGGCAGCGCCTGGGCGCCGCCCTCGCCAAGCTCTACGGCCGTCGGATGCACCTCAACCTCGACGTGGACCCCGAGGTCGTCGGCGGAATCCGGGTGCAGGTCGGCGACGAGGTCATCAACGGCGCCCTCGCTGACCGCATCGAGGACGCAGGCCGCCGCCTGGCGGGCTAGCAGCAACTTCATAGCAGTACGTACTGACGACGGCCCATGTTGGGCCGTGCAGAGGATTCACCTCTTTCAGGGGGGAGTCCCCATCCCCCCAAGTGAAACTTCGGGCCCAACAAGGAGAGCAGGGAACCCAGATGGCGGAGCTCACGATCCGGCCGGAGGAGATCCGGGACGCGCTGGAGAACTTTGTCCAGTCGTACAAGCCGGACGCGGCCTCGCGCGAGGAGGTCGGTACGGTCACCCTTGCCGGCGACGGCATCGCGAAGGTCGAGGGCCTCCCCTCGGCCATGGCCAACGAACTGCTGAAGTTCGAGGACGGCACCCTCGGCCTCGCGCTCAACCTGGAAGAGCGCGAGATCGGCGCCGTCATCCTCGGTGAGTTCAGCGGCATCGAGGAGGGGCAGCCGGTCTCCCGTACCGGTGAGGTCCTCTCCGTGGCGGTCGGCGAGGGCTACCTCGGCCGCGTCGTCGACCCGCTCGGCAACCCGATCGACGGCCTCGGCGAGATCGAGACCACCGGCCGCCGTGCCCTGGAGCTGCAGGCTCCGGGCGTCATGGCCCGCAAGTCGGTGCACGAGCCGATGGAGACCGGCTACAAGGCCGTCGACGCGATGACCCCGATCGGCCGCGGCCAGCGCCAGCTGATCATCGGCGACCGCCAGACGGGCAAGACCGCCCTGGCCGTCGACACGATCATCAACCAGCGCGACAACTGGCGCACCGGCGACCCGAACAAGCAGGTCCGCTGCATCTACGTCGCCATCGGCCAGAAGGGCTCGACGATCGCGTCGGTCCGCCGCGCGCTGGAGGAGAACGGCGCGCTGGAGTACACGACCATCGTCGCCGCCCCGGCGTCCGACCCGGCCGGCTTCAAGTACCTCGCGCCGTACACCGGTTCGGCCATCGGTCAGCAGTGGATGTACGACGGCAAGCACGTCCTCATCATCTTCGACGACCTCTCGAAGCAGGCCGACGCCTACCGCGCCGTGTCGCTGCTGCTGCGCCGCCCGCCGGGCCGCGAGGCGTACCCGGGTGACGTCTTCTACCTGCACTCCCGTCTGCTGGAGCGCTGCGCCAAGCTCTCCGACGAGATGGGTGCCGGCTCGATGACCGGTCTGCCGATCGTCGAGACCAAGGCCAACGACGTCTCGGCGTTCATCCCGACCAACGTCATCTCCATCACCGACGGCCAGTGCTTCCTGGAGTCGGACCTGTTCAACGCCGGTCAGCGTCCCGCGCTGAACGTCGGTATCTCCGTCTCCCGGGTCGGTGGTTCCGCGCAGCACAAGGCGATGAGGCAGGTCTCCGGCCGGCTCCGCCTGGACCTGGCCCAGTACCGCGAGCTGGAGGCGTTCGCCGCCTTCGGTTCCGACCTGGACGCCGCGTCGAAGGCGCAGCTGGAGCGTGGTTCCCGCCTGGTCGAGCTGCTCAAGCAGGCGCAGTACCAGCCGATGGCCACCGAGGACCAGGTCGTCTCGGTCTGGGGTGCCACCACCGGCAAGATGGACGACGTCCCGGTCGCCGACATCCGCCGCTTCGAGAAGGAGCTCCTGGAGTACCTGCACCGCAAGGAGCAGGGCCTCATGACCTCCATCAAGGAGGGCGGCAAGATGTCGGACGACACCCTCACCGCTGTTGCCGACGCGTTCGCCGACTTCAAGAAGCAGTTCGAGACCTCGGACGGCAAGCTTCTCGGCGAGGACGCCCCGGCCGCCGCCAAGTGACGTAAAGGAAGGGACCTGACTCATGGGAGCCCAGCTCCGGGTCTACAAGCGTCGCATCCGATCCGTCACCGCGACCAAGAAGATCACCAAGGCGATGGAGATGATCGCCGCCTCGCGCGTCGTCAAGGCGCAGCGCAAGGTGGCGGCCTCCACGCCGTACGCGGCCGAGCTCACCCGCGCGGTCACGGCGGTGGGTACCGGCTCGAACACCAAGCACCCGCTGACCACGAAGGCCGAGACGGTCACGCGGTCCGCGGTGCTGCTCCTGACGAGCGACCGCGGTCTCGCCGGTGCCTTCAACGCCAACTCCATCAAGATCGCGGAGCAGTTGACCGCGCGTCTGGAGCGCGAGGGCCAGGAGGTCGAGACCTACATCGTCGGCCGCCGCGGTGTCGCCCACTACAACTTCCGTGAGCGCAGGATCGCGGAGTCGTGGAGCGGGTTCACGGACGAGCCCTCGTACGCGGACGCGAAGAAGGTCGCGGGTCCGCTGATCGAGGCGCTGGAGAAGGACACGGCCGAGGGCGGTGTGGACGAACTCCACATCGTCTTCACCGAGTTCGTCTCGATGATGACGCAGACGGCGCTGGACGACCGTCTGCTGCCGCTCAGCCTCGAAGAGGTCGCCAAGGAGGCCGCGCCCAAGGGCGAGATCCTTCCGCTGTTCGACTTCGAGCCCTCGGCGGAGGACGTCCTCGACGCCCTGCTGCCGCGCTACGTGGAGAGCCGTATCTACAACGCGCTGCTCCAGTCGGCGGCTTCCAAGCACGCGGCCACGCGGCGTGCGATGAAGTCGGCCACCGACAACGCGGGAGAGCTCATCGAGTCGCTCTCGCGGCTTGCCAACGCGGCCCGCCAGGCCGAAATCACCCAGGAAATCAGCGAGATCGTCGGTGGCTCCGCAGCCCTGGCCGACGCGACCGCGGGGAGTGACAGGTAATGACGACGACAGTTGAGACGGCCGTTGCCACGGGCCGCGTCGCCCGGGTCATCGGCCCGGTCGTCGACGTGGAATTCCCCGTCGACGCCATGCCGGAGATCTACAACGCCCTTCACGTCGAGGTGGCCGACCCGGCCCAGGACGGCGCGAGGAAGACGCTGACCCTGGAGGTCGCCCAGCACCTGGGTGACGGCCTGGTCCGCACGATCTCGATGCAGCCCACCGACGGTCTGGTCCGCCAGGCCCCGGTGACCGACACCGGCGCCTCCATCACGGTCCCGGTCGGCGACTTCACCAAGGGCAAGGTGTTCAACACCCTCGGCGAGGTGCTGAACGTCGACGAGTCCTACGACGGCGAGCGCTGGGGCATCCACCGCAAGGCCCCGAACTTCGACGAGCTCGAGTCGAAGACCGAGATGTTCGAGACCGGCGTCAAGGTCATCGACCTTCTCACCCCGTACGTCAAGGGTGGCAAGATCGGTCTGTTCGGCGGTGCCGGCGTCGGCAAGACGGTGCTCATCCAGGAGATGATCTACCGCGTCGCCAACAACCACGACGGTGTCTCCGTGTTCGCCGGTGTCGGTGAGCGCACCCGTGAGGGCAACGACCTCATCGAGGAGATGGCGGATTCCGGCGTCATCGACAAGACCGCCCTGGTCTTCGGCCAGATGGACGAGCCCCCGGGCACCCGTCTGCGCGTCGCGCTGGCCGGCCTGACCATGGCCGAGTACTTCCGTGACGTCCAGAAGCAGGACGTGCTGTTCTTCATCGACAACATCTTCCGCTTCACGCAGGCCGGTTCCGAGGTCTCGACCCTGCTCGGCCGTATGCCCTCCGCGGTGGGCTACCAGCCGAACCTGGCCGACGAGATGGGCCTCCTCCAGGAGCGCATCACCTCGACCCGCGGTCACTCGATCACCTCGATGCAGGCGATCTACGTCCCCGCGGACGACCTGACCGACCCGGCCCCGGCCACCACCTTCGCCCACCTCGACGCGACGACGGTTCTCTCCCGTCCGATCTCCGAGAAGGGCATCTACCCGGCCGTGGACCCGCTGGACTCCACGTCCCGCATCCTGGACCCCCGCTACATCGCGGCGGACCACTACAACACCGCGATGCGTGTCAAGGGAATCCTGCAGAAGTACAAGGACCTCCAGGACATCATCGCGATCCTCGGCATCGACGAGCTCGGCGAGGAGGACAAGCTGGTCGTCCAGCGTGCCCGCCGTGTCGAGCGCTTCCTGTCCCAGAACACCCACGTCGCCAAGCAGTTCACCGGCGTCGACGGTTCGGACGTGCCGCTGGACGAGTCGATCACCGCGTTCAACGCGATCATCGACGGTGACTTCGACCACTTCCCGGAGCAGGCGTTCTTCCTCTGCGGCGGTATCGAGGACCTGAAGAAGAACGCGAAGGAGCTGGGCGTCTCCTGACGCTCCGGCGCTTGTGAGCCTTGTGCTCTTCGGTGAGGGGGCGGGGCACGTCCCGCCCCCTCTGCCATGCCTACTAGACTTGTAACCAACACCCGGCACAACCCGCCGGGTGGTGACCCGAGGAGCCACCTTGGCTGCTGAGCTGCACGTCGCGCTGGTCGCCGCCGACCGTGAGGTCTGGTCGGGCCAGGCCACCCTGGTCGTCGCGCGCACCACGTCCGGCGACATCGGCGTCATGCCCGGTCACCAGCCGCTGCTCGGTGTGCTGGAGTCGGGCCCGGTGACCATTCGTACGAACGACGGCGGGACCGTCATCGCCGCGGTGCACGGCGGTTTCCTCTCGTTCGCCGACGACAAGCTGTCGCTGCTGGCCGAGATCGCCGAGCTGTCGGACGAGATCGACGTCCAGCGCGCCGAGCGTGCGCTGGAGCGCGCGAAGTCGGCGGACGACGCCTCCGCCGAGCGCCGTGCGGAGGTCCGCCTGCGGGCCGTGACGGCGCGCTGACCCCCGAGGCCGCCTCCCGGGCCCTCTAGGCTCGGGGGGGAGCGCACGCGAAGACGTCACTCAGCCGCGGCTGGGACCGGAGCGATCCGGTGCCGGTCGCGGCTGAGGCAGATATGGAAGTTTTTTCCGTTCCGTTACCTAGGAGACGAGGAGGTCGGTGCCGATGGTCCTCGCTCTGACTGTGTGCGGAATCGTCGTCGCCCTCGTGGTGCTGGGATTGTTCGTCTTCGGTCTGCGCCGCAGGCTGATCCAGCGCTCCGGGGGCACCTTCGACTGTTCGCTGCGCTGGGACGTGCCGGAGAAGCCGGACACCGGCGGCAAGGGCTGGAGCTACGGCGTCGCCCGCTACAACGGGGACCGCATCGAGTGGTACCGCGTCTTCTCCTACGCCTACCGCCCGCGCCGGGTCCTGGAGCGCTCCGCGATCGAGGTGGCCGGCCGCCGGACGCCGGAGGGCGAGGAGGAACTGGCGCTGCTGTCCGACGCGGTGATCCTCACCTGTCTGCACCGCGGCACCCGCCTCGAACTCGCGATGAGCGAGGACGCGCTGACCGGCTTCCTCGCCTGGCTGGAGGCGGCACCACCGGGACAGCGGGTGAACGTGGCGTAGCCGCCTCGTTCACCCGCCGGACGAGGCTCCCCCGGACGACACCGGGGGAGCCTCTGCTGTTGCCGGTGTGCTAGTTGAGGCCGTTGTTGATGGCCGTCACCAGTTCACCGTTGCTGGTGTCACCGCTGAACTCCCAGAAGAACGCACCGCCCAGGCCCTGGCTCTTGGCCCAGCTCATCTTCCCGGCGATGGTCGCCGGGGTGTCGTACGACCACCAGTTGTTGCCGCAGTAGGCGTACGCCGTGCCGGCGACGGTGCCGGTGGCGGGGCAGGAGTTCTTGAGGACCTTGTAGTCCTCGATGCCCGCCTCGTAGGTGCCGGGGGCGGCGCCGGTCGCCGTGCCGCCGGGGGCGGCCTGGGTCACTCCGGTCCAGCCGCGGCCGTAGAAGCCGATGCCGAGCAGCAGCTTCTTGGACGGCACGCCCTTGGACTTGAGCTTGGCGATGGCGTCGGCCGAGTTGAAGCCGGCCTGCGGGATGCCGTTGTACGACGTCAGCGGCGAGTGCGGGGCCGTCGGGCCCTGCGCGTTGAAGGCGCCGAAGTAGTCGTACGTCATCACGTTGTACCAGTCGAGGTACTGCGAGGCGCCGCCGTAGTCGGCCGCGTCGATCTTGCCGCCGGAGGAGCCGTCGGCGGTGATGGCCGCGGTGACGAGGTAGTTCTGGCCGAACTCGGTGCGCAGCGCGGACATCAGGTTCTTGAACGCCGCCGGGCCGGAGCTGTCACAGGTCAGACCGCAGGCGTTCGGGTACTCCCAGTCGATGTCGATGCCGTCGAAGACGTCGGCCCAGCGCGGGTCCTCCACGACGGCCTTGCAGGACTTGGCGAACGCCGCCGGGTTCTGCGCGGCCTGGCCGAAGCCGCCGGAGTAGGTCCAGCCGCCGAAGGAGTACAGGACCTTGATATTCGGGTACTTGGCCTTCAGCTGCCGCAGCTGGTTGAAGTTGCCGCGCAGCGGCTGGTCCCAGGTGTCGGCGGCGCCGCTGACCGACTGGTCGGCGGTGTATGCCTTGTCGTAGGCCGCGTAGGTGTCGTCGACGGTGCACTGACCGTTCTTGACGTTGCCGAACGCGTAGTTGATGGCGTTGATCTTCGACGCCGAGCCCGAGGTCACCAGGTTCTTCACGTTGTAGTTGCGTCCGTAGACGCCCCACTCGGTGAAGTAGCCGAGCTTGATCTTGTCGCCGGTGGGCGGCTCGGTGGTGCCGCCGGTGGTGCGCACCGCGCGGGCGCCGCTGGCCGGACCGGTCTGGTCGGCGGTGTCGCGGGCCACGACGGAGTAGGAGTAGTCGGTGCCGGCGGTGAGACCCGAGTCCGTGTACGAGGTGCCGGTCACGGTGGCGACCTTGGCGCCGTCGCGCAGGACGTCGTAGTTCTTGACGCCCTTGTCGTCGGTGGCGGCGCTCCAGGACAGCTGCACCGAGGTGTTGGTGATGCCGGAGGCGGACGGGGTGCCGGGGGCGCTCGGCGCGTTGTCACCGGGCTGCGTGGGGCCGCCGTCGCAACTGCCGCCGTTCAGCTTGCAGTTGCCGGGCGAGCCGGAGCCGGAGCCGTTGAAGCCGAAGGAGATCGACGCTCCGGGGGCGAGCGTGCCGTTCCACGACTTGTTCTTGGCGGTCCAGCGGTTGCCCGAGTTGGTGACGTCGGCGTCCCAGGCGGAGGTGACCGAGGTGCCGGAGGGGAAGTCCCACTCGACGGTCCAGGAGCTGAGGGACGTGGTGCCGGTGTTCTTCACCGTCCACTTGCCCTCGAAGCCGGTGCCCCAGTCCTGGGGCTTGGCGTAGGTGGCGGTGGCCGATGTGGCTGCCTCCGCCGGGCTCGCGAGACCGACGAGGCCGGCCAGCGGGAGCAACAGGGTCGCGAATCCGGCCGCGGCTCTGTGTCTGAAGCGCATGTCGCGCCTCCTTGGGGGTCCGGGGGGCGTGACTGAGCCTCACGCCCACTCATGGTGCGGTGAGAATAGAAAGGTCTGGACCACAGGTCAATAGGTCTGGACCAGTTGACGTTCGGCCCGTGATGCGCATTCCCCCGCCGACCGCTATATCCCCAACTCCTGCGCCAGTACCGCGGCTTGCACCCGGTTGCGCAGCTTCAGCTTGCCCAGCAGCCGGTTGACGTGCGTCTTCACCGTCGCCTCGGCCATCTCCAGCCGGGCCGCGACCTCGGCGTTCGACAGTCCCCGGCCCAGACAGGACAGCACCTCGCGCTCGCGCCGGGTGAGGCGCTCCAGCAGCGCCGGATCGGCGGCCGGCTCGCGCACCGCGGAGCCCGCCGCGAACTCGGTGATCAGCCGCCGGGTGACGGCCGGGGCGATGACCCCCTCCCCGCGCGCCACCGTCCGCACGGCCGCCACGAGATCCGCCGCCTCCGCGTGCTTCAGCAGGAACCCCGAAGCACCCGCCCGCAGCGCCCCGAACACGTACTCGTCGTGGTCGAACGTGGTCAGCACGAGGACGTCGGCCAGCCCCTCGGCGACCACCTGCCGGGTCGCCGACACCCCGTCCAGACGCGGCATCTGAACGTCCATCAGCACCAGGTCGGGCCGCAGCTCACGGGCCCGCGCGACCGCCTCCTCGCCGTCCGCCGCCTCACCGACCACCTCGATACCGGGCGCGCTGCGCAGGATGAGGACCAGACCCGCGCGGACCGCGGACTGGTCCTCGGCGACGAGGACGCGGATCATGCGGGCTCTCCTTCGGACAACGGCAGCGCGGCGCGCACCGCCCACATCCTGCCACCGGCCGACTCCTCGGGGCCCGCCTCGAACACCCCGCCCAGCAGCGCGACCCGCTCCCGCATCCCGACGAGCCCGGCCCCCGAGCCCGGCGCGCGCGGCCCCCCGCGGTCGCCGAACGGGCTGGTCACGGCCACGTCCAGGACACCGTCCCGCTGGGCGAGGGTGACGGCGACCCGGCCGGGACAGGCGTGCTTGAGGGCGTTGGTCAGAGACTCCTGGACGATCCGGTAGGCGGCGAGCTCCACCGGCGCGGGCACGGCGTCGTGCGCGGCGTCCAGGGTCACCTCCAGGCCGTTGGCGCGGGCGCCGTCGGCCAGGGCGGCGAGCCCGTCGAGGGTGGGCGCGGGGAGCGGCTCCCGGTCCCCGCCGGCGTCGCGCAGGATGCCGATCAGCCGGCGCATCTCCGCGAGCCCCTCGACGCTGTTCTCCCGGATGACCGACAGGGCCTCGCGGGAGGTCTTCGGGTCGTCCAGCGACAGGGCGGCGGTGGAGTGGATGGCGATGGCGGAGAGGTGGTTGGCGACCATGTCGTGCAACTCCCGGGCCATCCGCGAGCGTTCCGAGGTGACGGCCTGCACGCGGTCCGTCTCGGCGAGCAGGGCGGTCTGTTCGGCCCGCAGCCGGGCGGCCTCGGCGGCGTCGCGGTGGTTGCGCACGATCCAGCCGGTCGAGGCGGGCCCGTAGGCCACGACGCCGACGACCACGCCGATCAGCAGCGCCTGCGGGACGCGCCACACCGCGAGGGGCACCACCGTCGCGGCCACCGTGAGCAGGCCGGTGATCCACTGCAGGCGCCGGGCCGAGGCGGGCGGGCCGTACAGCACGGCCGCGTAGAGCAGGTCGGTGAACATCAGGATCGTGGCGAGGCTGCTCTGGGTCACGGTGTCCAGGGCGAGCGCGGCGGTGCCGATCAGCAGGGCGGCACGCGGTGCCGTGCGGCGCAGCACCTCGCAGCCGGACATCACGACGAGCGGCACCAGGACGGGCCAGGTGCCGTCGAAGAGCGTGAGGGGGCCGCGGGAGGTCCACGTGCCCAGGCCGATCCACGCCAGCAGCAGGCCGCCGAGCAGCCCGCCGAGACCTGCGTACACGTCGAAGCGGGGCGGGCGGGGGAGTCGTACGGCCATGCCCCCATCCAACACGGGCCGGGGCTCGCGCGCGTGATCCCGGCGGACGGTCCCGGACTGCATCTTTCGATGTACCGCGACCTCGTCGGCGCAGACGACGCGCACCCCCGCGGCGGCCGGGAGCCTTGGAGGGTGACTGAGAGGAGCGAACTGTGATCGTCGCCTTGATCGCCGCCGCGGAGATCGGCTTCTGGGTGCTGCTGGCGGCGGGACTGACCGTCCGCTACGTGCTGCGCATGCCCCGCACCGGGCTGGCCCTGCTGCTGTGCGAGCCGCTGCTGGAGATCGGCCTGCTGATCGCCACGGCGCTGGACCTGAAGAACGGCGCCGAGCCGAACTGGACGCACGGTCTCGCCGCCCTCTACCTCGGCTACACCGTGGGCCACGGCCACCGGACGGTGAAGTGGCTCGACGGCCACGCCGCCCACCGGTTCGGCGGCGCCCCCGCGCCGCCCCGCCCGCCGCGTTACGGCATGGCCCGCGCGCGCCACGAGGGCAGGCGCTGGCTGGGCACGCTGATCGCGACGGTCGTGGCGACCGTGCTGCTGCAACTCGCCATCTGGTACGTGGACGACCCCAGCCGCATCACCTCGCTGGAGGACTCGCGCACCACGGCCTGGCGGGTCGCCGGCATCCACGGCGTGTACGCGCTGAGCTACCTGCTCTGGCCGCGCCGGGCCCGCGCGGACGCCGGCGAGCCCGAGGAGGCCGCCGGGGCGGACGCCCGCCGGTGAGCCCCTCCGGTCCCGGTCCTACCGCTCGCCGCCCGGCACCCACAGGACGTCGCCCTCGGCGCCGTTCGCCGCCCGCGCCAGGATGAACAGCAGGTCGGAGAGCCGGTTGAGGTAGGTCGCGGTGAGCGGGTTCATCGTCTCGCCGTGTGCCTCCAGCGCGGCCCACGTCGAACGCTCCGCCCGGCGTGCCACGGTGCACGCCTGGTGGAGCAGGGCCGCGCCGGGGGTGCCGCCGGGCAGGATGAACGAGCGCAGCTTCTCCAGCCGCTCGTTGAAGCGGTCGCAGTCGGCCTCCAGCTTGTCGACGTAGAACTGCTCCACCCGCAGCGGCGGGAACTCCGGGTTCTCCACCACCGGAGTCGACAGGTCGGCGCCGACGTCGAACAGGTCGTTCTGCACCCGGGTGAGGACCGCGACGATCTCCGGATCGAGGGCGCCGAGCGCGACGGCCGTACCGATCACCGCGTTCGCCTCGTTGGCGTCGGCGTACGCGGAGATCCGCAGATCCGTCTTGGCGACCCGGCTCATGTCACCGAGGTGGGTGGTGCCCTTGTCGCCGGTCCTGGTGTAGATGCGCGTCAGATTGACCATGGGGCCAGCGTAATGACGCTCGGGCCGGGCGGCGCCCAGGTGTGCCCGCGATCACGGCCGCCGTCGCGCAAGGGGCGCGATCCGGGCGAAGCGCGGGTGCCTCTTCCTGGTGAAAGACTCGGTGGACAACTCGGTGGACAACTCGGTGGACAACTCGGTGGAAAACTCGGCGGCAAAGAGGCGCCGTTGGGTGCGGGGGTGCTCAACTGGGCCGTCCGGGGCACACCGTGAGCGGCGCCGGTGTGATGTCCGTCAGATGAGACGTGACTCGCGTTACTAAGCGGTCACACGGTCCCTCGCGGACGCTAAGGTCCGCCGGAGGAGCAATCGTAAGCAACGCGTAAGCACGCAACCGCAGTCACACTGCCGTGATTCAAAGGGGAGTCGTCAGTGGCACGCAAGCTCGCCGTCATCGGAGCCGGCCTCATGGGTTCCGGGATCGCCCAGGTCTCCGCGCAGGCGGGCTGGGACGTGGTTCTGCGGGATGTCACGGACGAAGCGCTCAAACGGGGAACCGACGGCATCGAGGCGTCGTACGGCAAGTTCGTCGCCAAGGGCAGGCTGGAGGCGCACGACGCCGACGCGGCCCTCGCCCGGATCACCGCGACGACCGACCTGGACGCGGTCGCCGACGCGGACGTCGTCGTCGAGGCCGTGTTCGAGAAGCTGGAGGTCAAGCACGAGATCTTCCGCACGCTCGACACGCTCGTGCGCGAGGACGCCGTGCTCGCCTCCAACACCTCCGCCATCCCGATCACCAAGATCGCGGCGGCCACCGCGCGCCCCGAGCGGGTCGTCGGCGTGCACTTCTTCTCGCCGGTGCCGATGATGCAGCTCGTCGAGCTGGTGCGCGGCTACAAGACGAGCGACGAAACCCTCGCCACCGCACGGGAGTTCGCCGAGTCCGTCGGCAAGACCTGCATCGTCGTCAACCGCGACGTCGCGGGCTTCGTGACCACCCGGCTGATCACCGCGCTCGTCGTCGAGGCCACCAAGCTCTACGAGTCGGGCGTCGCCACCGCCGAGGACATCGACCTCGCCTGCAAGCTCGGCTTCGGGCACGCCATGGGCCCCCTCGCCACGGCGGACCTCACCGGCGTCGACATCCTGCTGCACGCCGCCGGCAACATCTACACCGAGTCCCAGGACGAGAAGTTCGCCCCGCCGGAGCTGATGCGCCGGATGGTGGACGCGGGTGACATCGGCCGCAAGAGCGGGCAAGGCTTCTACAGCTACTGAGCTTTCGTAAAGCACCGCACAGTCCCTGAACGCTTCACGCGATCGGGTGAATTCGGTATCGGTTCGCTTACAGACGGCAACCTCAGGCCGCTCCACACAGTCAGAGGTTGCATCACCGGCCGCAGCGAAGACTCACAGCACACACAGGCACGGTCACCGACACACACGCACACACGACGCAGAGACCAGACATGCATCGCGGAGCACGAACGCACGCTTGGGGAGCGCATATGCACATCAGGGGCGACCACGCCGAGCTGGTCGTCGGGGGCCGCCTCGACGTCCGCAGCGCGGCGGACGCCCGTACGGTCCTGCACTCGGCCGTCGACGACGGAGTCGGCGACCTGGTGCTCGACCTGTCCGAGCTGGACTCCTGGGACGCCACCGGGCTCGGGGTGATCATGGGTGCCCACCGGCGGGCCGGCCGCTGCGGACGGCGCCTGGTGCTGCGCGACGTACCGCCGCAGATGCAGCGCCTGCTCGTGGCCACCCGGCTGCACCGCATCCTGGCGATCGAGGGCGGCATCGGGGTGGAGTCCCTGCCCCGGGTGTGACACCCGGCACGGGCGGGACGGGGACAGTCGGGCGTTCCGCCTGCGAACCGTACGTCGCGCAACAATCCTCACGAGACCGTGATGTCTCGGGCCGCGCGGTACCCCGGCCTGTCGTGGATACTGAGCCACGGTTTAGGGTTCGGCTGCCCGCTGCCAGACGTACCCCTTCGAGCGGGCCCGGACCAGAAGCGACAGCGCGGTGTGCAAAGGCCGGGAGGGGCCGCAAACGGCACACGACGCTTTTGGGGGCTTGAACCTATGGACCCGAACGGCCGGGGACCCGAGGAGTACGGCCACGACGGCGACAGCCGGTCGGCGCGCCACCGCCCGCCCCGGGAACCCCTGACGCCCGACTTCGGACAGCACACGCCCGCGCTCGCGCGCACCGTGCAGCTGGTCTCCGGCGACTTCCTGCTGACCGTCAACCCCGTCGACGGCAGCGAGATAGAGCTCTGCCCGCCGGCCGAACGGCCCGCGCGGCCCGTGCGGCTGGCCCCGGCCGCCCGCGCCGAGGCCGACCG
>NZ_AGBF01000095.1 GCF_000225525.1 Streptomyces zinciresistens K42 | reverse complement strand
GGTACCGCGGCGTGCGGCCGTGCGGCGGCGTGCGCCGGGGCGAACGCCGCCCGCCGCGGCGCTGGACCGGCGCTGGCGCGGTGGCCGGGAGGGTTTGCCGGCTCGCGGCGCGGCCGCGGCGCCGGCTAGACCTCCAGCATCCGCCGCAGCAGGTCCCGCAGAGACAGCCGCTCCTCGTCCGACAGGCCCGCGAGCGGCTCGCGCGCGAAGCGCAGGGACTCCCGCAGTCCGCGGGCCACCGCGCGCCCCTCGTCGGTCGCCGCCGCCAGCTTCACCCGCCGGTCCGCGGGGTCGGGGCGGCGCTCCACCAGGCCCCGCGACTCCAGCCGGTCGACGATGCCGGTCACGTTCGACGGCTCGCAGCGCAGCCGCTGGGCCAGCTTGCGCATCGGCAGCGGCTCCAGGGAGAGCAGGCTGAGCAGCCGCGCCTGGGCGCCGGTCAGCGCGTGCACGCCGGCGGCCTCCTCGTACTCCTCGTGGTAGCGGGCCACCACCGAGCCGATGAGGTCGACGACCTCCAGGGTCAGTTCGTCGGGACGGCGGGTCTGCTGAGGTGAGGCCATGCTCTCAGGGTATACCGGTTACTTGACATCCTGAAATATTCAGGAGCATGGTTGTTTCAGATGCTGAAGTAAATCGGAAAGGCGCTCTCCCATGATCAACCGCGAATGGCACCTCCTCTCCCGCCCCGTCGGCTGGCCCAAGGACGAGGACTTCGCCCTGGTCGAGGCCGAGGTGCCGGCCCCCGGCGAGGGTCAGGTGCTGGTACGCAACATCCACCTGTCGGTCGACCCGTACATGCGCGGGCGCATGTCGGACGCCAAGTCCTACGCCGCCCCCTTCGGGCTGGGCGAGGTCATGCAGGGCGGGGCCGTCGGCGAGGTCGTCGAGTCCCGCGCCGAGGGCATCGCGGCCGGCGACCACGTCCTGCACTTCCTCGGCTGGCGCGAGTACGCCGCCGTGGACGCGCGGCACGCCGTCAAGGTCGACGCGGACGCCGCCCCGCTCTCCGCCTACCTCGGCGTCCTCGGCATGACCGGTCTCACCGCCTACGCCGGCCTGCTGCGCACCGCCGCCTTCAAGGAGGGCGACTCGGTGTTCGTCTCGGGCGCCGCCGGCGCCGTCGGCAGCCAGGTCGGCCAGCTCGCCCGGCTCAAGGGCGCCTCGCGGGTCATCGGTTCGGCCGGCTCCGACGAGAAGGTCGAGCTGCTGGTGAAGGAGTACGGCTTCGACGCGGCCTTCAACTACAAGAGCGGACCGGTGAGCGGGCAGTTGCGCGAGGCCGCCCCGGACGGCGTCGACGTCTACTTCGACAACGTCGGCGGCGACCACCTGGAGGCCGCCGTCGGGCAGCTCAACCGGGACGGCCGGATCGCCGTCTGCGGCATGATCTCCGTCTACAACAACACCGAGCCGGCGCCCGGCCCGCGCAACCTCGCCCGGCTCATCCAGACCCGCGGCCGCATCGAGGGCTTCCTCGTCGGCGACCACTACGACCTCCAGCCGCAGTTCGTCCAGGAGGTCGGGCCGTGGGTCGCCTCGGGCCGGCTCAAGTACCGCGAGACGGTCGTCGAGGGCATCGGCAACACCCTGGAGGCGTTCCTCGGGGTCCTGCGCGGCGACAACACCGGGAAGATGATCGTCACGCTCTGAACCCGGACACCCGGGCCTTCTAAGGATTTCCGTTATGCGGTAACTTCTTTCCGAAACCGCTGGCGATCGTGGGCGCGAGTCGCGGCGGACCGAGGAGGAGAAGACACCGCATGTCCATCCAGCAGACCGACGTCCTTTACACCGCCGTCGCGACCGCCGAGAACGGCCGCGACGGCCGGGTCGCCACCGACGACGGCAAGCTCGACGTCGTCGTCAACCCGCCGAAGGAGATGGGCGGCAGCGGCGCCGGAACCAACCCGGAGCAGCTGTTCGCCGCCGGCTACAGCGCCTGCTTCCAGGGCGCCCTTGCCGTGGTCGCCCGCCGGGAGAAGGCCGACGTCTCCGGCTCGACCGTCACCGCGAAGGTCGGCATCGGCAAGAACGACGACGGCTTCGGGATCGTCGTCGAGATCTCGGCGGCCATCCCGAACGTCGACGCCGCGACCGCGCGGGACCTGCTCGACAAGGCCCACCAGGTCTGCCCGTACTCGAAGGCGACGCGGGGCAACATCAGCGTCACGCTGGTCTGACGCCCGCCGCACGAGGGGGCCGCACCCCCGGACACGGGGTGCGGCCCCGGCGGGCGGGCCTGACAGCCCGTCCGGACGGGACGGCCCGTCACCGGCCCCCGAAACGCCCGTGACCGGCGTGTGACACGCCCCGGCTAGAGTGCGGTCCATGCGCGATCTCGGTGTCGGTCTCGGGTATCTCCTCAAGGGCCAGCGATGGGTGGCCCGGCACGGCAGGCAGTACGGCTTCGGGCTGGTCCCCGGCCTGATCACCCTCGTGCTCTACGTGGCGGCGCTCGTCGCCCTCGCCCTGTGGGGCCAGGACCTCGTGTCGTGGTCGACGCCGTTCGCCGACGGCTGGACCGATCCGTGGCAGGGCCTCTTCCGCGGCCTGCTCACCGCTCTCCTGTTCGCCCTGACCCTGCTGCTGGCCGTCCTGACCTTCACCGCCGTCACCCTGCTGATCGGCCAGCCCTTCTACGAGAGCCTCTCCGAACGGGTCGACCGGGACGTCTCCCCCGACGGCACGGCCCCCGAGTCGGGCCTGCCGCTCTGGCGCGAACTGGTGATCTCGGCCCGCGACAGCCTGCGGATCGTGCTGCGCGCCCTGGTGTGGGCGGTGCTGCTCTTCGCCGCAGGCTTCGTGCCGGTCCTCGGCCAGACGGTCGTCCCCGTCGTCGGAGTCTTCGTGACCGGCTTCTTCCTCACCGAGGAACTGACCGCCGTGGCCCTGCAGCGCCGCCGGATGGAACTGCGCGAGCGGCTCGCCCTGCTGCGCGGCCGCAAGACGCTGGTCTGGGGCTTCGGCACGCCCCTGGGCCTGGCGTTCCTGGTCCCGTTCGTGGCGGTCCTCCTGATGCCCGGAGCCGTCGCCGGAGCCACCCTGATGGCCAGGGACCTCCTGGGGGAGGAGACCGGGGAGTCCGGCGGGAAGGGCGAGCGGCCCGTCCCGGCCGAGCCCGCCCCGCGGGCCGGCCGGTCCGCCGTCTGACCGGCCCGGGGTCCGGCCGGTCCCGTCAGCTCGCCGTCGCCCCGACCGCCGTCGCCACGATCGCCCGCATCTGGGTGACGATGTCCCGCCGGTTGCGCACGAACTCCGCGTCCGTCACCGCGCCCGTCGCCGGGTCCGTGTTGCCCGCCCCGAACTGCAGGACCGGGGTGTGCACATGGCCGCCCGGCAGCACGTCCCGCAGGCCCATCCGGTCCCGCAGCAGCGTCGCCCGGTAGGCGATCTCGTTGGACAGGTAGTCCCCGCCGGCGCCGGCCCGCGCGGTCGACCCCGGCGTCGGCCCGTCCGGCCGCGCGACGGGCCGGGTGCCGCCCGCCGGGATCTCCGTCACCGCGGTGTTGTCGTACACCGGGAACCGGCCCGTCCCGGCGGCGGCGATCTCCTCGTACGGCAGGGTCGTCGTCGTCCACTGCGGCTGCGAGGCCGGATCGGCCACCGGGACCGTCTCCGTGCGCGAGACGTTCTCGTTGTCCGGGAAGCCGCCCCGCCACGCCCCGTTGGTGCGCTCCACGTCGAACCGCCCCACCCGGCCCTGGCTCACCGTCGTGAACAGATCGGCCCGCCGCAGGTACGGCCGCAGCGCGCGCTCCACGGTCCCCGCCGCGAAGTCCCGCCAGCGCACCGGGAACACGGCGGTCTCCACCCGCGCCGGACCCGCGGCGGTCTCGATCACCGTGCCGTCCAGCGCCAGCGCGGTCGCCCCGGACGGGTTGGAGATCCGGATGTCGCGGTCGAGCGTGAACGGGTCGAACCCGGTCACCAGCACCCGCCTGACCGCCGCGCCGCGCGCCGAGCGCAGGTCGCTCTGCCCGCGCGAGGTGCGCTCCAGCACGTCCAGCAGCGCGGCCCGCCGCCTCTCGCCCAGGGCGAAGCGCGCCTCCAGGGTGCGCACCTCCCGGGTCATCGCCAACCGGGCCCAGTACAGGGGCCGGTCGTCGTCCCGGCTCAGATCCCCGCCCGCCGGTCCTCGGCCCTGCGCCCGGTCGACGGCCCGCCGCCACAGGGCCGCGCCCTCGCGCTCGACGGTCCGCCGGGCCTGCGCGTAGGAGTGCGACGCCGCCAGGCCGCGGGCGAACCCGGCGACGGGGGCGTCGAATCCGGAGCGGCGCAGTATCTCCCGGGGGACCGCCCCGTCGAGCCGCCGCTCCTCGGCGGTGGGCGCCGGCGCCGAGGCCGCCGCCGCGCTGCCGGACGCGGGGGCCGTCAGGCCGCCCAGCAGGGCCAGTCCGAGGACGCCGATGCGCACACGTAGGGAGATCAAGGCAGTTCCGGTCCTTCCGTCACGGTGGGGGGTGCGTCGTGCGGGTAGCCGGAAGTATCGCGTGACGGGAGAGGTCCACGCCATGGTGCGCGGTGGCGCGACCGGTCAGCCGGGGCTCTCGCCCAGCAGCGTGAGGAAGTCCCGGAAGGCGCCCGGCATGTCGACCGACTCGGGGTCCAGCAGCCACTGGTACTGGAGCCCGTCCATCACGGCGACCAGCAGCGGCGCCGCGCGCTCCGGGGTCAGCCCGCTCGGCAGCCGCTCGCCGTACTCCGCGCGCAGCACCTCGGCCATGTTCGCGCGGACATGGGTGTAGCGCCCGGTGAAGTACGCGCGCGCCGGATGGCCCTCCGTCACGCTCTCGCCGAGCAGCGCCGAGAACGTCTGGACGATGGCAGGCCGCATCGCGTTGTACTCGACCAGCGAGGCCAGCAGATCGACCCGCCACCGGGTGTCCGGCAGGGCGTCCCACTGGTCGCGCTCCTGGAGCACGGCGACGAGCAGCGCGTCCTTGGTCGGGAAGTGGTGCAGCAGCCCCTGCTGGGTGAGGCCCACCCGCTCCGCGACCGCGCCGAGGCTCGCCCCGCGGTAGCCGCGCTCGGCGATCACCTCCAGCGCCGCCCGGACTATCTCGGCGCGGCGCTCCTCGCTCCTGACCCTCGCGTTCATGGCGTCACCGTACGACATCCCCGCTCACCGAAAATAACAGCAGGGTAACGAAACCTACCGGTCTACAGGTCGCCGATGCAGGATGGAGGCTCAGTCCGGACTCACCGAGGAGGCACCGCGATGGCGGGACCGCGCACCCAGGCCGACGAAGCACGCGAGGCGGCCGTCGAGGACGCCCTCGCCCGGCTCGACCTCGACGCGAAGACCCGGCTGCTCTCCGGCCAGGACATGTGGAGCCTGCCCGCGCTGCCCGGGATCGGCCTGCGCCCCCTCGTGATGTCCGACGGCCCGATCGGCGTCCGGGGAGTGCGCTGGACGGCCGACGACCCGTCCGTGGCCCTGCCGTCGCCCACCGCCCTCGCCGCCTCCTGGGACCCCGCACTCGCCCACCGGGCAGGGGTGCTGCTCGCCCAGGAGGCCCGCCGCAAGGGCGTCCACGTGCTGCTCGCCCCGACCGTCAACCTGCACCGCTCACCGCTGGGCGGCCGCCACTTCGAGGCGTACAGCGAGGACCCCCGCCTCACCGGGCTGATCGGCGCCGGGTACGTGCGCGGGGTGCAGTCCGGCGGCGTCGGCACCACCGTCAAGCACTTCGTGGCCAACGACGCCGAGACCGACCGCTTCACGGTGGACAACACCGTCGGCGAACGCGCCCTGCGCGAGCTGTATCTGGCGCCTTTCGAGATCATCGTGGACGAGGCCCGCCCCTGGGGCGTCATGACGGCCTACAACTCGGTCAACGGCACGACGATGACCGAGCACCACCACCTGGTGGACGAGGTGCTGCGCGGCGAGTGGGGCTTCGACGGCTTCAACGTCTCCGACTGGACCGCCGCCCGCACCACGGCCGGCGCGATCGAGGGCGGCCTCGACGCCGCGATGCCCGGCCCGCACACCGTGTACGGCGAGGCCCTCGCACGGGCCGTGCGCGACGGCGAGGTCGCCGAGGCGCGGGTCGACGACGCCGTGCGCAACGTGCTGCGGCTCGCCGCCCGCGTCGGCATCCTCCCGGGCGCCGAGCCCGCCGTCACCGACCTCCCCGAGCCCGTCGACGGCCGCGCCCTGGCCCGCGAGATCGCCCGCCGCTCCTTCGTCCTGGTCCGCAACCGCGACGGCGTCCTCCCGCTGCCGCCGCAGGGCACCGTCGCGCTGATCGGCGCCGCCGCCCGCGACGCCCGCGTACTCGGCGGCGGCTCCGCGACCGTGTTCCCGGCCGACGTCGTCTCCCCGCTCGACGGCCTCACCGCCGCCCTCCCCGAGGGCGCGCTCAGCTACGCCGTCGGCGCCGACCCGAACACCGAACTCGCCACCGCCGACAAGGGGTTCGAGCTGCGCGCGGTGTGCCGCGACGCCGCCGGCGAGGTCATCGGCACCGGCTCGGCCCCCAGCGGCCACCTCCAGTGGATGGGCTCCGACCTGCCCGACGGCGTCACCCACGAGGCGCTGCACACCGTCGAGCTCACCGGGACCTTCACCCCGCGCGAGAGCGGCCCGCACACCTTCGGCATCAAGGGCATGGGCGCCTTCCGGCTCACCGTCGACGGCACCACGTACTACGACGACGTCCAACTCCCCGCCAAGGACGACCCGTTCATCTCGTTCTTCGGCGCCCCGGTGCCCCGCGCCCAGGCCGAGCTCACCGCCGGACACCCGGTCGAGGTCTCCCTCACCCACGGCGTCGAGTTCCCCGAGGGCACCACGATGAAGGTCGTCGGGTTCACGCTCTGCCACCAGGAGCCGGCCCGCGACCCCGACGAACTGATCGCCGAGGCCGTCGAGGCGGCCCGGGGCGCCTCGACGGCCGTCGTCGTGGTTGCCACCACCGAACGCGTCGAGTCCGAGGGCTACGACCGCACCGACCTCGCGCTGCCCGGCCGCCAGGACGACCTGGTCCGCGCCGTCGCCGCCGTCAACCCCCGCACCGTCGTGGTCGTGAACTCCGGCTCGCCGGTGGAACTGCCCTGGCGCGAGGAGGTCGCCGCCGTGCTGCTGAGCTGGTTCCCCGGGCAGGAGGGCGGCGCCGCCCTCGCCGAGGTCCTCACCGGCGTCCACGAGCCGGGCGGCCGGCTGCCCACCACCTGGGGCCCGCTGGCCGACGCCCCCGTCACCGAGGTCGTCCCCGCGGACGGCCGACTCCCGTACACCGAGGGCGTCTTCATCGGCTACCGCGCCTGGGAGAAGGCGGGCCGCACCCCCTCGTACCCCTTCGGGCACGGACTCGGCTACACCGACTGGACATACGAGTCCGCCGAGGTCACGGGCACGACCGTGCGGGTGCGCGTCCGCAACTCCGGTGCGCGCGAGGGCCGCGAGGTCGTGCAGGTCTACCTGGCGCCCGCCGAGCCCGACGCGGAGCGCCCGGCGCGCTGGCTCGCCGGGTTCGCCGCCGTCACGGCCGCGCCGGGGGAGCGGGCCGAGGCCGTGATCGAACTCCCGCGCCGGGCCTTCGAGGTGTGGGACGAGCCGAGCGGCTCGTGGACGTGTGTGAAGGGTTCGTACGAGATCCAGGTCGGGCGCTCGATCGCGGACCGCCGGGTGACCGCGACCATTAACGTCTGATCCGGGAGAAGTACCCAGGAACAGCCCCGGTCCAGGACCTGACGCCTGGACCGGGGCTCGTACGTCCGGCGCCGGGCCGCCGCCCGCTCAGCGCGCCGAGAAGGCGTACACCGTCTCCGAGCGGTACACCTCGCCGGGCCGCAGCACCGTGCTCGGGAAGTCCGGCCGGTTGGGGGAGTCGGGGAAGTGCTGGGTCTCCAGCGCGATGCCGTCACCGGGCGCGTGGGGCTCGCCCAGGTGGTCGCCGGTGTAGACCTGGATGCCGGGCTCGGTCGTCGCGACGGTCAAGGCCCGGCCGCTGGAGGGGTCGTACAGCTCGGCGACCTCCTCCGCGCGCGCCGTCACCCCCTTGTCGAACACGAAGTTGTGGTCGTACCCCGCACCGGTCTTGCGCCCCTGCCGGAAGTCGAAGCGGCTGCCCGCGACCTCCCGCAGCGGCCCGTCGGGGATCAGATCGGCGTCGACCGGGGTGAACCGCGAGGCGGCCAGCCGCAGTTCATGGCCGCCCGCGCCGCCCGAGCGCGGCCCCGCCAGGTTGAAGTAGCTGTGGTTGGTCAGGTTCACCACGGTGGGCGCGTCCGTCACCGCCTCGTACGCGAAGCGCAGCGCCCCGCCCTCCTCCAGCGTGTAGGTCGCGGTGACCGCCAGCCGGCCCGGGAAGCCCTCCTCGCCGTGCGGGCTGACCCGGCTGAGCCGCAGCCCGTGCGCGACCGGCTGCACGTCCCACACCCGCTTGTCGAAGCCCCGGCCGCCGCCGTGCAGGGAGTTGGGCGGGCTGTTGGGCTCGACCGCGTACGTCACGCCGTCCAGCGGGAAGCGCCCGCCCGCGATCCGGTTGGCGTACCGCCCGACCAGGGCGCCGAGATACGGCCCCGGATGGGACACGTAGCCGGCCAGGTCCGCGAACCCCAGGACCACGTCCGCCGGATGCCCGTCCCGGTCCGGCACCTCCAGCGACTGCACGATCCCGCCGTACGACAGGACCCGTACCCGAAGGCCCGCGCGCTCCAGGGTCCAGCGGTGAACCTCGGTGCCGTCGGAAAGTGTGCCGAAGTGTTCGCTCATGAGCGGAACACTAGTTCGTGACCGTCCGGTAGGCGATCTCGGCGAGCCGGGCCTGGCCGTCCACACTCGGATGGAACCGGTCCCACCGGCTCAACTGCGCCGTGCCGAAGGGGAAGTCGTACACCGCGCCGCCGTCGGAGCGGCACCGGCGGTCCTTCGCGCAGACCTGGCGCAGCACCGTGTTGTACGCCTCGACCCGCTCGCGCACCGCCTCGCGCCGCCGAGTGGCCTGCGCGGTCAGGGAGTCGGGGTCGCGCAGCATCGACGGGCAGACGCCGAGCCGCCAGACCTGCTTGCCGACGTCACTGGTGCGGCCCCGCTCCCACAGCCGCCTCAGGTCCGGCACGCTCGCCACGTACACCTGCGCCCTGGGCACAGCCTCGCGCAGCGTGCTCATCGCGTCCTGGAACTGGGTCCGGAAGACCGCCACCGGCGTCATCGCCGACACCGAGGCCCGGCAGGCGTCGTTGGCCCCCGCCATCACCGCGACCAACTCCGGCCGGCGCAGCGCCGCCTGGGCCATCTGGCCCGCGATGTCCCCCATCCGGGCGCCGGTCACCGCGTAGTTCCAACTGCGCTCCGCCGCCCTCGCCCGCCCCAGCAGCCGCACCGCCAGACTGTCCACCGCGGGATCGCTGCCGGTCGCCCATGACGCCGCGGGGCAGTCCGACAGGACCGAACAGGCGTCGAAGGCCGTCGTGATGGAGTCGCCGACGGCCGCGACCGAGCCGGGGCCGCGGTCCCAGACGGGCGACGGCCGCGGCGAGGGCCGGGCGCTGCGCGCGTCCGGTCCCGTGGGCCCCGCCTCGTCCCCGCCCACGGCGTCGCACCCCGCGGCGAGGAGGACGGCCGCGGCCGTCGCGGCCAGGACAGCGCGCCCGAGGTGCCGTCGCCTGCGCATACCCGCTCCATCCCCTCGTCGCCGCCCTGTCATGCAGTCCAACCCATGGCACCGCGCCAGGGTTCCCGGCGGGCCGAAGCAACGGCGCACTCCCGCACAAGCGTCCTGCCGGGTGAATGCGAGGGGTTCGGCGCCACCGGGACCGACGGTACGTCACACTCCTTGCGCCGCCGCACGGTAGCCTCGCCATCAGCGCGGTCGCCCGGCCGCCTGGTCCGTAAGTCCGCAAAAGATGTCCGCTCAGCCCGGAGGTCCCGGTGACGACTCGTGGAGTCCTGTACGTGCACTCCGCGCCGCGCGCGCTGTGCCCGCACGTCGAGTGGGCCGTCGCCGGGGTGCTCGGCACGCGCGTCAACCTCGACTGGATCCGGCAGCCCGCCGCGCCCGGCACCTGGCGCTCGGAGTTCTCCTGGCAGGGCCAGGCGGGCACCGCCTCCAAGCTGGCCTCCGCCCTGCGCGGCTGGCACCTGCTGCGCTTCGAGGTCACGGCCGAGCCCTGCGCCACCGCCGAGGGCGAGCGCTACAGCTGCACCCCCGACCTCGGCATCTTCCACGCGGTGACCGGCATCCACGGCGACATCCTGATCCCCGAGGACCGGCTCAGGGCGGCCCTGCAGCGCTCCCAGCGCGGTGAGAGCGACCTGGAGGCGGAGATCGCCAAGCTCCTCGGCAAGCCGTGGGACGACGAACTGGAGCCCTTCCGGTACGCGGGCGAGGGCGCCCCGGTCCGCTGGCTCCACCAGGTCGTCTGACCCCCGCCCGCCCCTCGCACACGCCGATGGCCCGGACTCCGCGAGGAGTCCGGGCCATCGGCGTGTGCGGCCGGTCTCAGACCGACCGGAACGCCAGCACCACGTTGTGGCCGCCGAACCCGAACGAGTCGTTCAGGGCGGCGATACGGCCCTCCACGGGCAGCTTGCGGGCCTCGCCGCGGACGACGTCGGCGTTCGCCTCGGCCTCCGGGTCCAGGTTCTCGACGTTGATGGTCGGCGGAGCGATCCGGTGGTAGAGCGCGAGCACGGTCGCCACCGACTCCACCCCGCCCGCGCCGCCCAGCAGATGACCGGTCATCGACTTGGTCGCCGAGACGGCCATGTGGTCGGCCTCGTCGCCGAACACCTTCCGCAGCGCCTTCAGCTCGGCGATGTCACCGGCGGGCGTCGACGTCGCGTGCGCGTTGACGTGCACGATCTCCGCCGGGTCCAGGTCGGTGCGCTCCAGCAGGTTGGTCAGGGCCTGCGAGATGCCCCGGCCCTCCGGCTCCGGCTGCACGATGTCGTGCGCGTCGGCGGAGATGCCCTGGCCGACCGCCTCGGCGTAGACCCGGGCACCGCGCGCGGCGGCGTGCTCGGCGGACTCCAGGACGATCACGCCCGCGCCCTCGCCCAGCACGAAGCCGTCACGGGCCGCGTCGTAGGGGCGCGAGGCGCCCTGCGGGTCGTCGTTGTTCTTGGACATCGCCATCATGTTGCCGAACGCGGCGATCGGCAGCGGGTGGATCGCCGCCTCCGTGCCGCCCGCGACGACGACGTCGGCGCGACCGGTGCGGATCATCTCGATGGCGTAGCCGATGGCCTCGGCGCCGGACGCGCACGCGGAGACCGGCGTGTGCACGCCCGCGCGGGCGCCCACGGCCAGACCCACGTTGGCGGAGGGGCTGTTGGGCATCAGCATGGGGACGGTGTGCGGGGAGACGCGGCGGACGCCCTTCTCCTTCAGCACGTCGTACTGGTCGAGCAGCGTGGTGACGCCGCCGATGCCGGAGGCGATGACCGCGCCGAGGCGGTCCGGGTCGACGCTCGCGTCCTCACCGGCCTTCGCCTCGAACCCGGCGTCCTTCCACGCCTCCTGGGCGGCGATCAGCGCGAACTGCGCCGAGCGGTCCAGTCGGCGGGCCTGCGGCCGCGGGATGACCTCGGTCGGCTCCACGGCCACCGGCGCGGCGATCCTGACCGCCTGCTCGGCGGCCCACTCCTGCTCCAGGGGCCTGACGCCGGACCGGCCGGCGATCAGACCCTCCCAGGTAGAGGCTGCGTCGCCACCCAGCGGTGTGGTTGCGCCGATACCGGTGACGACCACGGTGCGATTGGTCGGGCTCACGGGAATTCTTTCTCCAACGGATACGAGGATTCAGCGGCGCCACCGCCGGGTGGCGGGGCAGTCAGCCCAGGGGCCTGATCGGGAGGATCAGCCCTGGTGCTTGAGGATGTAGTCGGTCGCGTCGCCGACCGTCTTGAGGTTCTTGACGTCCTCGTCGGGGATCTTCACGTCGAAGCGCTCCTCGGCGGCGACGACGACCTCGACCATGGACAGCGAGTCGACGTCCAGGTCGTCGGTGAAGGACTTGTCCAGCTGGACGTCCTCCACCGGGATGCCGGCGATCTCGTTGACGATGTCGGCGAGACCGGCGACGATCTCTTCCTGGGTGGCGGCCATGTCGGCGCTCCTTCGTATGTGTACGGGGTTGTTACGGGGTTGAGCGGGGTTGAGCGGGGTGGTACGGATACTGCTGCTGCCCGCCGCGAACAGCGGGCCGGTGGTGCCGTTCCCGTGCCGGACCACACGATCCGGCACGGAGTGCCTAGGGGAGAGTAACGACCGTCGCGGCGTATACGAGACCCGCCCCGAATCCGATGACGAGGGCGGTGTCGCCGCTCTTCGCCTCACCGGTCGCCAGGAGCCGCTCCATCGCGAGCGGGATCGAGGCGGCCGAGGTGTTGCCGGTGGTGCGCACGTCGCGGGCGACCGTGACATGCCCCGGCAGCTTCAGTGTCTTCACCATCGAGTCGATGATCCGCTCGTTGGCCTGGTGCGGGATGAAGACGTCCAGTTCGTCCGCGGTGATCCCGGCCGCGTCCAGCGCCTGCTGGGCGACCTTCGCCATCTCGAACACGGCCCAGCGGAAGACCGCCTGGCCCTCCTGCGTGATCGCGGGGAACTTCGCGACCTCGCCGGAGCGGTAGTCCGTCCACGGCACCGTCTGCTTGATCGTCTCGGACTTGTCGCCCTCCGAGCCCCAGACCGTCGGGCCGATGGCCGGCTCCTGCGCGGGACCCACGACGACCGCCCCGGCGCCGTCGCCGAACAGGAAGGCCGTGGCCCGGTCCTCCAGGTCGGTGAGGTCGCTCAGCCGCTCGACGCCGATGACGAGGACGTACTCGGCGGACCCCTCGACCACCATGCCCTTGGCGAGGGTCAGACCGTAGCCGAAGCCCGCGCACCCCGCCGAGATGTCGAAGGCGGCGGCCTTGCGCGTGCCCAGCCTGTCGGCGATCTCCGTGGCCACGGCCGGGGTCTGCTTGAAGTGCGAGACGGTCGAGACGATCACGCCGCCGATCTGCTCGACGGAGATCCCGGCGTCCGCGACGGCCTTGCCGGACGCCTCGATCGACATCGCGGCGACGGTCTCCTCGTCGCTCGCCCAGTGCCGGGTCTCGATGCCCGAGCGCGACCTGATCCACTCGTCGGACGAGTCGATCTTCTCCAGGATCACCTCGTTGGGCACGACCCGGGTCGGCCGGTAGCCGCCGACGCCGAGGATGCGCGCGTAAGGGGCGCCCTTGCTGGGCTTCAGCTTCGCCATGCTCAGGGCTCCTTGTCAGACGTGCTCGGCGATGAGCTCGCGAGCGGCGTCGAGGTCGTCGGGGGTCTTCAGCGCCAGGATCCGCACACCCGGCAGGGCGCGCTTGGCCAGACCGGTCAGCGTGCCGCCGGGGCACACCTCGACCAGGGCCGTCACGCCCAGCTCCCTGAAGGTCTCCATGCACAGGTCCCAGCGGACCGGGCTGGCGACCTGTCCGACCAGCCGCTCCAGCACCTCGGTGCCGCCCGCGAGGACCGCGCCGTCCTTGTTGGAGACGTAACGGACCTTCGGGTCGGCCGGGACGACCGCCTCCGCCGCCCCGGCCAGGGCGGCGACCGCCGGGGCCATGTGGTGGGTGTGGAACGCGCCCGCGACCTTCAGCGGGACGACCTTGCGCACGCCCTCGGGCTTGTCCTCGTTCAGCGCGGCGAGCTGCTCCATGGTGCCGGCGGCCACGATCTGGCCCGCGCCGTTCCTGTTCGCCGGGGTCAGACCCAGCTTCTCCAGGTGCGCGACGCTGACCTCGGGGTCGCCGCCCAGCAGCGCCGACATGCCGGTCTCGGTGATCGCGGCGGCCTCGGCCATCGCCAGACCGCGCCTGCGCACGAGGGTCAGCGCGGCGGTGTCGTCGAGGACTCCGGCGAAGGCGGCCGCGGTGAACTCGCCCACGCTGTGGCCGGCCACCGCGCCCGGCGCGATGTCACCGAGTGCCGCGGCGGACAGCAGACCGGCCGCGACGAGCAGCGGCTGCGCCACGGCGGTGTCCCGGATCGCGTCCGCGTCGGCCTGCGTGCCGTAGTGGGCGAGATCCAGGCCGATGGCGTCCGACCAGGCACCGAGACGGTCGGCGGCACCGGGCAGTTCGAGCCAGGGGGTCAGGAAGCCGGGCGTCTGGGCGCCCTGGCCGGGAGCGACGAGTACGAGCACTCTCACACTCTCTCTTGGGGACGGCCGACGCCGCCCGTGGGGACAAGGACGAAGAACGGGAGGGGGTTTTGTGGACCCCCGACAAAAGCCTAGAGCTGAAGATCGCCGTCGGCCAGACGCCCCAGGATCAGCGCGATCCGCAGGGTGAACGCGGAGCGTACATCGGACGGAGACCATCCGGTGACGTCAGTCACACGTCGAAGCCGGTAGCGCACGGTGTTGGGATGAACGAAGAGCATCCGTGCGGCGCCCTCCAGACTGCTCGCCTGCTCCAGATAGACGGAGAGCGTCTCCAGGAGAGCCGACCCGGCCTCCTCCAGCGGTCTGTAGATCTCCTCCACCAACTGCTCGCGCGCACTGGGGTCGCCCGCGATGGCGCGCTCCGGAAGCAGATCGTCCGCCAGGACCGGACGCGGGGCGTCCTGCCAGGCGGAACACGCCTTCAGCCCGGCCGCCGCCGCCTGCGCGGACCGCGTGGCGGCCAGCAGATCCGGCACGACCGGCCCCGCGACCACCGGTCCCGCGGCGTACGGCCCGATCAGCGACTTGGCCACCGCGATCGGACTGTCGCTGCCGCCGGCGATCACCACCAGCCGGTCCCCGAGCACCCCGGTCAGCACCTGGAGCTTGGCGTGCCGGGCGGCCCGCCGGATCGCCTCGACCGTCAGTTCGCTGTCCCCGTCGGGCGCGGTCCCGAGGACCACGCACACATGCTCGGGCGAGTTCCAGCCGAGCGCGGCGGCCCGGGAGACGGCGCCCTCGTCGGCCTCCCCGCTGAGCACGGCGTTCACCACCAGCGACTCCAGCCGCGCGTCCCAGGCGCCGCGCGCCTCGGCGGCCTGGGCGTAGACCTGCGCGGTGGCGAAGGCGATCTCCCGCGCGTAGACCAGCAGCGCCTCGCGCAGCACCCGCTCGTCGCCGGGCGCGGCGACCTCGTCGATCGCCGACTCCATGACCTCGATGGTCGTGCGCACCATCTCCACGGTCTGGCGCAGGGTGATGGCCCGGGTCAGCTCGCGCGGGGCCGTGCCGAAGACGTCGGTGGAGATCGCCTGGGGAGCGTCGGGCCGCCGGAACCACTCGGTGAAGGCCGCGATGCCCGCCTGGGCGACGAGACCGATCCAGGAACGGTTCTCCGGGGGCATGGCCCGGTACCACGACAGTGTCTCGTCCATCCGTGCGATGGCCTGCGCGGCGAGCGAACCGGAGGACTTCTCCAGCCGCCTCAGGGTCCCGGAGTGGGGATGGACGTCGTGCGCGGCGGCTTCGGGGTTACGGGCTTCGGGTTCGGGCACGGGGACAAGACTGCCTCATCCGGGCGCGCGCGCGTGCCGGAGGGTCGCCGGGCGAGCCCGCCGATGGGTCTACGGTGGTGCCGTGACGGACGTACGGCGCGCCGCGGAGCGCTACCCGGGGGGCGACGCGGCCGCGGGCATCGCGTCCCGCCACGCCTTCTCCTTCGGGCCGCACTACGACCCCGGCAACCTCCGGTTCGGCGCGATGATCGCGTGCAACGAGGAGCGGCTCGCGCCCGGCGCCGGCTTCGACGAGCACCCGCACAGCCACACCGAGATCGTGACCTGGGTCGTCGAGGGGGAGCTGACCCACCGCGACTCCACCGGCCGGGAGACCCGGGTGCGGGCCGGGGACGTGCAGCGGCTGAGCGCGGCCGGCGGCGTCCGGCACGTGGAGCGCAACGACGCCGGCACGCCCCTGGTCTTCGTGCAGACCTGGCTGGCCCCGCGGGTGCCGGGCGGCGACCCGGCGTACGAGATCGTCCGCGGCATCGCCGACGCGACGCCCTACGCCGTCCCCGAGGCGGGCGCGATGCTCCATGTGCGGCGCCTCGCGGCGGGGGAGCGGACCGCGGTCCCGGACGGCGCGTTCCGGTACGTCCACGTCGTACGCGGCGAGGTCCGGCTCGGCGAGGAGGTGCTGGGCCCGGGGGACGCCGCGCGCCTCACCGGCGCCGCGGACCTGGAGGCGGTGGCGGTGGGCGCGGCGGAGCTGCTGGTGTGGGAGATGGCTTAGGGCCTGTCGCGGGCGGCGTCCGCCCCGCCCGGCGTCACCCGGGTGCGGTAACCCGGGATGCCGCAGGGGCCCGCCGGAGCGTCCAATGGGACGGATCGGACGTCCGCCCGGCAGAGAAGAGCCGAGCCCATGGCCAGACGCAGGACCGCAGACGGGCGGGGGGCCGCCCCGAGAGGGGCCCTTCGGCGGCTCGGCGAGTGGTGCGCCCGCCACTTCGTGATCGTCGTCGCCGCCTGGATCGTGGCGCTCGGCGGGCTCCAGGTCCTCGACCACGTCTTCGGCGGGCAGTACTCGGACGACTTCGCGCTCTCCGACACCCAGTCCCAGCAGGGCCTGGACGTCCTCAAGGAGCACGACCCGCAGGCGTGGGGCTACAGCAGCCCGATCGTCGTCCACGACAGCGGCAAGGCGCTGACCTCGCTGTCCTCGCAGATGTCGACCACCGTCGCCGACCTGCAGAAGCTGCCGGACGTGCTGTCCGTGCAGAACCCGCTCACGGCCCCCTCCGCCAAGGAGGGGCCGCTCTCCGCCGACGGGAAGACCGCCTTCATCACCATCCGCTTCGACAAGCAGCCCTCGCTCCTCGACGACGGCTATCTGAGCGGGGTCGACGACGCCGTGCAGCCGCTGCGGGCGGCTGGCGCCGACGTCGAGTACGGCGGATCGCTGGGCGAGCTGGCCCGGCCCGAGGCCGACGACCGGGTCAGCGAACTGATCGGCTTCGCGGTCGCCGTCGTCGTCCTGCTGGTCGGCTTCGGCAGCGTCATCGCCGCCGGGCTGCCCCTGGTCACCGCGCTGATCGGCGTGGTCGGCGGACTGGCCTGCCTGGGCCTGCTCGCCTCCGCGTTCGTCTTCGCGACGGTCTCGCCCACCCTCGCCACGATGATCGGCATCGGCGTCGGCATCGACTACGCCCTCTTCCTGATCACCCGGCACCGCCAGAACCTCATGGACGGCGCCGATCCGGTGCGGGCCGCCGGCCACGCCACCGCCACCAGCGGGCGCGCCGTGCTGGTCTCCGGCACCACCGTGATCGTCGCCCTGATGGGGCTGTACACGTCCGGGGTGACCTTCATCGGCAAGCTCGGGCTCGCCGCCGCCGTCACCGTCGTCTCCGCGGTCCTCGGGGCGCTGACGCTGGTCCCGGCCCTGCTCGGGCTGCTCGGCCGCGCCATCGACCGCTGGCACGTGCGCCGCCCCATCGCGGAGACCGACGCCGAGCCGGGCGCCGCGCCCCAGGGCACCTGGCACCGCTACGCCCAGCGTGTCGAGCGCCGTCCGCTGCGGTACCTGAGCGCGGGCGTCGTCACCGTCGCGGTGCTCGCCGTCCCGCTCTTCTCGATCCAGCTCGGCCACATCGACGACGGCGCCGACCCCACGTCCTTCACCGACCGGCGGGCCTACGACCTGATGACCGACGCCTTCGGCGCCGGCTCCAACGGGCCCCTGACCGTCGTCGTCGACCAGACCTCCGTACCGGACTCGCAGCGCTCCGCCCTCGCCTCGAAGGCCCAGCAGGCGCTGGCCGGCGAGTCCGGGACCGCGTTCGTCACCCCCCTGACCCCGACACAGGACGGCGACGTGCTGGTCGGCACCGTCTACTCCGCGACGTCCCCGCAGAACGCGGACACCACCGACCTCACCAACCGCCTGGTCGACACCACCCTGCCCGACGCGCTCTCCGGCACCGGCGCCAAGGGCTACGTCACCGGCACCACCGCCGCGCAGGTCGACTTCCGCGACATCGTCGCCGCCCGGCTGCCGCTGATCATCGGCGTGGTGGTCGGCCTGGCGTTCCTGATCGTCCTCGCGGTCTTCCGCGGTCTGCTGGTCGCCCTGAAGGCGGCCGTCCTCAACGTCCTGTCGATCGCCGCCTCGTACGGCGTCGTCGTCGCCGTCTTCCAGTGGGGCTGGGGCGGGCCCGCGCTGGGCGTGCACGGCAAGGTGCCCATCGAGAGCTACGTGCCGATGATGATGTTCGCCATCATCTTCGGGCTGAGCATGGACTACGAGATCTTCCTGCTGTCCCGGGTGCACGAGGCGTGGCTGCGCACCGGGGACGCCAAGGCGTCCGTCGCGCACGCCCTGGAGATCACCGCCCGGGTGATCACCTGCGCCGCGCTGATCATGGTGAGCGTCTTCGCCGCCTTCATCATCAGCGACAACATCGTGGTGAAGATGCTGGGGCTCGGCCTCGCCGTCAGCGTCCTCATCGACGCCACCGTGGTGCGGCTGCTCATGGTGCCCGCGGTGATGACGCTGCTGGGACGGCACGCCTGGTGGACGCCCCGCTGGCTGGACCGGATCCTGCCGCACATCGACACCGAGGGCGCCGGCGAGAAGCTCGGCGCCCTGCCGGAGCCGGGCTCGCCGCGGGACCGCTGAGCGCTCCTACAGCTCGCCGAGCACGGCGTCCGTGAACGCCGGCCACACCTCGGCCGCCCACGGCCCGAACGCCCGGTCGGTCAGCGCCACGCAGGCGGCGCCGGCCCGCGGGTCGATCCACAGGAACGTGCCCGACTGGCCGAAGTGGCCGAACGTGCCGGGCGAGGAGGCGGAGCCCGTCCAGTGCGGCGACTTGCCGTCGCGGATCTCGAAGCCGAGCCCCCAGTCGTTGGGGTTCTGGTGCCCGTAGCCCGGCAGCACGCCCTTCGTGCCCGGGTACTGCACGGTCATCGCCTCGGCCACGGTGCGCGGGTCCAGCAGCCGCGGGGCCTGCACCTCCGCCGCGAACCGCAGCAGGTCCCCCACCGTCGACACGCCGTCCTTGGCCGGTGAGCCCTCCAGCGCGGTGGCGGTCATGCCCAGCGGCTCCAGCACCGCCTGCCGCAGATACTCCGCGAACGGGATCCCGGTCGCCTTGGCCACATGGTCGCCGAGCTGCTCGAACCCGGCGTTGGAGTACAGCCGCCGCTCCCCGGGCGGGGCCGTCACCCGGTGCTCGTCGAAGGCCAGCCCCGAGGTGTGCGCGAGCAGATGCCGCACCGTCGAGCCCTGCGGCCCGGCCGGCTCGTCGAGCTCGACGGCCCCCTCCTCGTAGGCGACGAGCACGGCGTAGGCGGCCAGCGGCTTGGTCACCGAGGCGAGCGGGAAGCGGTGCGCGAGCGGGCCGTGCGTCGCGGACACCGTGCCGTCGGCCCGCACGACCCCGGCGGCGGCGGTGGTGACGGGCCAGTTCTCGATCAGTGCGAGGCTCTGCAAGGACATGACGGTGAGCCTAAGCCGCCCAGCGCGTGAGGATCGTCGTGGGGTCGACGTCGACGTCGTCGACCTCTGCTCCGTGCACCGCCGCGATGTGCGCGTGCCGGTCGAGGAGAGCGTCGGCGCCATGGCCGGACCGGTGCGCGAGGGCGAGGTCCGGCAGCCGGGCCTGAGCGAGGTGACCGCGGGCGGGCCGCGGGACGCGCACGCGGTGCATCCGATCGCGGCCGTGCAGTTCGAGTGGTCGCTGTCCGGCCGCGACATCTGGGGGCGCACGTGGTCCCGGCGGTCAGAAGGACACCCGGGCCACCCGGACCGTGCCGAGCGAGGACGAGTCGGCCCTGCTGGAGCCGATCGCCTCGAAGGCCGCGGGGGACGGGTACGCCGACGTGCGGCCCGCCTCGGCCGGCCGGGAGCAGGGGCCGACGCGCGGGGCGCGCCCGCTACAGCTGCGCCAGCAGCTCCGCCTTCTTGGCGGAGAACTCCTCGTCCGTGACGAGCCCCGCCTCGTGCAGCTCGCCCAGATGACGGATCCGCTCCGCGATGTCGGCCGGGTCGCGCCGCGGCGCACCGGCCGGCACCGCGGCGGCGGCCGGTCCGCCCCGGCGCACGGCCGCCAGGACCGCCGCCGCGAACGGCAGCGACTCGTGCACCGGCCCGTAGCCGAGCCCGAAGACGACGGCCGCCGGATCCTGGTCCGCCTGGGCCGGCTCCGTGCCGTCGGTCTCGCGCCGCAGCAGCCGCAGATGCCCCTCGAACAGCTCGGGCGAGCGCCACTCGACCCCGCTCAGCCCGGCCAGCGGGAAACTCTGGTCCCCGGCCTTCCACTTGGCCGAGGACGCACCCGTCCAGAACCATCTGAAGCGGACGGACCTGCCGTCGAAGCTCGCCTTGCCGTCGTACGCCTTGAACTGGAGCGGCGCCTCGGGCGCCGCCACCAGGAACTCCCCGGCGGGCCCCGACCCGCCCAGCCGCGCCCGCAGTTCGTCGCGGTAGTACTCGGCCAGCGTCTCCCGTTCGGCCGGCAGCACCAGCCGGTAGGGGTCGCTGCCCTCCTTCAACTGCCCCGCCGCCGCCTCCAGCAGGGGATCGGCGCCCTCACGCGGCTCGATCCGCAGCACCACCGTGCCGCGTCGGCCCGGTGAGAGGGTGACCGCGGCGATCGCCTCATGAGGTACCCGGCGCTCCCCGAGTGCCTGGAACAGCTTCGGTGTCCGAAGGCCCCGCTCGTAACGGATGAGCACGGAGTCGGACTCGAACTCCCAGGCGGCATGCGATCCGGCCAGTACGTCACCCATGCGGCTCATCGTAGGCGGCACGTGCTCCTCCGTCCCCATCCCGCGCACACCGCAGTTCCTCTTCCTCTACGCGCGTCCCGCCGAGGCACTGCCGGACAGACCCGCCCGGCACGCCTCCGAATCGTCGGCGCACCGCACCGACGTGTACGCGCCGACGCCGATGTCGGCGAAGTTCGTCACACTCACGGTCCCCGGCTCGAAGTACCCGCCGTGGCCCTTCGCGTCGGCCGCCGACAGCACCCGCGCGCCGAACCCCGCGGACACCGGGTCCTCGCCGTGCCCGAAACCGCCGACCTCCATGTACGGCACGTCCCGCACCCAGTCGCCGGGGTCCCGCATCGCCCACACCCGCGCGGTCGTGCGCAGTTGGGAGACCTTCGCCGCCCGCATCCCGGGACTCCCGGCCACCGCTATGTCGCCGACCCGCTCGGGCAGCCGGGACGCGGCCAGGCCGCACAGCACCGAGCCGTAGCTGTGGCAGAACAGGGAGACGGGCGCGACCCCGGGCAGGGCGCGCACCAGCGCGTTCAGCCGGACGGCGCCGCCCGCGGCGCGGCGCGCGGTCGCCGAGTCGATGCCGAGGCCGTCGGGCGCGGTGTAGTCGGCCCACGCGATCACGGCCGTACGGGTCGGGGGGCTCACCCGGCGCTCCGCCGCGTACAGCGACCGCGCCATGCCCACGGGTGCGGAGTACTCGCGGCTGGAGCGCTGGAAGGTGAGCAGGTCCGTGTCGACGCCGGGGACCACGACCGAGATCCGCTGGGCCCGGTCCAGATCGCCGAACACCTCCGCGGCCCGGCCGGAGCCCTCCGGGTCGAAGGCCAGGATGTTGCGCCGCGGCTCCATCATCGACTCGATGCGGACCATGCGGCGCTTCGCCTCCCACCGGCCGTCGGGCGTCAGGCCGCTGTCGAGGGTCCGTCTGCGCTCGACGTCGCGCGCCTCGCCGAGGGCGTACCGGTTGGCCCGGTAGCGCAGGCTCACGGGCGCGCCGTTCATGTTGCCCACCGCGAGCGGATAGCTGCGGGCGAGGACCAGGCGCTGCGCCTCGCCGAGGGAGGCGAAGTACCGGGCGAGCCGCCCGGGGGAGGACGTCGCCGCCGGGAGCCGCTGTCCGTCGAGGCTGCCCTTGTTCCAGGCGCTGAGCGAGGACTGGAGCGGACCGGCGCCCGACTGGTGCCGCAGGGCGGTCCAGCCGGTGGTCGCCAGCATCACGAACACCACGGCCAGCGCGAGCAGAGCGCGCCAGACGTTCAGTTGCGGGGGTGTGTCGAAGGAAGTCACTGGGAGGACACACTAGGAGAACGGCAGGGGCGCGCGGTAACCGAGTGACGGGTATCACGTTTCGGTCAAGACGGGGTGAACACGCAGGTGACCTCAGTGTGTTCGCCAGCTCTCGCTGAGTGCGGGGCCGATCCCCTCGAGATGCGAGACGGCCAGCGTCCGCAGGGCGTCGAGGCTGTGGTCCCGCCCGCCGCTCCACCTGCGCTCGGTCAGCCGCATCACCCCGCCGAAGACGGCCACCGTCAGCCGGGGCCGCGGATCGGCGGCGAGGTCCACGCCCTCGCGGTCGGCGAGGATGCGCGCGAGTGCCTCCTCGATCTCCACCGAGCGGCGCAGATGCGCGGCGAGCAGGACGGGCGTGGACTCGATCACCTGGTACATGCGCAGGAACACCTCGACCGGCGCGACGGCCTCGATCACCTCGTTGAGTGTGTCCCAGCCCTCCAGGACGGCCTGCCGCAGGGCATCCATCGGCGCCTCGTGCGCCGGGCGCTCGCGCACCGCCTCCAGGAGGCGGGCCACCGTCATGTCCTGGAGCGCGAGGGCGGCCTCCTCCTTGCCCGCGAAGTAGCGGAAGAACGTGCGTTGCGACACATCGACGGCGCGGGCGATGTCGTCGACGGTGGTGTCGTCGTAGCCCTGTGCGGTGAACATCTCCAGCGCGGTCCGCAGCAGCGCTTCCCGGGTGCGCTGTTTCTTGCGTTCGCGCAGTGTTTCCATAGGTGTCAGTTACCGACTTGTGAATTGGTTTGTCAATTGTCAGTGACTGTCACTAGCCTCCGACGCATGACTAGTCAGACCACCCTCGACAAGACGGGGCCGGGGGGCGACGCACCGCAGGTCCCGTCGGGAGCGTCGGCGGCCATGGGGTTGCGCGGTCGCCCTTGGCTCACCCTCTTCACCGTCGCAGCGGGCGTCATGATGGTGGCCCTCGACGGCACCATCGTGGCCATCGCCAACCCGGCGATACAGAAGGACCTCGGAGCCAGCTTCTCCGAGGTCCAGTGGATCACCAACGGGTACTTCCTCGCGCTCGCGGTCTCCCTGATCACCGCGGGCAAGCTCGGCGACCGCTTCGGCCACCGCCAGACCTTCCTGATCGGCGTGATCGGCTTCGCCGCCGCCTCCGGCGCGATCGGCCTGTCCGCCAGCATCCCGCTGGTCGTCGGTTTCCGCGTGCTCCAGGGCCTGTTCGGCGCGCTGCTGATGCCGGCCGCGCTCGGCCTGCTGCGGGCGACCTTCCCGGCCGAGCGGCTGAACATGGCCATCGGTATCTGGGGCATGGTCATCGGTGCCTCCACCGCGGGCGGCCCGATCCTCGGCGGCGTCCTCGTCGAGCACGTGAACTGGCAGTCGGTGTTCTTCATCAACGTGCCCGTCGGCATCCTCGCCGTCGTCCTCGGCGTGCTGATCCTGCTCGACCACCGGGCCGAGAACGCGCCGCGCTCCTTCGACATCCCCGGCATCGCGCTGCTGTCGACCGCCGTGTTCTGCCTGGTCTGGGCCCTGATCAAGGCCCCGCCGTCCCAGTGGGGCTGGGGCGACCCGAAGACGCTCGGCTTCCTCGCCGTCTCCGTGCTCGGCTTCGCCGGGTTCGCCTACTGGGAGACGAAGGTCGCGGAGCCGCTGATCCCGCTCGCCCTGTTCCGCTCGGTGGCCCTGTCCGCGGGTGTCGTGCTGATGGTCCTCATGGCCATCGCCTTCATGGGCGGCCTGTTCTTCGTGACGTTCTACCTGCAGAACGTCCACGGCATGAGCCCGATCAACGCCGGACTGAACCTGCTGCCGCTCACCGGCATGATGATCGTCGGCTCCCCGCTCGCCGGCGTCATGATCACCAAGTTCGGCCCGCGGGTCCCGCTGGCCGGCGGCATGGCGCTCACCGCGCTCGCCATGTACGGCATGTCCACGCTCCAGCGGGACACCGGCAGCGCCGTGATGGCGCTGTGGTTCGCCCTGCTCGGTCTCGGCCTCGCGCCGGTCATGGTCGGCGCCACCGAGGTCATCGTCGGCAACGCGCCCATGGAGCTGTCCGGTGTGGCCGGCGGCCTCCAGCAGGCCGCGATGCAGATCGGCGGCAGCCTCGGCACCGCCGTCCTGGGCGCTGTCATGGCGTCCAAGGTCGACAGCGACCTCGCCGCCAACTGGACGTCCGCGGGGCTTCCGCCGCTGACCGCGGCCCAGGAGGCCCAGGCGTCCGAGGCGGTCCAGGTCGGGGTGCCCCCGGTGGCCCCGGGCACCCCGGACGCCATCGCCGCGAAGATCACGGACGTGGCGCACAACACCTTCATCTCCGGCATGAGCGCGGCCTCCCTGGTCGCCGCGGGCGTGGCCGTCGTCGCCGTCCTTGTCGCCTTCCTCACCAAGAAGGGCGAGAACGCGGGGGCGGGCGCGGGCGCCGTGCACATCTGACGCGGCCCGAACGCGGGGGTCCGCGGCGCCAGTTACCTCATCCGGGTGACAACGCCGCAGATCCCCGCCCGCGTTGACCTCCACGGGTCACAGTGGGTCAAGCCCTCCGTACGGCCATTTCTTCGGGCAGGTCGTGCGCGTGCGCGCACGGCGGAGGGCGCCGAGGGACCGGGGCGCGCCGGCGGAGGGGGCCGGCGCGCCGCAGGCTTCCCGACTCCCCGGGCATGAACCGCGCCCTGCCGGTTACCCGCCAAGAAGGAAGCCGACTCAGGGAGTTGACTATGGCGGGCTTCGGACAAGGCGCGCGCAGGCACCCCCGCTCACGTGGCCGGACGTGGTCACGGACCGGGCCGGATCGCGCGACACTCGGCATCATCGGAGCCATCTGCGCGGTCGCGGGCTTCTTCGTCCTGGGCATCGTCCTCGGCCCGGCGGCGATCGTCTGCGGCTGGCTGGCCATGGGCCGTACCTGGTCGGGATCGCGCCATGTCCCGGCGCTGATCGCCGTGGTCCTGGGCGCGATC
>NZ_AGBF01000096.1 GCF_000225525.1 Streptomyces zinciresistens K42 | reverse complement strand
CCCGCCTCACCCGCCGCGCCCGCCGCACCCGCCGCGCCCGCCGCGCCCTCCGCCGCGTGATACCCGCGGCCCCGCCGCCGTCGACAACCTGTCGCGAAAACCCCGGGACCGCAGACAGGACGCCGATACCGCGCCCGGTGAGCCGCTGCCTACGCTCGCCCGCATGACCCCTCATCCCGTTCCCGAGACCGGCGCCGCCGTGAAGGCCGCGGACCGCGCGCACGTCTTCCACTCCTGGTCCGCGCAGGAGCTCATCGACCCGCTCGCCGTCGCCGGTGCGCAGGGGTCGTACTTCTGGGACTACGACGGCAACCGCTACCTCGACTTCACCAGCGGGCTCGTCTACACGAACATCGGCTACCAGCACCCGAAGGTCGTCGCGGCGATCCAGGAGCAGGCCGCGCGGATGACGACCTTCGCCCCGGCCTTCGCGGTCGAGGCGCGCTCGGAGGCGGCGCGGCTGATCGCCGAGCGCACCCCCGGCGACCTGGACAGGATCTTCTTCACCAACGGCGGCGCCGACGCCGTCGAGCACGCCGTGCGGATGGCCCGGCTGCACACCGGCCGGCCCAAGGTGCTCTCGGCGTACCGCTCGTACCACGGCGGTACGCAGCAGGCCGTGAACCTCACGGGCGACCCCCGCCGCTGGCCCTCCGACAGCGGCACGGCCGGCGTCGTCCACTTCTGGGCGCCCTACCTGTACCGCTCCCGCTTCTACGCCGAGACCGAGGAGCAGGAGTGCGCGCGGGCGCTGGAGCACCTGGAGACCACGATCGCCTTCGAGGGGCCCGCGACGGTCGCGGCGATCGTGCTGGAGACGATCCCCGGCACGGCCGGGATCATGGTGCCCCCGTCCGGCTACCTCGCGGGCGTGCGCGCGCTGTGCGACACGTACGGGATCGTCTTCGTGCTGGACGAGGTCATGGCGGGGTTCGGGCGCACCGGTGAGTGGTTCGCGGCCGACCTGTTCGACGTGGTCCCGGACCTGATGACCTTCGCCAAGGGCGTGAACTCCGGGTACGTGCCGCTCGGCGGGGTCGCGATCTCCCCGGCCGTCGCCGAGACCTTCGCCCGGCGGCCCTACCCCGGCGGTCTGACCTACTCGGGGCACCCGCTGGCCTGCGCGGCGGCCGTCGCCACGATCCGGGCCATGGACGAGGAGGGCGTCGTCGCCCACGCCGCCCGGCTGGGCGCCGAGGTGGTCGGTCCGGCCCTGCGCGAGCTGGCCGGGCGCCATCCGAGCGTCGGCGAGGTGCGCGGGACCGGCATGTTCTGGGCCGTCGAACTGGTGCGCGACCGCGAGACCCGCGAACCGCTGGTGCCCTACAACGCGTCCGGCGAGGCGGCCGCCCCGACGGCCGCCTTCGCCGCCGCCGCGAAGGCGCACGGCGTGTGGCCGTTCGTGAACATGAACCGCACCCATGTCGTGCCGCCGTGCAACATCACGGAGCCGGAGCTCAAGGAGGGTCTCGCCGCCCTGGACGCCGCGCTCACGGCGGCGGACGAGTACACCGTCTGACAGGGCCGGGGCGGGGGCCGCGGGGGCGTGCGGAGAGCCGCGTCCGCAGAAACATCCCCCATGGGTCGAACGCGTAAGGTGGCGTGCTCGTAGACATGTACGTGCGCTCGGACACGTGCACGCCACCGCATCGCGACGACGGGAGACGCCCCGACCATGCCCGGCACCGGCGGCAACGGCTCCGTGACGCGGAGCACCCTGCGGCAGCAGCTCGCCGACGCCCTGCGGGACGAGGTGCTGGCCGGACGGCTCCAGGCGGGGCGGGAGTTCACCGTCAAGGAGATCGCCGAGCAGTACGGCGTCTCCGCCACCCCCGTGCGCGAGGCCCTCGTCGACCTGGCCGCGCAGGGCCTGCTGGAGGCCGACCAGCACCGCGGCTTCCGGGTGCACGAGTACTCCGTCGACGACTACCGCGGCATCGTGGAGGCCCGCGCCCTGGTCATCGACGGCATCTTCCATGTGCTGGCCGGTGACCGGGCGGGCCACCGCGACCCCGACGACCCCCGGGTCAGGACCGCCGTCGCCGGGGTGCGCCGTCGCGCCGAGGAGGCCCAGCGGGCCGCGACCGCCGGTGAACTGACCGTGCTCATCGGCTACGACCTGCGCTTCTGGCGCGAGTTGGGCGCCCTGTACGGCAATCCCTACCTCGCCGACTTCCTGCACCGGCTGCGGTTGCAGTCCTGGGTGTGCGCGGTGCAGCATCTGCGCCGGCTCGACGATCTGCGCGGCCACCTGTGGTCCCTGCACACCGACGTCGTCGACGCCCTGCTGCGCCGCGACCTGTCCGCGGCCCGCTCGATCATCGCCGCCCACGACGCCGGTTCGCTCGCCCTGATCGAGCGACTGGCGGCCGGGTGAGCCGTCGGCGGAAGGGTAAGGGACCTGCACGGGCGGGGACCCTCGTGACGGGCCCGCCCGAGGGGATCCGCCCCGGAGCCGCACCGATTACCCTTCCCTGACCACTCTGCTACGCCGGAGCCACGCTGTGCGACCGCTGTGTGAGGAGTCCTCCTTTGGCCTGTGACCTGTGGCTGGTACCGCTCGTCGACGTGTTGTGCCACACGCCCGACAACCCCTTCGCCGAGGAACTCGCGCAATACAACAAGGTGCTGGCCGAGGCCGGACTGCCGCCGGTGCCCGTGTACCAGTACATGCCGGGCCTGTCCGGTGACGTCGCCCCCGTGGCCGGTTTCGACTACGACGCGCTGCACTTCCTGCGGCGGGCGTACCTGCTCCAGATGTGCGGGCTGCCGGTGACCCCGGTGGACGACCTGGGCGGGGACTACGAACAGCTCCTGGAGATGTTCGAGGCGACGGCCAAGCAGTCCCACCTGGTCTGGCACTACGACCACGCGGGCGCCTACGTCCCCGTCGACTTCCCGAGCCCGCTGTCCAGCGACGCGCTCCTCGCGGGCGGCGGCCCGCTCGGTTCCTCGCACGCGCTGCTGCGCGAACTGGAGTCGGTCGCGCAGGTCATCGGCATCGACCCGGCCAGCCCGCCCGCGGCCCCGCAGGCGCCGCTCGCGCCCACCGCCCTGGAGGAGCCGGCCGTACCGGCCCCCTACGACCCGAGCCCCTTCGCCCGCGAGCGCCATGTCTGGCTGGGCCTGCACGCGGCGGCGACCCGGAGCCTGGCCCAGGGCTCGATGATCGTCTTCAGCTGACGCACCCGGTCCGGGGCGGGCGGCGGCCCGCCCGCCCCCGGAACAGCCGCGCGAGACGTCCGCCCGGTGTGCGGAAGTCGACCTCGACCGCCGTCGCGGGCCGGGCGGCCGCCCCCACGGAAGAACGGGGGCCGACCCGCAGCCGGGCCTCGACGTACCCGGCACCGGTCCGCACCCGGCGCGGCGCGTCCCAGGTCACCGCGGCCCGCACCTCGGCACTGCTCGCCCCCCGCCGCCACCACTCCTGCACCAGCGGCGCGAGCCGCAGCGCCTCGGCGCCGCCGAGCGTGAGACGCCGGTCGAAGTCCCCCAACGACAGCAGCAGCCGGGCCGCCTCCGCCCTGCGCGCCCCCGGCGACACGTGCCGGCGCGCCGCTTTTCCGGTTTCACCCGTTGGTGGCCCGGACTCGTACGGCGCCTCGAACACCTCGTAGAGGGGCCGGAGTTGGTCCGCCGGCTGCCCCGCGCGCACCACGCGCCGCAGATACCGCAGTTCCTCCAGCTCACGCAGAGCGGCGGCGATCCGCGACCGCTCCTGGGCGCGGTCCCGGGAGAGCGCGCGCAGGGTGACCCGGGCCCGGTCCGGCAGGGCGAGTAGGTACGTCAGTACGCCGACCGCGCACCAGGAGACGCGCCGGTCGCGGAGGAATGCCGCGGAGAGACCTGAAAAGACGCACTCAGGCGTCGTACGATGAGGGTGCATCCGGAGGTGTGCTCCTGGGTGTCGAGCCCCCGGGTGTTGGCGCACCGCGGGGGCGTTTCGTTCTGGCGTGACTCTAAGGCCATGCAAAGCAGCGGTTGCAAGTCGAAACCGCCTTTTCCCAGGCCGCAGTTCGTGTTCTTCACTCCTGCGAGTGAACAACCCCGCGCAGCAGCAGCGCATGGACGAGCCGGCCGGGTGCTGTGCGGCGGCAGCGCCGACTCAGCGGCCGGGCGCCGCCGTTGAGCGCGGGCACCGGAATGAACGAGACACGCACGTGGAGCGACCCGGCCGAGGTGTCCCCCGGGCGCGGCGCTGTGCGAGGATCCGTCCGCAGGCTCCGGGCCCGGACGGATCACCGGCCCTCACCGATCAGTCGGCGGGCGCGGGAGAGCAACGACGACCGGCACCGGAACCCTCCGCCGGTTCAGGCCGAGCCTCGGCGACGGGGGCGGCGGCAACCGCCTCGAAGCCGCCCCCTGCCCCCGCCTCTCCTCCCCGCCCTCCGCGAACGCGCGGAACGGCGGGGGCCGATGACCCGCGGGTGCTGAGGTCCCGAGGCCGCCGGCCCGGCCGCGGAGCGGTCTACAGGAACGAGTTGATCTCGATCGTCTCGTCCCGGCCCGGACCCACGCCGATCGCGGAGATCGGTGCGCCGGACATCTCCTCCAGCGCCTTGACGTAGTTCCGGGCGTTCTTCGGCAGGTCGGAGAACGACTTGGCGCCGGTGATGTCCTCGGACCAGCCCGGCAGGTTCTCGTAGACGGGCTTCGCGTGGTGGAAGTCCGTCTGCGAGTAGGGCAGTTCCTCGACGCGCCGGCCGTCGATCTCGTACGCCACGCAGACCGGGATCTGCTCCCAGCCGGTAAGGACGTCGAGCTTGGTGAGGAAGAAGTCGGTCAGGCCGTTGACCCGGGTCGCGTAGCGCGCGATCACCGCGTCGAACCAGCCGCAGCGGCGGTCGCGGCCGGTGGTGACGCCCCGCTCGCCGCCGATGCGGCGCAGCGCCTCGCCGTCCGCGTCGAACAGCTCGGTCGGGAACGGGCCCGCGCCGACCCGGGTCGTGTACGCCTTGAGGATGCCGATGACCCGGCTGATCTTCGTGGGGCCCACGCCCGCGCCGGTGCAGGCGCCGCCCGCGGTCGGGTTGCTGGACGTCACGAAGGGGTACGTGCCGTGGTCGATGTCCAGCAGGGTGCCCTGGCCGCCCTCGAAGAGGACCACCTTGTCGTCCTCCAGCGCCTGGTTGAGGACCAGGACGGTGTCGGCGACGTACGGCCGGAGCTTCCCGGCGTAGCCCAGCAGCTCCTCCACGACCTGCTCGACGGCGATCGCGCGGCGGTTGTAGAGCTTGGTGAGCATCTGGTTCTTGACGTCGAGGGCCGCCTCCACCTTCTGGGTGAGGATCGACTCGTCGTACAGGTCCTGGACGCGGATGCCCACGCGGTTGATCTTGTCGGCGTAGGTCGGGCCGATGCCGCGGCCGGTGGTGCCGATCTTCCGCTTTCCGAGGAAGCGTTCCGTCACCTTGTCCACCGTCACGTTGTACGGCGTGATGACATGCGCGTTGCCGCTGATGAGGAGCTTGGACGTGTCGACGCCTCGCTCGTTCAGACCGCTCAGCTCGGAGAGCAGGACCGACGGGTCGACGACGACACCGTTGCCGATGACCGGGGTGCACCCCGGGGACAGGATTCCGGAAGGGAGCAGGTGGAGGGCGTACTTCTGATCACCCACGACCACCGTGTGGCCGGCGTTGTTGCCGCCCTGGTAGCGCACCACATAGTCGACGGATCCGCCTAGCAGGTCCGTCGCCTTTCCCTTGCCTTCGTCACCCCACTGAGCACCGAGCAGCACAAGTGCGGGCACGCGCGTACACCCCTTCCGGGCGGGGCATGTCCAAGGTCAGGGATGTACACGAAGGGTCTCCGCCGTGTACACCACGATCGGCCGCGACCGTCGTTGGCCGCGAACCGTCGTACCGGATGGCCCCGGAATAGACGAGGCCCCTGGCGCAGTAGCGCAAGGGGCTCTTGCACCAAGATGCTACCCGAGGAAGCGAGGCATGGCCGAGGTGGCGACTTTCGCGATGTCCGATCAGCTGCTGGTAGTGATCGATCCGGTTGCTCGGATGACCGACGGTGAGTCCGTCAGGATCGCGAAAGACGTGCTCAGCGCGGGTGCGGCGACGAAGGTCTGCCTGCCGGAGGGCCCGGACGAATTCGCCCGCGCCCTGGCCCGGCGCGGGTCCCGCCGGCCGGTGGTGGTCGGCGACGACCGGGCGCTGACGCGCGCGGTGGCCCTGCTGCACCGCCAGCGGCAGCTGGCCGAATGCGTGCTCTCGGTGGTGCCGGTCGGGCGCGCGCTGTCGCTGGCCGGATCGCTCGGGGTGCCCACGGGGGCGGTCGCGGCGGCCCGCGCGGTGCTGGACGGGGTGGAACGGCGGCTGGACCTGCTGGTCGACGACAGCGACGGGGTCGTGCTGAGCGGGCTGCGCATCCCCCCGGCGCACGGCACGGCCGCGCCCGCCGCGCCGCACGGGCCGGGGCGGCCGTGGCTGCGCTCGTGCCGGTCGCTGGCGCGCACCCTGGTGCCCGCGCGGACCGTCGCGGCGGCCGGGACCGAGGGTCCGGCCCGGCTGCGGGTCGAGGTCGACGGGACGACGCTGGTGGACCTGGACCAGGTGGTGGACGCGGTGTCGGTGACGCCGGGCGCGGCGGGCGTCGCGGCGGTGGAGGTCCACCCGTGCGCGGAGCTCGCCGCCCTGCGCGCCGAGGGCCGCTCGGTCACCGTCTCGGGCGCGCACTTCCGCTACCACGCGGACACGACGACCTCCGGCCCGATCCGCCGGCGCACCTGGACGGTCGGCGAGGGGGCGCTGCGGCTGGTGGTGCCGGGTCCGGCCGGCACCGGCTGAGGCCGCCGGCCGGCCCCGGCGGAAGGTGCGGCCCGGTGGGCGCGCCGGCGTTCCGTCGGGGGCCTCGCCGGCTGAACCCGTGTCTTCCGGGAACCCGCCGCGTCCGGCGGGCGTCCGTGAGGGGTATGGGGCAACGCACACAGGCCGCGGCCGGATGTCTGACCGCCGCGGCGGGCGCGGGGGCCGGGCTCGCCGTGTGGTCCTTCGGCCTCCGGGGCCGCCTGTGGCGCTTCGAGCAGGGCCCGGACTGGAGCGTCCTCTACGCCGAGCTGCCCCTGCTGGTCCTCGGCGGCACCGCCGCCGCCCTGGGCCTGTGGGCGGCGGTGGTACGCCTCAGAGCTCGACGGCGAGTCCCTCCAGCCCCCTGATCACGAAGTTCGGCTTGCGCTCCGGGGCCGCCGTGAGCCGCAGCGTGGGCGCCTGCTCCAGCAGGGCCGCCATCGAGGCGGCCAGCTCGACACGGGCGAGCGGGGCGCCGATGCAGTAGTGGATGCCCGCGCTGAAGGAGATGTGCGGGTTGTCCGCGCGGGCGAGGTCCAGGGCCGCCGGCGCCCGGAAGACCTCCGGGTCGTGGTTGGCGGAGCCGAACAGCAGGGCGACCTCCGCGCCGCGCGGGATCGTCGTGCCGTCGATCTCGATCTCGTCCAGCACCCACCGCTCGAACATCTGGAGCGGGGTGTCGTAGCGCATCAGCTCCTCGATCGCGGACGGGATCAGGGAGTGGTCGGCGCGCAGGGCCGCCAGCTCGCCGGGGTTGCGGAACAGCGCCCACCAGCCGTTGACCGTGGCGTTCACCGTGGCCTCGTGGCCGGCGTTCAGCAGCAGCACCGCCGTGGAGACCATCTCCTGCTCGGTGAGCCGGTCGCCCTCGTCGTGGGCCGCGATCAGACCCGAGATCAGGTCCTCGCCGGGCGCCCGGCGGCGGGCCGCGATCAGCTCCAGCAGATACTCCGAGAACTCCACCGAGGCCCGTACCGCCCGGTCGGCGGCGTCCCGCGACGGGTTCAGCTCGTACATCCCGCAGATGTCCGCCGACCACGGCCGCAGCTGCGCCCGGTCGGCCTCCGGGATGCCCAGCATCTGGGCGATGACCGCGACCGGCAGCGGCTCCGCGACGTCGGCCAGCAGATCGCCGCCGCCCTTCTCGACCAGCGCGGCCACCAGGTCCCCGGCCAGCCGCCGCACGTACGGCTTCAGCGACTCCACCGTGCGCGGCGTGAACGCCTTCGACACCAGCCGGCGGATGCGGGTGTGGTCCGGCGGTTCCAGGTCGAGCATCCCGTGGTCGTTGAGGACGTGGAACGGCTCGTGCTCCGGCGGCGGCGCCGTGCGCCCGAAGTCCTCGTGGCCGAAGCGGTGCTGGTACGTCCGCCCCAGGCGCCGGTCGCGCAGCAGCGCGGAGACGTCCGCGTGGTGCGGGACCAGCCACTGCCGCGTGGGCGCGAACCAGTGCACACGGCCGGCGGCCCGCAGCTCGGCGTAGGCGGGGTACGGGTCGGCGAGGAACGCCGGGTCCCAGGGGTCGAACGCGAGATCGGAAGGAGCTGCCATGCACGGACGGTAGACCGCCGCCCCCCTCCCTGACCAGGGCTCCAGTGCCGCGGCGGGCGACGTCCTAGGACGTGCCGAAGTCGGGGAGGGTGAGCGTGCCGTCCTCGGCGAGGGGGAAACCGGGGTTGTGCGCGACCTCCCAGGCGTGGCCGTCGGGGTCGAGGAAGGCGCCGGACCAGAAGCCGACCGGGTTGCGCGCGGGGGCCTTGGTGACCGTGCCCCCGGCCTGCTCCGCCGCGGCGAGGAGGGCGTCCACCCCGGCCTCGGAGCGCACGTTGTGGGCGAGGACGATCCCGCCGAAGCCGCCGCCGGGCCCCGGCTCCAGACCGCAGTCGCGGGCCAGCTTCTCCCGGCCCCACAGGACCAGGCCGAGGCCGCCCGCCTGGAAGAAGACGGTCTCCTCGACCTCCTGGCCCCGCCAGCCCAGCGCCTCGTAGAAGGCCCTGGAGCGGGCGAGGTCCGAGACCCCCAGCGTGATCAGGGTGATGCGCTGTTCCATGCGCCCACGGTAGCCGCGGGGCGCTCAGCCCGGCGTGACCAGCCGGGCCTCGTAGGCGAACACCGCCGCCTGGGTGCGGTCCCGCAGCCCCAGCTTCACCAGGATCCGGCTGACATGGGTCTTGATCGTCGACTCCGCGACCACCAGCCGCCCGGCGATCTCCGCGTTCGACAGGCCCTGCGCGATCAGCACCAGGACCTCCGTCTCCCGCTCGGTCAGCTCCCCGTACGCCGCGTGCGCGGACGGCATCAGCCGCGGGGAGTCGGACAGCTTGGAGAACTCCGTGATCAGCCGCCGGGTGACGGAGGGGGCGAGCAGCGCCTCCCCGGACGCCACCACCCTTACCCCGTCGGCGAGTTGGCGTGCCGAGGCGTCCTTCAGCAGAAAGCCCGAGGCACCCGCGCGCAGCGCCTGGTACACGTACTCGTCGAGGTCGAAGGTGGTCAGCACCAGCACCTTGGCCGTGCTGTCCGCGGCGACGATCTCGCGGGTGGCCTCGATGCCGTTCAGCTCGGGCATGCGGATGTCCATCAGCACGACGTCGGGGGCGAGTTCACGCACCCGCTGGACCGCCTCGCGGCCGTTGACCGCCTCGCCGACCACCTCGATGTCCGGCATCGCGTTCAGCAGGACGGAGAAGCCCTCGCGCACCATCATCTGATCGTCCGCGATCAGGACGCGGATGGTCATGACGCGTCCTCGGCGCTCGCGACCGGCAGGAACACGGCCACCTCGTAGCCGCCGTCGCCGGTCGGCGCCGCCGTCATCCGGCCGTCGAGCATGGAGACCCGCTCCCGCATCCCGGTGATGCCGTGCCCGGCGCCGGGCGAGGGCTTGACCATGCCGGGCACCGGCGGCGGGCCGTTGACCACGCGCACGCCCAGGCCGCCGAGGACGTACCCGATCTCCACCCTGGCGCTCGCTCCGGGCGCGTGCCGCAGGCTGTTGCTCAGCGCCTCCTGCACGATCCGGTACGCCGACAGCTCGACCCCGGGCGGCAGTTCGCGCACCGCGCCGATGACCGCCTTGTCGACCCGCAGCCCCGCGTCCCGCACGTTCGCCAGGAGCGCGTCGAGGTCGGCGAGGGTGGGCTGCGGCGCCTCGGGCGCCTCGTAGTCCTCGGCGCGTACGACGCCCAGCACCCGGCGCAGCTCGGTCAGCGCCGCGACCGCGTTCTCCCGGATGGTGGCGAAGGCGCGCTCCAGCTCCTCCGGCGGGTTCTCCACCCGGTAGGGGGCGGCCTCCGCCTGGATGGCGACGACCGACATGTGGTGCGCGACGACGTCGTGCAGCTCGCGGGCGATGTTGCTGCGCTCCTCCAGCAGGGTCCGGCGGGAGCGCTCGTGCGCGGTCACCGTCTGCTGGGCGGTCACCTCCTGCCGGGCCTCCTTGCGGGTGTGCCACACGGCGACGGCCAGCAGGATCAGCGCGGACAGGACCAGCATGGCGCCGGTGTTGCTGCCGTAGTAGCCGCCGCTGAGCACGAAGTCCACGACGAAGCCGTAGATCGCGGTGACGGCCCAGATGTAGGCGGCCGTGCGGGGCCTGGTGCGGATCGCCACGACCGTCAGCACGGTCAGGTGGGAGATGAACGCGGCGGGCAGCCACGGCCAGCCCGCCCAGTCGGAGCCGAAGACCTGGCTGACCGGGATGGCGGCCATGGACAGCCAGAACGCCCCCACCGGCCGGAGCATCGTCAGCAGGATCGGCAGCACGGTGACCGGCACGATGACCAGCGCCGCGCCGCCGCTGTCGACGGTCGCGACGAGCAGCGTGATCAGGGCGACGCCGCTGATCAGGGCGTGCGGTGTCCAGGCCGCGTACTCCCGCAGCCGGCCCGGCAGCCGGCGCGTGAGCGGCCCGTCGGTCCTCATCCGCGCCAGCGGACGGTAGGCGAAGGCGTCGTGGATCAGGTCGTGGCGCGGTCCGCGCAGGGCGTCCGCCGCCAGCCGGAACTCGGGGCTGCGCTGCTTGGCCGGGTCCCCCTGCGGCGGGGGCGGCGTCTGGGTCGTCTCGGTCACGTACAGCACCGTAGGCGCACCCCCGTCCCGGGTCGTCCCCACGGAGAGGGGTTCCCCCGGGTCCGTCTCAGGTACTACGGGCAGCGGCGCAGGTCGGACGGGGTCCGGACGCACGGGACGGCCCGGCCCCGAGACCGCGGGCGCGCAGACCGCCGCCCGGTCCGCGAACCAGGGCGAGGCCGCCCCGCCGGACCCTCGGGTCGCGGACGCGGGCGGGAGGGCGCGGGGGCGGGAGGGTGCGGGGGTGGGCGCGGGGGCGGGGGTGGGCGCGTGCGCGGGTGCCACGACCGGACCCGCGAACCACGACGGCGACACGACCACCCGGCCCGAACCACAGGGCGGGCGCCACCACCGGACCCGCCGACCACAGCGCGGGCGCCACCGCCAGCCCGACCGACCACAGCGCGGGCGCCACCACCGGACCCGCCGACCACGACGCGGGCGCCACCGCCGGCCCCGTGCATCGCGGCGCCGGCGCGGGCGCCCCGGCTCACCACGCCAGTTGGGCGATCTCCTCCGCCACCACCGCGCAGGCGTCGGCCGCCGGGTCGATCAGCGGGAAGTGGCCGACCTCCTCCAGCAGGGTCAGCCCGACCACCTCTCCCGCCTTGGCCGCCGCGTCCGCGTACGACTCGGCGACCGCCTGCGGCACCACGAGGTCGGCACGGCCCTGGACCAGGGTCGTCGCGATGCCGGTCGGCAGCAGCAGCGCCGGGTCGGCGTAGGGCCGGCGTTCGGCGTACTCCACACCGCCGCCGAGGAGTTGACGGGCCGCGCCGCCGCACACGTCGAGCTTCCCGGCCGCGGCGAAGTCGGCGATCGGGGCGAGCGCGACCACCCCGCGCAGCGGGGCCGGGCGGCCGGTGCGCCAGGCGGCGTCGGCGGGCAGGACGTGCCGGGCCGCCGCCCACAGCGCCAGGTGGCCGCCGGCCGAGTGGCCGGTGAGCACGGTCCGGCGCGGGTCGGCCCCCGGCACCGCCTCGCGCGCCAAGTCCGCCAGCGCGTCCAGTGCGGCGGCGACGTCGTCGAAGGTGTCCGGCCAGCGCCCGGCGACCGGCGCGCCGCCCCCGGCGTCGTCCGCGCCGCGCCGGTACTCCACGTTGGCGACTGCGAACCCGCGCCGGGCCAGGAAGTCCGCGAACGGCGTGAGGTGCCGGCGGTCGTACGGGGACCGCCACGCACCCCCGTGCAGCACGACGACCAGCGGGACCGAGCCGTCCGCGGGCAGCTCGCCGCGGGGCGCGTAGAAGTCGATCACCTGGTCGGGGTGGTCGCCGTACGCGGCGGTGGCGTCGGGGTCGACGGGCGGGTGCGAGAAGGCCGACTCCTCCTCGGCGGCGTCCCGAGCTGCTGCGACGTCGTCCGGCATGCTCCAACCTCTCAGCGGCGAAACGGATTTGGGCGGCGGAACCGGGGGGTGCGGCCGTTGGCGGGGACGCTATCAGGCGCGTGACGTGCGCGGACACGCGGATGTCACGCTGGGTGAGGGCGACGCGGTTCCGCCCCGCCGCCGCGCTCGCCGCGCAGGGCGCCGGGGCGGCCGGCAGGTGCGCCGGCCTCCGGCCCGGTCCGTCCCGGAGGGCGTACGCACGGACCTCAACAGGCCGCGGCACACGACCAGTTCGGCGCGCACACGGTTCCGGCCGCACGACGCGCCCCCGGTTCACCGAGCGCCACCCACCCCCGCCCCGGGGTGCGCCCGGGGCGGGGGTGGCGGCCCGTCCCGCACGGACCCCGCGCTCAGCCCTCCGCCAGGACCTCCGCCAGGACGCGCGCCGCCCGCTCCGCGTCCGCGAAGCCCACGTACAGCGGTGTGAAGCCGAACCGCAGCACGTCCGGCTGCCGGAAGTCGCCCACCACCCCGCGCGCGACGAGCCGGCGCATCACGTCACCGGCGTCCGGGCAGCGCAGCGCGATCTGGCTGCCGCGCTCGGCGTGCGCCCGCGGGGTCACCGTCTCCACGCGCCCCGGCGCCGCGTACTGCGCCACGCACTCCAGGAAGAAGTCCGTCAGCGCCAGCGACTTGGCCCGCACCGCCTCGATCCGCACCCCGTCCCAGACGTCGAGGGCCGCCTCCAGGGCGAGCATCGAGAGGATGTCGGGGGTGCCGACCCGGCCGCGCGGCGCACCCTCGGCGGGCTCGAACACGGACCGCATGCCGAACGGCTCGGCATGCGAGTTCCACCCCGGCAGCGGGGAGTCGAAACGGTCCTGGAGACCGCCGCGCACATACAGGTACGCCGGTGAACCCGGGCCGCCGTTCAGGTACTTGTAGGTGCAGCCGACCGCCAGGTCGACCCCGTGCTCGTCCAGGCCGACCGGCAGCGCGCCCGCGCTGTGGCACAGGTCCCAGACCGACACCGCGCCCGCCGCGCGCACGGCCGCCGTCAGGGACGGCAGGTCGTGCAGCCGGCCCGTGCGGTAGTCGACGTGGTTGAGCAGGACGGCGGCCGTACGCCCGGACAGCGCGTCCGGCACCTCGGCGGGCGCCACGGGCCGCAGGGTGCGGCCGGTCAGCCGGGCCGCCGACGCGGCGATGTAGCCGTCGGTGGGGAAGGTGCTCGCGTCGACGAGGATCTCGTCGCGGTCCTCCCCGGCCATCCGCACGGCCGCCACCAGCGCCTTGAAGACGTTGACGCTCGTGGAGTCGCCGACCACGATCCGGCCCGCCGCGGCGCCGACCAGCGGGGCGATCCGGTCGCCGATCCGCTCGGGCGCGCTCCACCAGCCGCTCTCGTCCCACGAGCGGATGCGCAGTTCGCCCCACTGCCGGCGGACGACGTCCTCGACCCGTCCGGGGACGTGTGCGGGCAGGGCGCCCAGCGAGTTCCCGTCGAGGTAGACGACGTCGTCGAGGACGAACCGCTCCCGCACGGCGGCGAGTTCGTCGGCCGCGTCCAGCTCGGCGGCCCGGCGGGCCCGCCCGGCCACCGGCTCAGACACGGGACCGCGCCGTCCAGAGAACTCGAACATTAGTCACTACTGGCGAGGCGGCTACTGACCTGCGGAAACGTGGCGTCATGGGTTCAGAGTAGGTGAGCCAGCGGCATCGCTCCAGGCCAGCGGATTGCCGGAGAACGCCACAGGGAGGAACGCGGAACCCGGGACCATGCAGCGATAGGCAGACCGCGCGAGGACAGCAGCCCGCCGTCTCGCCCACGGCAGCCAGTTGGGCCCTGATCGCGATCCCTGCCGCCCGCTGTTCGATCTCGCCGACAAGGCCAGATAGAGTGCCCGACCGCCGCGTGAGGGTCGACCAGCACCAGATGTCCTATTTGCTCCTATACTCGCCAGTAGATAGCGTTTCATGCATAGATCCCCGTGAAGTTGCGCAAGAGTTCTTCGCCCGCTTCGGCGCTGGAGACCTCCCCGGGGCTGCGGCCCTCTTCGGCCGATGTGACACAAGATCCTGACGGTTGATGATCCGAAGTCATCCAGGTGAGGGCGAATCGTCCTGCTTCGGCCCCGGTCGCACGAAGGTGACCGGGGCCGGAAGTCGAACGGCGAGTTCGGGTATGGCTTGTGAACCGTTCAGCTCTGGGCCATTCAGCGGCCGATGCCGTCCAGCTCGGTCAAGTCCTCACGAGAGAGGGAGAGTCCCGCGCCGGCGATGTTCTCGCGCAGGTGGGCCGTCGATGACGTGCCGGGGATGAGCAGGATGTTCGGTGATCGCTGCAGCAGCCAGGCCAGGGCGACGGACATCGGTGTCGCCTGCAGTCGAGCGGCGACCCCCGAGAGGGCCGAGGACTGAAGCGGGGTAAAGCCCCCGAGGGGGAAGAAGGGCACGTACGCGACGCCGTCGGTGGCGAGCCGGTCGATGAGCTTGTCGTCGTGGCGGTGGGCAAGGTTGTACATGTTCTGCACGCACACAATGGGCGCGATGCTCTGCGCCTCGGTGACCTGCTCCTCGGTGGCGTTGCTGACCCCGAGGTGGCGGATCAGGCCCTGCTGCTGGAGTTCCACGAGCGTCTCGAACGCCTCGGCGAGCGAGCCGGGCTGGGGACCTTCGGCGTTGCCGAGTCGGAGGTTGACCAGGTCGAGAACGTCGAGCCGGAGGGACTTGAGATTTTCGTGAACCTGGCGGCGCAGATCTTCGGGTCGCCGGGCCGTGGGCCAGCCACCCTGTTCGTCACGGGTCGCGCCCACCTTGGTCACGATGTGCAGCGACTCGGGATAGGGGTGCAGTGCCTCGCGGATCAACTCGTTGGTGACGCGCGGCCCGTAGGCGTCGCTGGTGTCGATGTGGGTGACACCGAGGTCGACCGCTTCACGCAGAACGGCCAGGGCACCCTCGCGATCGGCCGGCGGCCCCATCACCCACGGCCCGGCCAGTTGCATGGCACCGTAGCCGAACCGGGTGACGGTCAGGGCACCCAGAGTCCAGGTGCCGCCGGGAAGAGAGAGGGAGGGGGTGCTCATCGTGTTGCCTTTCGTCGTGCACTTGGGGGGTGGCGCCTGCTGCCTTCCTGCATCAGCATTGGAGAGAAACTTCCTGTCGGGAAGTAGGCACTTTGGAGTGCGTAACCACCCATCGGTGAGAGGTGCGATCAGTGACGACGACGAAGGCGGCCCAGAAGAGGGCTCAGGCCAAGGTGGAGTACAACGCGTTCCTTGCAGAGTGCCCCAGCCGGCAGCTGCTCGACCGAATCTCGGACAAGTGGGTCGTCCTGATCCTGTGTGCGCTGGGCGGCGACAGCCCTGGCCAGCCGGGCGCGGCACACGCAGACACTCCGAAGGCGATGCGTTACTCCGAGATCTCTCGTCTTCTGGCCGGGGTCAGCCAAAAGATGCTGACCCAGACGCTACGGTCGCTGGAGCACGATGGTCTGCTCACCCGTACCGTGACGCCAACCGTCCCTGTCACCGTCTCCTACGAGCTGACCGACCTCGGCCTCTCGCTCCACCACATGACGCGCGGGCTCAGAAACTGGGCGCAGACACACATGGCCGAGGTCCTCGCAAACCGCGAGAACTACGACGCTCGCACCTCCTGACGACTCACATCCAACCGTCCAACAGCTGCACATTCTCGGCGCTACACCCTCAACTGCGAAGAGCCGGCAAAGGCGCCCTCACACGGCGGAAGGCGCCTTCAAAGAACAGAGATCGCGCCGCTTGCGTGGCCCCTCTCAGCCGGTCGAGCGGGTGGGCGGCGCGAGCGTGCGAGGCGAAGCGCACGGCAGACACTCAGTCGGCCGTCTGCGGCTTCCTGGGGTACGGCAAAGCCCCGCCCGGATATCTCTCCGAACGGGGCTACCGTCTGCCGAACCGGCGTCACGCCACTTGGTCGTGCTCCATCTCCCCAAGCCCTTCAGTGGCCCACACGATCGTGACCCGCTCCCCCTTTCCAAGCCTTACCCCGGACCGCCCTCTCTCGCGTCTCCGCCTTGCGGACGATGACCCGATTCACGAACAGCGCGAGGAGGTTCCGTCGCGCTGTGAGGTCAGCCTTGGCCCACCACGTACCCGGTCCGATCGAATCACCCTCGATCGCATCCGAGTCACACTCCAGCCATGACGCGATGGGCAGTTCAGGCACGTCCAAAGCGGCAAGGGCGGCGATGCGTTCCTCTGCTGCCGCCATGCGGTCTTCCTGCGCCGCAACGTCCGAAGTCCAGCGCTTGCGGCCGATCTCGGTCCGCGTGTAGCTGTCCTGAACGTCGTAGAGCTGTTCCAGGGCCCTCGCCACGTCGGCCCGCTCCGCCACGAGCGCGGCGCGCTCCTGGGCCGTTTCCGTGGGTTCTGTGGTCTCTCCTAGGCGTTTCTGCGCCTCATACAGGATGTCCCCTGCCGCTTCGTCGTCCTCGGCGGTCTCGATGATCGCGAAGACGCGACGCGCCACGTAGTCGTCCAGCAGAGGTTGGGAGATGGCCGAGGTTCCCGTGTGCTGGCCGGGCACCACCATGCCGGTCGGGCGGGAGCACCGGTACGTGCTCTGCCGGGCGTCCGGCTTGACTGCCGCTGCGGACTTCATGGACCGCCCGCACTCGCAGTAGAGCATCCCGGTCGACGTGAGCAAGTTCCGTGAGAATCCTGACCACTTACGAGTTGAGCGGACCTTGATCCACTCCTGAAGCTGCCACCACTCGGCAGCCTCAAGGATGGGCTCCCATGCCGTAACAGGCTCGCCGTGTTCGTCGCGGACGATCCGGTACTCAGCGACGGTCTTGGTGCGCGTGCCGTCGTCCCGCATCTTGTAGACCGGCTCCGTGTGGTACCCCGCGAGGGTCGGGTCACGGAGAATGCGAGTCAGGGTGTTGGGCCGCCACCCGCTGTCCTTGCGCGCCTTACCCGTTGTCGCGCCCCGCGTGGGTACGCCGTCGCGGTTGAGCTTGGCGGCAAGCCAACCGATCGAACCGGGCATGACCCGGCCGTCGCCAGGTTGGCGAACGTGGGGGTTCTCCTTGTGGTACTTGATCAGCTCCCACAGGTCCCGAATCACTTTCGCTTCTTCGGGATGCGCCGTCAGCACCTGCACGACGATGGGGCGCCCGTCGGGAGTCCGGCGGGTCTCGGGAGTCAGCTTCCGACCGTACGGAGCCGTGCCCCCGATGTACCCGCCGGCCTCCTTCGCGAGCAGCTTGGCGCCGTTGACTGCCGCGCTGCGGTTCTTGCTCTCGTTGTGGGCGGCGTCAAGGCGCATGATCAGGTGGATCAGGTCCATGAGGTTGCCCTTGCGGAACTCCCCCTCGGTGACACTGACGATCGTGACACCGAGGTTGAGCAGTTCCGTGACGACCGGGATCGCGTCCAGCGGTTCCATCCGCGACAGGCGCGAGATGCAGTAGACGATGATCATGTTCACGCGGCCTGCGCGGCAGTCCTTGAGGAGACGCTCATAGGCCGGGCGTTCCTTGCCGTTGAACGCCGAGATGCCTATGTCCTCATAGTGGCCGACCCACTGCACATCGGCCCCCGCCGCCCTGCGCCGGTCTGCCTCGCCCCTGTTCGCAGCGCGCTGCGTGGCGGGGCTCGCTTCGCTCTTGTTGGCGCGGGCGGCGGACTGACGTTCATAGCCTGCTGCGTGGATGCTCATGCCTGTGACCACTCCTGGCGGACTCATGGCCACGCTCTACGGAATGTCACGTGGCCAATGTGCGAGAACTCCACAGCTCCGGGAAGACGTTCTTGCGCGCCCGCTTCTCCAGCCAGGCCACCCCGGCCGAGCCGCCGGTGCCCGCCTTGGCGCCCATCGCGCGGCGGGTGGCGACCAGGTGGTCGTTGCGCCAGCGCCACACCAGCTCGGCGACGTCGGTCAGCGCCTCGCCCAGCCGCGTGAGCTCGGCGTTCTGGTCCCCGGCGTAGATCCCGGCCCACACCTCCTCGACCTCGTCGCAGGGCTCGTAGCGCCGCGACACGTCCCGCTTGAGGACGGCTTCGGGGACCGGGTGGCCCCGCCGGGCGAGGAAGCGCAGCACCTCGTCGTAGAGGCCGGGCTCGTGCAGGGCCTTCTCCAGCTCCGCGTGGGCGCGGGGGGCGCCGCGGTGCGGCACCAGCATGGACGCGGACTTCTCGCCGAGCAGGAACTCCATCCGCCGGTACATCGCCGACTGGAAGCCGGAGCCCTCGCCGAGGGCGCCGCGGTAGGCGTTGAACTGGGCCGGCGTGAGCTGGCCGAGCGGCTTCCAGGAGGCGTTGAGGGCGTCCAGTTCGCGCACGGAACGCTTCAGGGCGTCGATCGCCGCACCGGGCCGGTCCGCGCGCAGAGCCCGCGCCGCGGTCTCCCACTCGTGGACGACGACCGTGAACCACAGCTCCATGACCTGGGTCGTGACCAGGAAGACCATCTCGCCGGGGTCCTCGGAGAGGGTGTGCTGGAGGTGGGTGAGCACGTCCGCCTTGACGTAGTCCTCGTAGGGCGTCGTGCCGGCGAAGTCGAGATGCGGGGTCTCGGGCTCCTGAGCCTCCGCGGATTCCTCCGCGGTCCGATGAGCCTGCTGGGACATTGCTGTCTCCTGTGTAACTCCGGGTAGCGGTCCGCCCTGCCGTTGTCGGCAAAGGGGCCCCGGTCCCCACTCGGCATCCTCAGCCATCCCCCGGAGCGGCGCAAGGCCCGCCTGGTCACACGGGCGGGCCTCACGGAAGGGGACAGCGGACCGGCCCCGGACGGGCGTGTTTCGAAAGTGGCGTCGTCTGCCCGCCGGGCGGACGGGACTTTCGAAACACGCCCTATCCCAGGGTCTGGGCGGCGGTCGGCGAGGAGTCCTTCAGGAACTGCGAGCAGCGCTCGTGCTCCTCCTGCTCGCCGATGGACCCGGCGGCGCGGGCGAGGGCGCGCAGGGCGCGCAGGAAGCCGCGATTGGGCTCGTGCTCCCAGGGCACCGGTCCGTGGCCCTTCCAGCCGCTGCGGCGCAGGGCGTCCAGACCGCGGTGGTAGCCCGTGCGGGCGTAGGCGTACGACTCCACGACGCTGCCCCGCTCGAACGCCTCGTCGGCCAGCTGGGCCCAGGCCAGCGAGGAGGTCGGGTACTTCGCGGCGACGTCCGCGGGAGCGGTGCCGCCGGCGAGCAGCTCGCGCGGCTCGGGGTCGTCGGGCAGGTGGGTCGGGGGCGGTCCCCCGAGGAGGTCTTGGTGAATGGCCATGAGGTCCAGTCTGGCCCATCGGCCGGGCACGGGGACGCCGGGCGGCCCGTACCCGCCGGGCGACGGCCCGCCGGGCGGGTACGGGCCGCTACAGGCGGCCCCCGCCGCGGTCCCCCTCCAGGGGCGGGGCGGCCAGGCCGCCGTGGGTGAGGCACTCCGGTCTGCGGCATCCGGGCGGCAGCGGGCGGACCGTCACGAAGGCGATCACCGCGCCCGCCACCAGCAGGCCCGCGCAGATCGGCATGGCCCGGTCGAACGCGGCGTCGAAGGCGTCGGCCGAGCGGTACGCCCCTTCGCCCATCCCGGCGACCAGGGGCAGCGCGGCCACCGCGATCAGGCCCGCCGCGCGGGCCGCCGCGTTGTTGATGCCGCTGGCCAGGCCCGCGCGGGCGGTGTCCACGGAGGCCAGCACGGTGGCGGTGAGCGGGGCGACCAGGGTGACCATGCCGAGGCCGAGGACGAGCAGCGCGGGCAGCACGTCCACGACGTACGCGGCGTCCTCGCCCACCCGCAGCATCAGCAGCATCCCGGCCGCGCACAGCAGCGGTCCGACGGTCAGCGGGATGCGCGGGCCGATGCGGTCGGCGAGGGCGCCCGAGCGGGCCGAGAACAGCAGCATCAGACCCGTCGTCGGCAGCAGGGCGGTGCCGGCGGCCAGCGCCGAGTAGCCGGCGACGACCTGGAGCTGGAGCGTGCCGAGGAAGAAGAAGCCGCCGAAGGCCGCGTAGACGCAGAGCGTGACGAGGTTGACCGAGGTGAACCGGCGCGAGCGGAAGATGTCCGGCGGCATCATCGGGTCGGGCCGGTGGCGCTCGACGTGCACGAAGGCGAACCCGGTGGCCACGCCCGCCGCGCCGATGAGCCCGACGGCCGCCGAGCCGTTGGGGGCCTCGATCAGGGCGTAGGTCACCAGCGCCAGTGCCAGGGCGCCCAGGAAGGCGCCGAGGACGTCGAAGCGGCCGTGCCGGGCGCCGCCGCCCGACTCGGGGACGTGCCGTACGGCGATGGGCGCGCACACCAGCGCCAGCGGGACGTTGAGCAGGAACACCCAGCGCCAGCCCGGCCCGTCCACCAGCCAGCCGCCCACGAAGGGGCCGACGGCGGCGCCGATGCCGCCGAACCCCGACCACAGGCCGACCGCCCGCGCCCGGTCGTCGGGGTGGAAGGACGCCTGGATCAGGGCCAGGGACCCGGGGGTCAGCAGGGCGCCGCCGACGCCCTGGAGCGCGCGGGCGGCGATGAGCATGTCCGCGTTCGGGGCGAGCCCGCACAGCAGGGAGGCGAGGGCGAACCAGACCACGCCCACCACGAACACCCTGCGGCGCCCGTAGCGGTCGCCGAGGGAGCCGCCGAGCAGGATCAGCCCGGCCAGGGTGAGCATGTAGGCGTTGACCGTCCACTGGAGCGCCGCGAGGTCGGCGTCGAGGTCGCGGCCGATGCGCGGGAGGGCGACGTTGACGACGGTCGAGTCCAGCATCGCCATGCTGGAGCCGAGGACGGTGGTGAGCAGGATCCACTTGCCCTGCGGGGAGGCGAGCCGGACGTCGGGCATGCCCCAGGTATACAGCGAGCCGGGTGCGCGGGCACCCGGCTCGCTGCGGCCGGCCTCGCGGGCCGGGCCCGGCTACTTGATGCGGGTGCCCGCGGAGCGCAGGTTCCCGCACGCCTCGACGACGCGCGCGGCCATCGACGCCTCGGCGAGCTTGCCCCAGGTGCGCGGGTCGTAGGTCTTCTTGTCGCCGACCTCGCCGTCGACCTTCAGGACGCCGTCGTAGTTCTGGAACATGTGGGCCGCCACCGGACGCGTGAAGGCGTACTGGGTGTCGGTGTCGATGTTCATCTTGACGACGCCGTTCTCCAGGGCGATCGCGATCTCCTGCTCGGAGGAGCCGGAGCCGCCGTGGAAGACGAAGTCGAAGGGGGACGCCTTGCCGTACTTGGCGGCGACGCCGTCGTTCAGCTCCTTCAGGAGTTCCGGGCGCAGGACGACGTTGCCCGGCTTGTACACGCCGTGGACGTTGCCGAAGGAGGCGGCGAGGAGGTAGCGGCCCTTCTCGCCGAGGCCGAGGGCCTCGACGGTGCGGATCGCGTCGTCGACGGTGGTGTAGAGGGAGTCGTTGATCTCGTGCGAGACGCCGTCCTCCTCGCCGCCGGTCGGCGTGATCTCGACCTCCAGGATGATCTTCGCGGCGCGGGCCCGCTCCAGCAGTTCCTGGGCGATGGACAGGTTGTCGGCGAGGGTCTCGGCCGAGCCGTCCCACATGTGCGACTGGAAGAGCGGGTTCTCGCCGCGCCCGACGCGCTCCTCGGAGACCGCGATCAGCGGACGGACGTACCCGTCGAGCTTGTCCTTGGGGCAGTGGTCCGTGTGCAGGGCGACCGTGACGTCGTACTTCGCGGCGACGATGTGCGCGAACTCGGCCAGGGCGACGGCGCCGACGACCATGTCCTTGCTGTGCTGGCCGCCCAGGAACTCGGCGCCACCCGTGGAGATCTGGATGATGCCGTCGCTCTCCGCCTCCGCGAAGCCGCGCAGGGCCGCGTGCAGGGTCTGGGAGGAGGTCACGTTGATGGCCGGGTAGGCGAACTTGCCTGCCTTCGCCCGGTCGAGCATCTCGTTGTAGACCTCGGGGGTTGCGATGGGCATCTGTCCGCTCCTTGGAGTGTGCGGGTCGGCGTACCGAGTACGGCGTCGTGGCTTACGGCCCTGACCTAGACCTGGGGATGCGACGTCATCGTCGGCCCCATCTTTCCAGACGAACCGGGATGGTCCGAGCGCCTGTCACCGGCCGGTACGGGCGCGCGTGCGGACGGGCGTCAGTCCAGGCCGAGTTCGTCCTTGGAGTAGGCGAAGAGGTACGGCACTCCCGCCCCGTCCCGGATCTTCTCGGCGGCGCCGGTCGCCCGGTCGACGATCGTGGCGACGGCGACGACCTCGGCGCCGGCCTCGCGCACGGCCTCGACGGCGGCGAGCGGGGAGCCGCCGGTGGTGGAGGTGTCCTCGACGACGAGCACCCGGCGGCCCGCGATGTCCGGGCCCTCGACGCGGCGCTGGAGGCCGTGCGCCTTGGCGGCCTTGCGCACGACGAAGGCGTCGAGGCGCCTGCCGCGCGCGGCGGCGGCGTGCAGCAGGGCGGCGGCGACCGGGTCGGCGCCCATGGTGAGCCCGCCGACCGCGTCGAACTCCAGCTCGTCGGTGAGGTCCAGGAGCACCTGCCCGACGAGCGGGGCGGCCTCCCCGTCGAGCGTGACGCGGCGCAGGTCGACGTAGTAGTCGGCTTCGAGGCCCGACGACAGGGTCACCTTGCCGTGCACCACGGCCTTGTCCTTGATCTGGTTCAGCAGCTCGCCGCGTACGTCAGTCATGGCGCCCAGCTTAGAGGCGCCGCCAGTGCCAGACGGTCGTGGCCTCCAGCGGCTCCAGGGGTGTGACCAGGCGGGGGAGGGTGTTCAGGCCGTTGGGCGGGCCGGTCTGGGGCTCCACGCAGACGGCGGCCTCCTGCTCGTCGTAGACGACGACCCACTCCTCGCGGCTGGTCACCCTCAGCTCCAGCTGACCCGGCCAGGTGAGCGTGACGTCGACGCCGCCGGGCATACCGAAGCAGTCGTCCCAGGGGCCGGGCAGCGGGTCGATCCGCTCGCCGGTGGGCAGGTGGTCCGCGCCGCGCCGCTCCTGCCAGGCGGGGTCGAAGGCGAGGCGCACGGCCTGGGCGCCGTCGCCGCCGAGGGTGCGGTTGAACCAGGGGTGCCAGCCGATCTGCGCCGGGAAGGACGAGTCGTACGTCTCGACCGACATGGTGAGGCTGAGGCTGTCCGCGGTGAGGGCGACGACCTGGGTGACGCGTCCGGGGCGGGGCCAGGGGGCGACCAGGTCGTAGGTGAGGACGGCTTCGTCGGCGCCGGCCCGTGCGGTCTTCCAGGCGCCCTCGCGGGCGGTGCCGTGGATGGCGTTCGGCGGGGCGTTGAGCGGCATCTGCCGCACCTCGCCGCCGTCGAGGAACCGGCCGTCGCGGATGCGCCCGCACCAGGGGACCATCGGGAAGCAGCCGAACCGCTCCCCCTGGCGCAGCAGTTCCCGCCCGCCGACGCGCAGCCCCGCGAGCCGTCCGCCGTTGCCCGGCAGCACGTCCGCCTCCGCGTCGCCCGCGGTCAGCGTGATCTGTTCGTCGCTCACGCCACGACCCTACTGCGGCGATCAAGCCCCCGGCGGCGCGCGTCCCCCGCCGCCGCGGGCCGCGCGGGCCGGGTCAGCGGCGGCGGCGCAGTACGCGGCTGACGACGATCGCGGAGGCCAGCACCACCGCGGCGGCCGGGGCCGCCCAGCGCAGGGCGGTGCCCGCCGCGACGGTCTGCGGTGCGGGAACCGGCGCGTACCGTCCGCGCGGCGGGGCGTGGTCGACCTCCTCGGCGCTGCGCCCGATCATCGTGCGGCGCGCGTGGGCGGCCTCCGCGATCTCCGTGTCCTCGTCCGCCTCGTCCGCCTCGTCCGCCTCGTCGGCCCCGGCCCGGTCGGCCGTGTCGGCCGTGTCGGCCGTGTCCGCCGCGTCCGCCCGGGGGTCCGGCGGCGGCGCCTCGGCGTCGGACGCCCGCTCGGGCGCCGGTTCGGGCGCCGGTTCGGGCGCCGGTTCGGGGGCCGCGGGGTCGTCCTGGTCCGGTGTCGTCCCGGCGTCGCCGGTCGCACCGGCTGCGGACGCGCCCGGCGCCGGCTCCTGCGCCTCGTGGTCGTCGCTCTCCCCGGCGACGGCGCCCAGTCGCGCCGCGAACCGGTTCAGCAGCCGGGTCACGGCCGAGGCGACCGACTCGGTGTCGAACTCCGCGACCCGTCCGTCCGCGGTGGCGGTCCCCGCGAAGGCGACGGCGGACCCGCCCTCGGCCGGGGTGACCCGCAGCGTGAGCGACAGCTTGACCGTGCCGCTGCCGCGCGCCTCGGCGGCGTCGCCCTCGACGGCGTACGCGCCGTCCTCGCGCCCGGTCACGCGCACGGCCACACCGTCACCTACCGCGGGGCCGTGCGCGTGACCGGGCGCGAGGACGGCGCGT
>NZ_AGBF01000097.1 GCF_000225525.1 Streptomyces zinciresistens K42 | reverse complement strand
CCGCTGACCGGCGGGACATCGCCCGGATCGTCACGGCGCTGGCGCGGCTGCGGGGCGAGGGGCGCAGCGGCGAGGCGCACGCGCTGCTCGTCGAGGTCGCGCACTGGCCCGCGCGCCGCCTCCCGCCGCTCGCCGCCGAGCTGCGGCGCACCGGTCTCGGCGCCGACTGGGCGACCCTGCTGTGGGAGGCCGCCTCACTGCCCGCCGAGCGGCTCGTGGCCGCCGCCGACGCGCTCGCCGCGGCCGGGCACACCGGCGACGGGGAGCGCATCCTGCGCCAGGGCGTGGCACGGCCCGCCCAGGAGATCGGGCGTGCCGTGCTCGGCCTGGCCGGCGAGGGGCGGCGGCGCGAGATCCGCGCGCTGCTCGACGCCTACGTCCGGGTCCGCACCCCCGAGGAGGCGGCCCGCAGCGCGGAACCCGGGCCGGGCACGCTCGTCCCGCTCCTGCTGGCGGCGGCCCGGGGCGTCTCCGAGGAGCGGCACTGGGACCTCGTCCACGCGCTGCGGGTGGCGGGCTTCACCGCGTGAGACCGCCCTGCGGCGCACCACCCTGCCCACCCCTCCCACCGGCCCCGGCCCACCCCTCCCACCGGCCCCGCCCCTCACCCACGGGAGTGTGAAACGTGATCGAGTCAGCGGGTTGACGACGATGGTCTTGGCAAGGCTGTTCCGGGGGGCTTACTTTCAAGCCTCTACGGCCCGCTCTACGGGCGTAGAGGCTCTGACGTCCCGTCGAAGGAGCAGCTCATGGCCAACGTCGTCCGTGCCGCACTGGTCCAGGCCACCTGGACCGGCGACACCGAGTCCATGGTGGCGAAACACGAGGAGCACGCCCGCGAGGCGGCCCGCAGGGGCGCCGGGATCATCGGCTTCCAGGAAGTCTTCAACGCTCCCTACTTCTGCCAGGTCCAGGAGCCGGAGCACTACGGCTGGGCCGAGCCGGTCCCGGACGGGCCGACCGTGCGGCGGATGCGGGAGCTGGCCCGCGAGACGGGCATGGTGATCGTCGTCCCGGTCTTCGAGGTCGAGCAGTCCGGCTTCTACTACAACACCGCGGCCGTGATCGACGCCGACGGCAGCTACCTCGGCAAGTACCGCAAGCACCACATCCCCCAGGTCAAGGGCTTCTGGGAGAAGTACTACTTCAAGCCGGGGAACCTCGGCTGGCCCGTCTTCGACACCGCCGTCGGCAAGGTCGGCGTCTACATCTGCTACGACCGCCACTTCCCCGAGGGCTGGCGGCAACTCGGCCTGAACGGCGCCCAGTTGGTCTACAACCCGTCCGCCACCTCACGCGGCCTTTCGGCCTACCTGTGGCAGCTGGAGCAGCCCGCGGCAGCCGTCGCCAACGAGTACTTCGTCGCCGCCATCAACCGGGTCGGCCAGGAGCCCTACGGGGACAACGACTTCTACGGGACCTCGTACTTCGTCGACCCGCGCGGCCGGTTCGTCGGCGAGCCCGGCAGCGACAGGGACGAGGAACTCGTCGTGCGCGACCTCGACTTCGACCTCATCGAAGAAGTGCGGCAGCAGTGGGCCTTCTACCGCGACCGCCGTCCCGACGCCTACGAAGGGCTGGTGCAGCCGTGACCAAGGACCTGCTCGGACGCCACCACGCCGTCCTGCCGGACTGGCTCGCGCTCTACTACGACGACCCGCTGGAGCTCACCCACGGCGAGGGCCGCCACGTGTGGGACTCCGAGGGCAACCGCTATCTCGACTTCTTCGGCGGCATCCTCACCACGATGACCGCGCACGCGCTGCCCGAGGTCACCAAGGCGGTGAGCGAGCAGGCGGGGCGGATCATCCACTCCTCGACCCTGTACCTCAACCGACCCATGGTCGAACTCGCCGAGCGCATCGCCCACTTGAGCGGCATCCCGGACGCCCGTGTCTTCTTCACCACCTCCGGCACCGAGGCCAACGACACCGCCCTGCTGCTCGCGACCACCTACCGGCGCGGCAACACGGTCCTCGCGATGCGCAACAGCTACCACGGCCGCTCCTTCAGCTCGGTCGGCATCACCGGGAACCGCGGCTGGTCGCCCACCTCCCTGTCGCCCCTGCAGACGCTGTACGTCCACGGCGGCGTCCGCACCCGCGGCCCCTTCGCCCACCTCGACGACCAGGAGTTCATCGCCGCCTGCGTGGACGACCTCCGGGACGTCCTCGGCCACACCCGCCCGCCGGCCGCGCTCATCGCGGAGCCCGTCCAGGGCGTCGGCGGCTTCACCTCCGGACCCGACGGGCTCTTCGCCGCCTTCCGCGAGGAACTCGCCGAACGCGGCATCCTGTGGATCTCCGACGAGGTGCAGACCGGCTGGGGCCGCACCGGCGACCACTTCTGGGGCTGGCAGGCGCACGCGCGGTCGGGGCCGCCCGACATGCTCACCTTCGCCAAGGGCATCGGCAACGGCATGTCCATCGGCGGTGTCGTGGCCCGCGCCGAGATCATGAACTGCCTGGACGCCAACAGCATTTCCACCTTCGGCGGCACCCAGATCACCATGGCCGCCGGCCTCGCCAACCTGTCGTACCTGCTGGAACACGACCTCCAGGGCAACGCCCGGCGCGTCGGCGGACTGCTGCTGGAGCGGCTGCGGGACGTCGCCGCACACGTGCCGCACGTACGGGAGGTCCGCGGCCGGGGGCTGATGCTGGGCGTCGAGCTCACCCGGCCCGGCACCGACGAGGCCGACCCGGTGGCGGCCTCGGCCGTGCTGGAGGCGGCCCGCGCGGGCGGCCTGCTCATCGGCAAGGGCGGCGGCCACAACACCAGCGCCCTGCGCGTCGCACCCCCGCTCTCCCTCACCGTGGCCGAGGCCGAGGAGGGCGCCGCGATCCTGGAGAACGCCCTGCGGAGCCTGTAGCCGCACACCCGCCGGACCACCCGTGAGCAGCGAAGAGGGAACGCCGCCATGACAGCCGCCTCGGAGCACCCGGAGCCCCGGGAACCCCTCCGGCCCGCCCTGTCGGTGCGGCGGGTCCTCACCCTGGAGCGGGTGCTCGCGGGCGAGCCCGAGGAGGCGGCCGGGGCCGGCCGCCTCGACCGGCCGGTGCGCCGGGTGCACGTCGCCGGGGCACCGGACGTCGGCGTGATGCCCAGCGGCGGCGAGAGGATCCGCACCACCGGGGTACTGCTCGCGGGGGACGAGGACAGGCAGGCCGCGTACGCCCGCTCCCTGCACCGGGCCGAGGCCGCGGCCCTCGTGATGGGCCTCGGCCGGGCGTTCCCCGCACCGCCCCGCGTGATGCGCCGCGCGGCCGAGCGGTGCGGGCCGCCCCTGGTGGTGCTGCACCGGCCGTTCCCGTTCGCCGAGCTGACCGAGGAGGTCCAGTCCCGCCTGGTGCGGCGGAAGTTCGCCGCCGTCAGCCTCGCGGAGCCGGTGCGCACCGCGGCCGTGGCGGACCGGGCCGGCCCGGCGGCGCACCGCGGACCGGGCCGGCCGCCCCGCAGGAACCCAGTGTCGACCACGGTAGGAGAGGCAGTATGAGCAGCCGTACCGTCATCCGCGGCGGACTCGTCATCACCGCGTCCGACGAGATGCACGCCGACGTCCTGATCGAGGACGGCCGTGTCGCCGCCCTCGCCGCGAGCGGCACCCCGGCCGCCGGGGCATGGACCGCCGAGCGGACCCTCGACGCCACCGGGAAGTACGTCATCCCGGGCGGCGTCGACGTCCACACCCACATGGAGCTGCCGTTCGGCGGCACCTTCGCCTCCGACACCTTCGAGACCGGCACCCGGGCCGCCGCCTGGGGCGGGACCACCACGATCGTCGACTTCGCCGTGCAGCGCGTCGGCCGCCCGCTGCGCGAAGGGCTGGACGCCTGGCACGCCAAGGCCGAGGGCAACTGCGCGGTCGACTACGGCTTCCACATGATCGTCTCCGATGTGAACCAGGACACGCTCAGGGAGATGGACCTGCTGGTCGAGGAGGGCGTGACCTCCTTCAAGCAGTTCATGGCCTACCCCGGCGTCTTCTACTCCGACGACGGCCAGATCCTGCGCGCCATGCAGCGCTCCGCCGGGAACGGCGGCCTGATCATGATGCACGCCGAGAACGGCATCGCGATCGACGTGCTGGTCGAGCAGGCGCTGGCCCGCGGCGAGACCGACCCCCGCCACCACGGGGAGGTGCGCAAGGCCCTGCTGGAGGCCGAGGCCACCCACCGCGCCATCAGGCTCGCGCAGGTCGCGGGGGCCCCGCTGTACGTGGTGCACGTCTCCGCCACCGAGGCGGTCGCCGAACTGGCACGGGCACGCGACGAGGGGCTGAACGTCTTCGGCGAGACCTGCCCGCAGTACCTGTTCCTGTCCACCGACAACCTCGCCGAGCCGGACTTCGAGGGCGCCAAGTACGTGTGCTCGACGCCCCTGCGGCCCAGGGAGCACCAGGCCGCGCTGTGGAAGGGGCTGCGCACGAACGACCTCCAGGTCGTCTCCACCGACCACTGCCCCTTCTGCTTCGTGGGCCAGAAGGAACTCGGCCGCGGCGACTTCTCGAAGATCCCCAACGGGCTGCCGGGTGTGGAGAACCGCATGGACCTGCTGCATCAGGCGGTGGTCGACGGACGGATCTCCCGCCGCCGCTGGATCGAGATCGCCTGCGCGACCCCGGCCCGCATGTTCGGCATGTACCCGAAGAAGGGCACGCTGGCGCCCGGCGCCGACGCCGACGTGGTCATCTACGACCCGCGGGCCGAGCAGGTCATGAGCGCGGACACCCACCACATGAACGTCGACTACTCGGCGTACGAGGGCAGGCGGACCACCGGCCGGGTCGAGACGGTCCTCTCGCGCGGCGAGCCCGTCATCACCGAGCGGGAGTACACCGGCCGTGCCGGGCACGGCGTCTACACGCCCCGCTCCACCTGCCAGTACCTCAACTAGGAGCGGAGCACATGGACTTCGGACTCGTCCTGCAGACGGACCCGCCGGCTTCGCGGGTCGTCAGCCTGATGAAGCGCGCCGAGCGCAACGGCTTCACGCACGGCTGGACCTTCGACTCGGCCGTGCTGTGGCAGGAGCCGTTCGTCATCTACAGCCAGATCCTCGCCCAGACGGACCGCCTCAAGGTCGGCCCGATGGTCACCAATCCGGGCACCCGCACCTGGGAGGTCACCGCCTCCACGTTCGCCACCCTCAACGACATGTACGGCAACCGCACCGTCTGCGGCATCGGCCGCGGCGACTCGGCCATGCGGGTCGCGGGCCGCAGGCCCAACACCCTCGCCCGCATGAGCGAGGCGATGAAGGTCATCCGGGCCCTGGGCAGCGGCCGGGAGGCCGACCTCGGCGGTACCGTCGTGCGCTTCCCCTGGATCGCGCCCGGCGCCGAACTCCCCGTGTGGATGGCGGCGTACGGACCCAGGGCGCTGAAGATGACCGGTGAGGAGGCCGACGGCTTCATCCTCCAGCTCGCCGACCTCTATCTGACGGAGTACATGGTCAAGGCGGTCAAGGACGCGGCGCGTGCCGCCGGCCGCGATCCCGACGCGGTGACGATCTGCGTCGCCGCCCCGGCCTACGTCACCGAGGACGACTCCCCGGCCGCCCTCGCCCACGCCCGTGAGCAGTGCCGCTGGTTCGGCGGCATGGTCGGCAACCACGTCGCCGACCTGGTCGCCAAGTACGGCGAGCACTCCGCCGCCGTCCCCGACGAGCTCACCGCCTACATCAAGTCCCGCGAGGGCTACGACTACTCCCACCACGGCCGCGCCGGGAACCCGGACACCCGGTTCGTGCCCGACGAGATCGTCGACCGGTTCTGCCTGATCGGCCCGGTCGACCGGCATGTCGAGAAGCTCACCGCGCTGCGGGAGCTGGGCGTCGACCAGTTCGCCGTCTACGACATGCACGACGCGCAGGAGTCCGTGATCGACGCCTACGGGGCGTCGGTCATCCCAGCCCTCAACTCCTAGCGAGACGGGGCGAGTTCAACGACCTCTCCACCGCCCCCCCGCCCTGGTCGCCCTCCCCGCCGTCCCGGGGAGGGTTCCAAGGCCCCCCGCACGGCCTTCCCGCTCCCGTCCGATCGATCGGCCTGCGCCCGGCACCGTCGCGGGCATCCTCATCGCCGACCACGGCGCTGACGGGCGGCCGCGAGGGCCCCGCCCAGGCGTGAGCGGACCCGCGGCGGACGACGGTCAGGACTTCTGGCTGTCCGCGAGCGTGGCGAACGCCTCCCTCGCGGCCTTGATCGCGCCCTTGTTGATGTCGGCGAGCGGCGGCGCCTGCTTCGACTCGAAGTTGCTGCCGCTGTAGGTGACCGCGACGATCGCGTTGGAGGAGCGGATCACGACCAGCCCCTCCCGGCTCTGCTGCTTGTCCTCGCTGGCGAGGTTCACCACCGAGTAGCCCGCCGAGCCGATCCCGGGGACGTCGCCGCCGCCGCTCTTGGCGGCGACGCGGTCCTTGAAGGAGTCCTTCGCCGCGGTCTCCGAGTCCTTGATCTCGAAGGAGATGTCGAGCCAGCGGTAGTCGTAGCCCTTGAGCGCGTTCCAGGAGCAGGTGCGGCGCAGCTTCGCGTCCGTCGACGGGATCTCCTTCCCGGCGGTCTTGGCACCCGGTACGAGGTCCTTGACGGACTTCTCACTCAGGCTGCCGCACGGGGCGGGAGCGGCGGAGTACGCCTTGGAGCCGACCACCGCCGCGGGGGCATTCGACGACTCGCCCTCCCCGCTCGACTGGGTCGTGGTGGTGTCCTCGGAGGCCGGCGGCGCGGCCGGGGCGGACGACATCGCCCAGCCCGCGGCGGCGAGCACGACGACCGGTGAAAGTCGCGCGGTGAGGGCGAGAGGCAAGGGAAGGGAACGCACGGCGCACTTCTCGTGGGGGACGGTGCGGAGGGGTCCGCACTGCGGACGGGACGCCAGTCTCACATGACTCCCTGTGCGGCGGAAGTGCCAACTCGCTGCGTACCGGAGCCATTACGGACGGCTCGCCATCGCGTGCCGTCCTGGGGGTCTTGCGCAGCCTTGCGGATGGTTCGACCGGAAAGGAGGTTTTCGAAGGTTCCGTGGTGATCGGTCGTGCGGGGGCGGGTGACGCGGTCACCCGGCGGGGGTGTCCGGACCGCGCTCGCCCCCGAAGGCGGCGAGAATCCGCTCGGCAGCCAGCGTGGCCGTCAACTCGCCCTCCCTGACCCGTCGTTCGAGATCCGGGGCCAGGGACCGTACGGCGGGGTCGGCGTGCAGCCGGCCCAGGAGCTCGTCGCGGACCATGGTCCACGTCCAGTCGACCTGCTGGTCGCGGCGCTTGGCGGCGAGGCGGCCCGTGGAGTCCAGCAGCGTCCGGTGCTGTTCCAGCCGGTCCCAGACGGCGTCCAGCCCCAGCGACTCCCGGCCGCTGCAGTGCAGCACCGGCGGCGTCCAGGCGGCGTCCTTGCCGTGCATCAGCCGCAGGGCGCCCGCCAGTTCACGCGCGGCGGCCCGCGCGTCCCGCTCGTGAGGGCCGTCCGCCTTGTTCACGGCGAGCACGTCGGCCAGCTCCAGCACGCCCTTCTTGATGCCCTGGAGCTGGTCCCCGGTGCGGGCGAGGGTGAGCAGCAGGAAGGAGTCGACCATGTTGGCCACGGCCGTCTCCGACTGGCCCACCCCGACCGTCTCCACCAGGACCACGTCGTACCCCGCCGCCTCCATCACCACGATGGACTCCCGGGTGGCCTTGGCGACCCCGCCCAGCGTCCCGCTGGTGGGGGAGGGGCGGATGAACGCCGCCGGATCCACGGCCAGTCGCTCCATCCGGGTCTTGTCGCCGAGGATCGAGCCGCCCGTCCGGCTGGACGAGGGGTCGACCGCCAGCACCGCCACCCGGTGGCCGAGCCCGGTGAGCATCGTGCCGAACGCGTCGATGAACGTGGACTTGCCCACGCCCGGCACCCCGCTGACGCCGATCCGCCGCGCCCGGCCGCTGTGCGGCAGCAGCTCGGTCAGCACCCGCTGGGCCAGCACGCGGTGCTGGGGACGGGTGGACTCGACGAGCGTGATCGCGCGGGCCACGATCGCCCGCCTGCCGTCGAGCACACCCTTCACGTACGCGTCGGCGTCGATCACCGCTCGTGCCCGAGGCCGGCCGCCAGCCGCCGCACCAGGTCGTACGCCGCGTCCGGGATCACCGTCCCGGGCGGGAACACGGCCGCCGCGCCCATCTCCAGCAGCGTCGGCACGTCCTGCGGCGGGATGACCCCGCCGACCACGATCATGATGTCCTCGCGGCCCTCCTCGGCCAGCTGCTCCTTGAGCGCCGGTACGAGGGTGAGATGGCCGGCCGCGAGCGACGACACCCCGACGACGTGCACGTCGGCCTCGACGGCCTGCCGCGCCACCTCGGCGGGGGTCTGGAACAGCGGGCCGACGTCGACGTCGAAGCCGAGGTCGGCGAACGCGGTCGCGATCACCTTCTGGCCCCGGTCGTGGCCGTCCTGGCCCATCTTGGCGACCAGGATGCGCGGCCTGCGGCCCTCGGCCTCCTCGAAGTCCGACACGAGGGTGCGGGTACGGTCCACGGACGGCGACTCCCCGGCTTCGTTGCGGTACACGCCCGTGATGGTACGGATCTGGCTCGCGTGCCGCCCGTACACCTTCTCCAGGGCGTCCGAGATCTCCCCGACGGTCGCCTTGGCGCGCGCCGCGTGCACCGCCAGCTCCAGCAGGTTGCCCTCGCCGCCCGCAGCCCGCGTCAGCGCGTCCAGCGCGTCCCGGCAGGCCCGCTCGTCGCGCTCCTCGCGCAGCCGCCGCAGCTTGGCGATCTGCCGGGCGCGCACCGAGGAGTTGTCGACCTTGAGCACCTCGATCTGCTCGTCGCTGTCCACGCGGTACTTGTTGACGCCGATCACCGGCTGGCGGCCGGAGTCGATACGGGCCTGCGTGCGGGCCGCGGCCTCCTCGATGCGCAGCTTGGGGATGCCGGCGTCGATCGCCCTGGCCATGCCGCCCGCCTCCTCGACCTCCTGGATGTGCTGCCACGCCCGGCGGGCCAGGTCGTACGTCAGCTTCTCCACGTAGGCGCTGCCGCCCCACGGGTCGATGACCCGGGTCGTGCCGGACTCCTGCTGGAGCAGCAGCTGGGTGTTGCGCGCGATGCGCGCGGAGAAGTCGGTCGGCAGCGCGAGCGCCTCGTCGAGCGCGTTCGTGTGCAGCGACTGCGTGTGGCCCTGCGTGGCGGCCATCGCCTCGACACAGGTGCGCGTGACGTTGTTGAACACGTCCTGTGCGGTCAGCGACCAGCCCGAGGTCTGCGAGTGGGTGCGCAGGGAAAGGGACTTGGCGTTCTGCGGGTCGAACTGCCGCACCAGCTTCGCCCACAGCAGGCGTGCCGCCCGCAGCTTGGCGACCTCCATGAAGAAGTTCATGCCGATCGCCCAGAAGAACGACAGCCGCGGCGCGAACGCGTCGACGTCCAGGCCGGCTTCACGGCCCGCCCGGATGTACTCGACGCCGTCCGCGAGCGTGTACGCCAGCTCCAGATCGGCCGTGGCCCCGGCCTCCTGGATGTGGTAGCCGGAGATGGAGATGGAGTTGTAGCGCGGCATCCGCTGCGAGGTGAAGGCGAAGATGTCGGAGATGATCCGCATCGACGGCTTCGGCGGATAGATGTAGGTGTTGCGGACCATGAACTCCTTGAGGATGTCGTTCTGGATGGTCCCGGCCAGCTTCCCGGGCGCGACGCCCTGTTCCTCCGCCGCCACGATGTACAGCGCCAGCACCGGCAGCACGGCGCCGTTCATCGTCATCGACACGGTCATCCTGTCCAGCGGGATGCCGTCGAAGAGCTGGCGCATGTCGTAGATCGAGTCGATGGCCACGCCCGCCATGCCGACGTCGCCGGTCACCCGCGGGTGGTCGCTGTCGTAGCCGCGGTGGGTGGGCAGGTCGAAGGCGACCGACAGGCCCTTCTGGCCGGCCGCGAGATTGCGCCGGTAGAAGGCGTTGGACTCCTCGGCGGTCGAGAACCCCGCGTACTGGCGGATCGTCCAGGGCTGGTTGACGTACATCGTCGGGTACGGTCCGCGCAGATACGGCGCCGTGCCCGGGTAGGTGCCGAGGAAGTCCAGGCCCTCCAGGTCACGGCCGGTGTAGAGCGGCTTGACCGCGATGCCCTCCGGGGTCTCCCAGAAGGCCCCGTCGGTCCCGGCCGCCTTCTGCCACTCGTCGGCGTCGGCGTCGGTCCTCGGCTCCCCGAGCTCGATGCCGGCGAAGTCGGGGATTCCCATCAGGACACTCCCATGCGGTCGAGGGCGGCGCCGAGCACGGCGACGGCGTCGCACCCCGCGTAGACATGGCCGTCGACGCCGGGACGGTCCCCGGGCCGGCCGGCGAGGAACACGTGCGAGGCGCCTTCGGCCTTGAGCCTGGCCGCCTCGGACGCCGCCCGCTCCTCGTACACGGCGTCGCTGGAGCACAGGCACGCCTCGCCGGCACCGCTCTCCCCGAAGGAGCCCTCCGTGACGGGCTCGATGCCGCCCGCCTGGAACAGGTTGGAGGCGAAGGTGAGGCGGGCGGTGTGGGCGGCGGCCGGACCCAGCGCGGCCAGATAGATCCGCGGCCGGGCGCCGGTCGCGGCCAGATGGGCGTCGGAACGGGCGCGCAGCGCCTCGTACGCCTCGTCGCGCCGGACCCGCGGCAGACCGCCGGAGCGCGGCTCGGGGGCGGGCGCGCGCCGCACCGGCTGCTCGGCGAGATTCGGGAACTCGCTGACGCCCGTGACCGGTTCGCGGCGCCTGGCCAGCCGGCCGGTGCGCGCCTGCCAGGTCTCGGCGAGGTCCGCCGCGAGGCGGCCGGAGCGCAACGCGGCGCCCTGGCCGCCCGCCTGCTCGATCCGCTGGAAGAACTCCCAGCCCGCGTGGGCGAGTTCGTCCGTCAGCCGCTCCACGTACCAGGAGCCGCCCGCCGGGTCGATCACCCGGGCCAGGTGCGACTCCTCGACAAGGACGGTGGAGGTGTTGCGGGCGATGCGCCGCGCGAACGCGTCCGGCAGGCCGAGCGCGTGGTCGAAGGGGAGCACGGTCACCGACGCGGCGCCGCCGACGCCCGCCGCCAGGGTGGCGATCGTGGTCCGCAGCATGTTCACCCACGGGTCCCGGCGGGTCATCATCACCGGTGAGGTGACGGCGTGCTGGAGCTGCGCCGCGGGCGCCCCGCAGACCTCCGTCACCCGCGCCCACAGCCGGCGGGCGGCCCGCAGCTTGGCGATGGTCAGGAACTGGTCCGCGGTCGCCGCGTACCGGAACTCCAGTTGCGCACAAGCCTGTTCGACGCTCAGCCCGGCCCCGGTCAGCTCCCGCAGATACGCCACGCCGGTCGCCAGGGACGCGCCCAGCTCCTGCGCGGCCGAGCCGCCCGCCTCATGGTGGGGCAGGGCGTCCACGGTCAGCGCCCGCAGCCCCGGGTACTCCGTCGCGCACCGCCGGGCGAGCGCCGCGACCGGGCCGAACGCTCCGGGCGTGCCGGTACGCGCCTCATGGCCCAGCGGGTCCGCGCCGAGGCCGCCGCGCACCGCGTCCCCGGCCACGCCCCGCTCCTCGTAAAGGCGCAGCAACTCCCTTGCGGCAGCCTCGACTTCGTCGCCCGCGTCCAGGACCACCGGGGCCAGGTCGAGGTGGACGCCCGCCAGGACCGCGGGGAGCGAGGACACCGGGATGCCGCCCTCACCGAGCACCAGCCACAGCGAGGTGACGCCGTTCTCCAGGTCCGCCAGCACCTGGCCGTCGGCCAGGGCCGCGTGCCGCTGCCGTACGTCCCAGCCCCCCGCCGTGCTCCCCTCGGCGCGTGCGCCGCGGACGAACGGGGCGAAGCCCGGCAGACCGGCGTCGGGCGCGGCGTCGCGCGCGGTGTACAGCGGACGGGAGCGCATCCCGTCCTCCAGTGCGGTGGACAGGGCTTCCTCGGCCGCCTCGCCCGACACGTCCTTGCCCGACTTGCGCAGCACACCCGCTACCAGGTGCTGCCACTGCTCGTGGGTTGCGTCAGGGAATTCGGCGGCCAACGAGAGCCCGTCGTCAGGCAGGACCGTCATGCGTGGATGCTAGGGCAGATCGCCGAAGGAGCAGCAGAGGGCATGGCTGTGATCTTTCACATCCCCCCGGAGTGAACCGGGTCTCCCCGGCACGCGCCCGCGCCGCCCCTCCGCGCCCCGGGAGTGTCCGCGCCGGGCGCGCACCGCCCGCCCTCCGGCACCCCCGCCCGGACGCCCGCCCACCCGGGGCCGGACACGTCAACGGGTCCGCCCTCGGCTCCTTCGGCGCGGACCCCGGGGCCCGCCGTACCCCGACTACCGGAACAGGGCGGCCAGCAGGTCCTCCCCGATACGGCGTACCGGCTCCAGGCTGAGCTGGTAATAGGCGCGGCGGCCGTCGCGGACCACGATCACGAGGTCGGCCTCGCGCAGCCGCCCCAGATGCCGGGAGACCTGGGGGAGCGTCATGCCGCTGCGTGCGGCGAGTTCCGAAGGGGTCAGCGGTTCGCGTGCGATGGCTCGCGCGATGCGCTGGCGTGCCGGATCGCGCAGGACGTCGAGGCGCTGGTTGACCATCGCGTACCCGGGCTGCTCGGACCCCTCGGGGACGACCGGGTACTGGATCACGGCGATGGCGCCGGGCTCGTGCTTCACCAGCACGTGGGGGCGGCCGAAGACGGACGGCACCACGACGAGTCCGGTGGCCGCCACGTTCACGATGCCGTGGTGGAACTTGTCGAAGACCACCCTGGAGGGCGACTCGCGGTGGACGGCCGACGGATCGAGCCGCGCCAGCGCCGGGCCCGCGCCCGAGCGCGACAGATCGGACCTCAGTCCCGGCAGGCGCGCGGAGACGGTGCGGGCCGCCGCGCCGAGCTCCGCCTCGAACACCGCCGCCGCCTCCGCCAGGAGGGCGAGGAGATGCCGGCGCAGGGCGTCGGGGTCGTCCAGAAGCCTGCGCGCGAGGTCGGTGCGGGTGGTGGAGCGCAGTTCCGCCGCGGCCAGCAGGCTCCGGCGCTGGGCGGGGTCGTGCAGCACCCGGTCGAGCGGCGCGCCGGAGTTCCCGCCGCGCACCGCGTACCCGGTGAGCTCGGCGAAGACCGGGAGCGGCAGGTCGGCGACCGCGTCCAGTTCGTCGGACAGACACCGGTCGACACGCGCGTCCATGGGCAGCAGGTAGCGGGCGCGGTAGGTCGCCCACAGCGGAGCCGCCGCCATGATGCGCTGCCTGAGGGCGGGCTCCAGTACCGACCGGGGCGCCACGGCGGACACCTCGTCCAGCCCGCGGGCCCAGCGGACGGTGCTCGGGTGGTGCTCCGCCTCGGTGTAGGCGTGCAGGGCGGCGGTCAGCTCCGCCAGGGGCGAGGCGCCCGCCCGGATGTGCGCGGCGCCGGCGCCCGAGAGCTGGAGGACCACACTCACCGGCCACCTCCCGTTCAGACCCAGGCCGGACAACGCTTACCGCGGCTGCGGTAAGGATAACCACATCACTTCGCGCGGCTCCTAGCGTTTCGGCCACCCCGACGCGTCGCCACCGTCCTCGCGCCAGAGCACTGCGGAGCCTCCATGTCCCATCCCGTCCCCGACGATCTGCGCCGGGCCGTCCACCGGCTCAGGCCCGATCTCGACTCGCTGAGCATCGACCTGCACACCATGCCCGAGACCCGCTTCGAGGAGCACTACGCGGCCGAGCAGCTCGCCGGCCGCCTCGGTGCCGCCGGCTTCGAGGTCGACAAGGGCGCCTGCGGACTCCCCACCGCCTTCACGGCCACCCGCCGGGGTGCGGCCGACGGCCCGACGATCGCCGTGCTCCTGGAGTACGACGCCCTCCCCGGGATCGGCCACGGCTGCGGGCACAACCTGATCGCGGCGGGCGGCCTGACCGCGGCCCTCGCGGTGGCCGCCGCCCGGCCCGACCACCCCGGCACCCTGAAGGTCATCGGCACCCCCGGAGAGGAGGGCGGCGGCGGGAAGATCCTCATGCTGGAGCGGGGCGCCTTCGACGACGTCGACGCCGCGGTGATGTTCCACCCCGCCGACCGCAGCCTGCGGGCCCGGCACGCCCTGGCCGCCAGCCACCTGCGCATCGCCTTCACCGGTGTCGCCGCCCACGCGGCCAAGGCCCCCTGGGACGGCAGGTCCGCCGCGGCCGGCGCCCAGCTGTTCCTCACGGCGATCGACGCCATGCGGCAGTTCGTCCCGCCGACCGCGCGGCTGCACGGCATCGTCACCCGCGGCGGCGACGCCCCCAACATCGTCCCCGCCTACAGCGAACTCGACATGTACGTCCGGGACGCCACGTCCGAGGGACTGGACCGGCTCCTGACCCGGGTGCTCGCCGCCGCCGAGGGGGCCGCCCTCGCCACCGGCACCGCCTTCGAGTACGCCGAGACCGCGCCGCGGTACACCGAACGCAACAACAACATGACCATGGCCGACCGGCTCGCCGCCCACACCGCCGCCCTCGGACTGGACCTGGAACCGCCCTCGGCGTCCAATCCGGCCGGCTCCTCCGACATCGGCAACGTGTCGACCCGCATACCGGTCATCCACCCTTATGTGCAAATATGCCCGCGGGACACCCCCGGCCACTCCGAGCAGATGCGGGAGGCGGCCGGCACCCCGCAGGCGCGTGACGCGACCGAGACCATCGCCACCGGGCTCGCCGCACTGGTGCTCGACCTCCTCGGCGACCCGGACTTCCTCGCCGCCGTGCGCGAGGAGTTCCGGTCCTCCGCCTCCGCCTCCTCCGACCGCCCCCTGGACACCCGATGACCCACCTCGCCTCCCCGGACCTGGCCGCCAACGCCCTGGTCAACACGTTCTTCAACTGGGAACTCATCGCCCAGACCTTTCCCCGGCTGATCACCGAGGGACTCCTCAACACCATCGCCATCGCGGCCGGCGCGATCGTCGTGGGCATCGTGATCGCGCTCCTGGCCGCGATGCTCCTGCTGTCCGACCGGTGGTGGGTCCGGCTGCCCGCCCGGATCTACGTCGACGTCTTCCGCGGCCTGCCGGTGATCATCACCGTCATGCTCGTCGGAGTGGGCCTGCCCGCCGCCGGTATCCGCCCCTTCGGCACCGACCCCTTCGGATACGCCATCCTGGCCATCGGGATCATCTCCGGCGCCTACACCGCCGAGATCTTCCGCTCCGGCATCCAGAGCGTGGACCCCGGCCAGCTCCAGGCGGCCCGCAGCCTCGGCATGAGCTACCTCCGGGCCATGCGCCTGGTCGTGGTCCCGCAGGGCATCCGGCGCGTCCTTCCCGCCATGGCGGGCCAGTTCGTCAAGGACATCAAGGAGAGCTCCCTCGTCTACCTCCTGGGTCTCGCCGCCGGCCAGCGCGAGCTGTTCTTCATCGCCCAGGAAGAGGTGGCCCGGACCTACAACTCCTCACCGCTCCTGGCCGCCGGCGTCTGCTACCTCGCCCTGACCATCCCGATGACGTACCTGGTCAACCATCTCGACAAGCGGCTGAGGGAGGGGCCCCGGCGGACCGATCCGCCGGTCGCCGGCGAACCGGACGTCCCCCAGCCCCCCGTCCCGGCCACCGCAGGAGAAAAGGCATGACCGCGGCAACCGCAGCCCCCGCCCTGCGCGTGACGGGGCTCAGCAAGAGCTATGGCACCCACACCGTCCTGCGGGACATCACCGTCGACGTGCGGGCGGGTGAGACGCTCTGCCTGATCGGCCCGTCCGGCTCCGGCAAGTCCACCCTGCTGAAGTGCCTCAACCTGCTGGAGACGCCCGACAACGGCGAGATCTGGCTCGGCGAGACCCACCTGACCGCGCCCGGCGCCGACGTCGACGCCGCCCGCGCCCGGATCGGGATGGTCTTCCAGCACTTCAACCTCTTCCCCCACATGAGCGTCGAGCGCAACGTCAGCATCGCGCTCACCTCGGTCAAGGGCCTGCCCAGGGACCGAGCCCGCGAGACCGCGCTGCGGCGCCTTGCGGAGGTCGGCCTCGAAGCCTTCGCCGACCGGCGCCCCTCGCAGCTCTCCGGAGGCCAGCAGCAGCGCGTCGCCATCGCCCGCGCGCTCGCCATGCAGCCCGACGTGATGCTCTTCGACGAGGCCACCTCCGCCCTCGACCCCGAACTCGTCAAGGACGTCCTCGCCGTCATGCGCGACCTCGCGGCAGGCGGCATGACGATGGCCGTCGTCACGCACGAGATGGGGTTCGCCCGGGAAGCCGCCGACCGTGTCGCGTTCATGTGCGACGGCCGGCTCGCCGAGATCGACACCCCCGGCCGGATCTTCGAGCGCGCCGAGAACCCCAGGCTGCGTCAGTTCCTCTCCCAGGTCCTCTGATCCCCAGCACACCCTCGCCACAGGAGCGTTCCATGCACGCAACGACCCGCAGAACCCTGCTCGCCGCTTCGGCGGCCGTTCTCCTCCTGCCCCTCACCGCCTGCGGCGGAGGCGACGGCGGGTCGGCCGGAGCCGCCGACGACAAGTACAAGCTCGTCCAGAACGGCGTGATCACCGCGGGGACGCAGGCCGAACAGCCGCCCTTCGCCGTCACCGACGCCTCCGGCAACCCCTCCGGCTTCGCCGTCGACCTGATGAACGAGGCGGCCAAGCGTCTCGACGTCAAGGTCCAGTACAAGACGACGAACCTCCAGGGCATCCTCGCCGGTCTTTCCGCGGGCCAGTACGACATCGGCGTCGCCGGCGTCGGCGCCACACCCGAGCGGGCCCGCCAGGTCTCCTTCACCGTCCCCTACTACTGGGGCTTCACCGCCGTGCTCACCGAGAAGGGCGCCGCGCAGCGGGAACTGGCGGACTTCGACGGCAAGCGCGTCGGCGTGGTCAGCGGTTCGGTCCAGGAGGCGTTCGTCACCCAGCGCATGCCCAAGTCCCGACTGGTCAAGTTCAAGGACCAGACCGCGCTCATCTCCCAGCTCCTGTCCGGCGGGATCAACGGCATGGTGGTCGGCGGCGCCGACGCCGACGAGTACGTCGAGAAGCAGCCGGTGCGCATCGCCGTCGAGCGCGACAGCCTCCAGGGCAGCGCCTTCCCCCTGCGCAAGAACGGCGACCCCGCACTGCTCAGGGACCTCGACGCGCAGCTCGACGCCATGATCAAGGACGGCACCTACGTCCGGCTCTACAAGAAGTACTTCAAGGACCCGATCGCCGTCGACCTGCTCAAGGAGCGACCCGAACTCGCCTCCCGGATCAAGGGCACCGACCTGGCGCCGACCGAGGGCTGAGCCGGGCGCCCCGCCGTCCCCGGGCAGGGGCGGCGGGGCTTCGGGCGGGGTGCGGCGGCCGAGAGTCCGGGGCGGCGGCCGAGGGCGTACGGCCGTGGGGGTCAGACCGCGGGCACGCCGCCCTCCACGAGGGGCTCGTCCCGCGGGTCCGGGGCGGGGGCGCGTGCGGCGCGCCGGGCCAGGGCCGCGGACAGCGCGGCGGCGAGGACGGTCCAGAGGCCGAGCCGCAGCAGCGGGCCGCCCGCGCCGTGGCCGTCGAAGTACACGATCGACCGCAGGGCCTCCAGGGCCCCCGACCCGAACCAGACGGAGTGCACCCACTGCCAGAAGTCCGGCAGCATCCCCACCGGGATCGCCCCGCCCGCACTCGGGAAGTTGAGGAACACCACCAGTGCCATGACGAGCATCATGGCGTTGGCGCCCAGGAGTTGGTGGCTGAGGAGCCCGAGGGCGCCGCACAGGAAGGTGTAGGCCGCGAGGACCCCGAGCAGTTGCGCGACACCGCCCGCGCCCAGACCGTAGGTGCCGAGGAAGGCGGAGCCGATCGCGAAGGCGATCAGCGGCCCGGCCACGGCGGCGCCCGCGACGACCGCGTACTTCGTGCGCAGACGCAGATGCGCGGCTGCCTGCGTGAGGATCGTGCTCGTGAGATAGCCGGCCATGCTGGAGACGATCAGCAGGTAGAAGATGCCCGTGCCGGTGCTGTCGCCGCGCGGCAGCGGGCTCACGTCCTCGATGACCGGGGTGAGTCCGGCCCGTTGCGCCACCGCCGTGCCGATCTCGGTCACCGCCGCCCTCACGGGCGCTCCGCCGCCGCCCGCGACGAGGACCGTCACGCCCTCGCCGACGACGACGGCACCGGCCGCCTCACGGGTCTCCAGCAGCGCGCGGGCCTCCGCCGCGCCGGGCGCGGTGACGATGTCGAAGGCGCCGGGATCGGAGGCGTCCAGGGCCCGCACGACCGGTCCGGCCGCCGAGGCAGGGCCCGCCACCACGAGGTGCAGGCCGTTGGGCCGGGGCGCGTGGAAGGCGCTGATGTAGCAGACGCTGAACATGACGACGAAGTACAGCGGGAAGGAGGCCAGCGCCCTGACGATGATCCTGGTCGGGACCACCGCGGGCGCGGGCTGGGGATCGGTGGGCGAAGACACCATGGGGCCTCGTGCGCTTCCTGAAGGGGGTGGGCGTTGTGTCCGCGGGCCGGTCCCGGCCGTGGACGCGGGACCGGGCGGGCACCGGCCCGGCCCGCCCGCCGCGGCCGGCCCGCCCGGCACCGCTTCGGTCAGTGGCCGACGAAGTCGGCGACCAGCCGGTTGAACTCGGCGGCGTGCTCGATCTGCGCCCAGTGCCCGCAGCGGTTGAACAGCACCATGCGGCTGTCGGGGATGCGCGTCACCAGATGCAGGCTGTTCTCGTAGTGCACGACCCGGTCGTCGCGCCCGTGGACGATCAGCGCGGGCGCGGCGACGGTGCCCAGGCGCGCGGCCAGCTCGAAGTAGGGAGGGAGTGCGGGCGGGCCGTCGAACTGGGAGTTCCAGCCGTCCAGGTGCTCCGGCCGGGCCAGCGCCGCGGCCGAGCGGGCCTCGGCCAGTTCGTCCGTGGCGACCCGCTGGTCGAAGCACATGACCTGGACCAGCCGCTTCATGTTCTGCGGCGTCGGCTCCCGGTAGGCGTGCATGAGGACCTTCAGGCCCTCGGTGAGACCACCCGGGGGGAACGCCCCCTGGAACGGCGCCGGCGTCCCCATCGTGACCAGGTGCGAGACCCGCTCCGGGTGCAGGACCGCCGTCGACACGGCGGTCACCCCGCCCATCGAGTTGCCCACGAGGGCCGCCCGGTCGATCCCGAGCCGGTCCAGCAGGCCGACCAGCACCCGCACATGGTCGCGGCCGGTCTCGTCGGTCTGGGTGTCGCTCTCGCCCCACCCGGGCATGTCGACCGCGATCACCCGGAACCTCTCGGCCAGCGGCCCGATGTTCGGGGCGAAGTTGGTCATGCCCGTGGCGCCCGGCCCGCTGCCGTGCAGCAGCACGACGGGATGTCCGGCGCCCGCCTCGACGTAGTGCACGCGGAAACCGGGGACGTCGACGAATCCGTCGGTCACCTGAAGAGTGTCGGTAGCAGTCATGCGTCCCTTCTACGGGCTCCCCGAGGGGGCGGTCGTGCGGTGTTCCGGACACCGGAACAGCGCGGCCCCCGCCCCTCGGGGGCCGCACATACTCCTCGGCACCGGCGCATCCGCCGCACAGCCCCGCCAAGGAGAGCTATGAGCAGGATCGAATCCCTCGGTTATCTGGTGGTCCGCGGTCCCCTGGACCGGTGGAAGGACTTCGGGACCACCGTGCTGGGCGCCCAGCACGTGCCCGGCCCCGACGAGTCGACCGCGATGTTCCGCACCGACGACCGCGCGTTCCGCCTGGTCGTCCAGGACGGCCCGGCCGGACCGGACGCCCTCCGGGCGATCGGCTTCGAGGTCGCGACCCCCCAGGCCCTCGACGCCCTCGCCGCCGACCTCGCCGGGCGCGGTGCCGACGTACGGGAGGACCCCGACCTGGCCCGCGCCCGCCGCGTCCAGCGCCTGATCACGTTCCAGGACGGCGACGGCTTCGTGATCGAGGCGTTCGTCGGCCAGGAGAGCAGCAAGGAGCCGTTCGTGTCACCGCGCGGCGTGAGCTTCGTGTGCGGGGACCTCGGCCTCGGCCACGTCTTCCTGTTCACCTCCGACGCCGTCAAGTCCGCCGCGTTCTACCAGGACGTCCTCGGCTTCCGGCTCAGCGACACCGTCGCGATGGGCGACAACGAGGCGTACTTCCTGCACTGCAACCCCCGCCACCACACGGCGGCCTTCGGCTCCTTCGACGGCGTCCCCCCGGGCATCGGCCACCTCATGATCGAGGTCGGCACGCTGGAGCAGGTCGGCCGCGCCCTGGACCTCGTCCAGAACAGCCCCTACCCGGTGCAGATGAGCATGGGCGAGCACACCAACGACCGGATGACGTCGTTCTACGTCGTCACCCCCTCGGGCTTCGCGATCGAGTACGGCTACGACGGCCTCCTCGTCGACGACGCGACATGGAAGGTCGGCCGCCACGACGCCGGCAGCGTCTGGGGCCACCACTTCAACATGGACGCCCTGGCGGCCATGGGCGGGGAGGAGGCGTGATGACGGCGCCCGCAGATCAGTCGGCCGACATCGACGCCGGCCGGCTCGACCCCCGGATCTACACCGATCCGGCCGTCTACGAGCGGGAGTTGGAGCAGGTCTTCGGCCGCAGCTGGCTGTTCCTCGCGCACACCTCACAGCTGCCCGGCCGCGGGGACTTCGTCCAGACCTACATGGGCGAGGACCCGGTCCTGGTGGTCCGCCAGCGCGACGGCTCGGTCAAGGCGTTCCTGAACCAGTGCCGGCACCGGGGCATGCGCATCTGCCGCAGCGACCAGGGCACCAGCAGGACCTTCACGTGCAGCTACCACGGCTGGGCCTACGACCTGGAGGGCAACCTCGTCAACGTCCCCCAGGAGGAGCGCGCCTACCGCAACGAGATCGACAAGAGCCGGTGGGGCGCGCTCAAGGTGCCCCGGATCGCCGAGTACAAGGGCTTCTACTTCGGCACCTGGTCGGCCGACGTCCCCGAGTTCGAGGACTATCTCGGCGACATGGCCTTCTACTTCGACGCCGTCGCGGGCCGCTGGGACAACGGGCTGGAATTCGTCGAGGGCACCACCAAGTGGGTCATCGACTGCAACTGGAAGTTCGCCTCGGAGCAGTTCGCCAGCGACATGTACCACGCCGAGGTGTCGCACTCCTCAGCCCTGATCGCGCTGCACGAGGACCCCGCGTTCTGGGCGGGCACCAGCTACCAGACGCTGATGCCGGGCCGGCAGTTCCACGGCAACGGCCACGGCTCGGGCAGCTTCTGGGCCGATCAGATCGGGTTCACCGAGCTGATGTACAACAGCCCCGCCCTCCACGAGTGGACGCTCGCCCACGCGGGGCAGGCGCTGGGCAACCTCAGCGAGGACCAGATCCTGAAGGTCGGCGGGCACAACACGATCTTCCCCAACTTCTCCTGGCTCGCCGGACCCGCCACCATGCGCGTCTGGCACCCGCGCGGGCCGGGCCAGATCGAGGTCTGGGCCTGGACGTACGTCCCCAGGGACGCGCCGGACGAGGTCAAGGCCGACATCCGCCGCATGACCCAGCGGACCTTCAGCCCCGCGGGCTCCTTCGAGACCGACGACGGCGAGAACTGGACCGAGATCCAGCAGGTGCTGCGCGGCTGGAAGGCCCGCAGCGCCCCCTTCAACGCCGGCATGGGCCTCGGACACGACGAACGCGACGTCCACGGACTGCCCGGCCGGACCAGCGACGCCCTCAGCGAGAGCGCCGCGCGAGGCTTCCACCGGCGCTGGAACGACCTCATGTCCGGCCTGTCGTGGGCGCAGATCGCCGAACTCGACGCCGCGCGCCGGGCCGAGGAGAGCGCCGCGGCCCCCCGACCGGAGGTGACCGAAGCATGACCGCGGCAACAGGACGACCCGGGGACACCCGGCAGGAGCGGCCGGCGGCCGGCCCGGCGTACCGCACGACCGATGTGCGCACACAGCACACCGTCGAGCAGTTCCTCTACGCGGAGGCCCAACTGCTCGACGAACACCGCTACACCGAGTGGATCGAGCTCTTCACCGACGACGTCCACTACTGGGCGCCCACCCGGATGACCCGAACCCACCGCGAGCGCGACCGCGAGATCGCCGCCGCGCACCAGGCGGCCCACATCGACGACGACCTGCGATACCTCAAGGGCCGCGTCCGCCGCCTCACTTCGGGCATCGCCTGGTCCGAGGAGCCCCCCTCCCGCACCCGGCGCCTGATCACCAACGTGCGGATCAGCCCCCGCGAGGACGGCGAACTCGCCGTCGCCTCCAACTTCTTCGTCTACCGCAGCCGACTGGAGCGGCACCAGGACTGGTGCGTGGGCGAGCGCTTCGACGTGCTGCGCCCGGCGGCCGGCGAAGGCGAAGGCGACGGGGCGGGATACCCGTACCGCATCGCGGACCGCAGGATCGTCCTGGAACAGACGACGCTGCTGCTGCCCAGCCTGTCGATCCTGCTGTGACCGGCATGATCATCGACGAGGTCGCGTCGCGGCTGACGGCGATCGAGGGCCGCTCCTGGCGGCGGGCGTGCACCACGCGCGACGTGCCCGACGACGAGGGCCTGCCGCTCGGCACCCTGCCGCCGACCACCGTCTTCACCCAGGGCCGGGAGTTCTTCTGCCTCGACGACACCTGCACCCACGACACCTACTCCCTCGCCGAGGGCTGGGTGGAGGACGGCACCGTCGAATGCACGCTCCATCTCGCCCGGTTCGACCTGCGCACCGGCGCTCCGCTCAGGCCCCCCGCCACCGCCCCGGTGGCCGTGCACCCCGCCACCGTCGTCGACGGCCTGGTGTACGTCGCGCTCCCCCTCACCTACCTGATCAAGGAGAAGGCCGTATGAGCTGGCTTCAGGACGACGTGGCCGTCGTCACCGGCGCCGGGTCCGGACTCGGCCGGGCCGTCGTCGAGCGGTTCGCCGAGGAAGGCGCCCGCGTGGTCGCCTTCGACAAGTCCGAGGACAAGCTGCGCCTGCTCAAGGAGTCCCTCGGCGACGCCGTCGAGACCGTCGCCGGGGACGTGCGCAGCGCCGCCGACAACGACCGGGCCTGCGCGCGGGCCGTCGAGGCGTTCGGCAGACTCGACGTCTTCGTCGGCAACGCCGGCCTGTGGGACTTCAACCGCTCGCTGCCGGACACCCCTGCCGACGAACTCGCCTCCGGATTCGACGAGTTGTTCGCGGTGAACGTCAAGGGGTATCTGCTGGGCGCCAAGGCCGCGCTGCCGGCGCTGCGCGCGTCGCGCGGCTCGCTCGTGCTCACCCTCTCCAACGCCGCCTTCTACCCGGGTGGCGGCGGCCCCCTGTACGTGGCCTCCAAGCACGCGGGCGTGGGACTGGTCAAACAGCTTGCCTACGAACTGGCGCCCGAGATCCGGGTGAACGGCGTGGCACCGGGCGGCATGGACACCGACCTGCGGGGCCCCGCCGCCCTGGGCCTGGCGGACGTCGCGATCGGTACGGCCGTACCGATCGACGAGCTGATGGCGCGGGGTTCGGCCCTGCGCATCGCCCCCCGGCCGCAGGACTACGTCGGCGCGTACGTGCTCCTGGCGGCCCGCGCCCAGTCCCGCACCGTGACCGGCACCGTGGTCGACGTGAGCAGCTTCGGCACGCTGCCCCGCCACCAGGGCTGAGGGCGGCGCACCCATGACCGCAACACCCCACCACGTCGTCGTCGGCGGCAGCGCGGCCGGAGCGGCGGCGGCCCTGTCGATGCGCGCCTCGGGCTTCCAGGGCCGCATCACCCTCGTCGACGCCGACGTGTACGAACCCTATGAACGGCCGCCCCTGTCCAAGACGTTCGAGGACCTGGCGGCCCCCCGCCCGATCGTCCCGCCCGGCCACTACGCCGACCAGGATATCCAACTGGCCCTCGGCGCACGGGCGGTGCGGCTGGACGACCGGCGCCGCCGGGTGGTCCTTGACACCGGGGACGAACTCCCCGCCGACGCCGTCCTCCTGGCCACCGGGGTCTCCCCCCGCCGGCTCGGTGTGCCCGGCGAGGACCTCGGCAACATCCTCTCGCTGCGCGACATCCACGACGCCCGCGCCCTGGCCGCGCGGCTGGACGCCGGGGGCGGCCTGCTGATCGTCGGAGGCGGCTTCATCGGCCTGGAGGCCGCGGCGGTCGCCCGCGGCAGGGGGCTCGACGTCACCGTCGTGGAGGCGCGGCCCGTCCCGCTGGCCGCCGTCCTGGACACCGGGCCCGCCCGCGTCCTGAACCGGACGCACACCGAGCGGGGCGTGCGCTTCCGCACCGGGCGCACCGTCGCGCGCTTCCGCGGCGACGGCGTGGTCGAGGAGGCGGTCCTCGACGACGGGACGCGGTGCGCGGCCGCCACCGTCCTCGTGGGGTGCGGGGTGACCCCCAACGACGGGCTGGCCCGCGCCGCGGGCGCCCGCACCGACGACGGGATCGTCACCGACGCACGCGGCCGGACCAGCCACCCCTGGCTGTGGGCGGCCGGCGACGTCGCCAGCTACGTCAGCCCGTACACCGTCCGGCGCGGGCGCATCGAACACTGGGACGTCGCCCGGCGCCACGGCACGGCGGTGGGCGCCACCATGGCCGGCCGGCCCGCGTCCCACTCCGACGCGCCCTACTTCTGGTCCGACCAGTACGGCAGGCGCCTTCAGATGTACGGCCGGCGCGCGCCCGGCGACCGGCTCGTCACGCGGCCCGGCTCCACGGAGGACGGCTTCCTGGCGTTCTGGCTGCGCGACGGCCGGCTCGTGGCCGCCGCGGGCCTGGACCGGCCCCGGGAACTGCGCGCGGCGAAGCCCCTGATCGAATGCCGCGCCCGGGTCACGCCGGAGGACCTGGCCGACCCGGCCGTACCGCTGCGGGGGCTCGGCGGGCTGTAGCCGTATCGCCCGGGACCGGGACGCTCACCGGCTCGCCGCCCCCGGACCGGGACGGCCCGCCGGTTCGCTGCGCCCGGCACGGGTCCGCCGCGCGGGCGCTGCCCCGCCCCGCGGGCC
>NZ_AGBF01000098.1 GCF_000225525.1 Streptomyces zinciresistens K42 | reverse complement strand
GCGTCCTCTTCGTCACCCACAACGTCCGCGAAGCCGTACGCCTCGCCCAGCGCGTCGTCCTGCTCTCCTCACGCCCCGGCCGCATCGCCCGCCAATGGACCGTCGACATCCCCCAGCCCCGCCGCATCGAGGACACCGACGTCGCCGAACTGTCCCGGGAGATCACCGAAGAACTGCGCAGGGAGATCCGCCGCCATGGCCAGCACTGACAACACCCTCGACACCGGCAAGCGCGCCGGACGCGACGGCGCCGACGACCTGGCCGGGCTGGAGGCCGGGCTCGACGCCCTGGACTCGGTGCAGATCCGCCGCACGTCGCTGCGCGAGACCCTCGTCCGCAAGGTGCTGCCGCCCGTCACGGCGGTCGCGCTGGTGCTGGCGGTCTGGCAGGTCCTCGTGTGGGCCGAGGTCGTTCCCGCCTACAAGCTCCCCGCGCCGTCCGACGTCTGGGGCGAGGTCCGCACCGCCTGGCTCCAGGGCACGCTGCTCGACTACATCTGGACGTCCGTCTCGCGCGGACTGCTCGGCTTCCTGCTGGCCCTCGCGATCGGCACCCCGCTGGGACTGCTCGTGGCCCGTGTGAAGTTCGTGCGCGCGGCCATCGGCCCGATCCTCTCCGGCCTGCAGTCGCTGCCGTCGGTGGCCTGGGTGCCGCCGGCCGTGCTCTGGCTCGGCCTGAACAACTCGATGATGTACGCCGTGATCCTGCTCGGCGCGGTCCCCTCCATCGCCAACGGCCTGGTCGCAGGCGTCGACCAGATCCCCCCGCTGTTCCTGCGCGCCGGCCGCACCCTGGGCGCCACCGGTCTGCTGGAGGCCCGGCACGTGGTGATGCCGGCGGCGCTGCCCGGCTACCTCGCGGGCCTGAAGCAGGGCTGGGCGTTCTCCTGGCGCTCGCTGATGGCCGCGGAGATCATCGCCTCCTCCCCCGATCTCGGCCTGGGACTCGGCCAGTTGCTGGAGAACGGCCGCAACAACAGCAGCATGTCCCAGGTGTTCCTGGCGATCTTCCTCATCCTCCTGGTCGGCATCGCCGTCGACCTGCTGTTCTTCAGCCCGCTGGAACGCCGGGTGCTGCGGGGGCGCGGGCTGCTGGTGACGCGCTGAGCGTCCGGTCAGCCGGGGCTCAGCACCGGCCGCGGGCCGCACCGGGTCGTTCCGGTGCGGGCCGCGCGCCGAGACGTCGTGAGGTCCGGCTCGACGGGCCGGAAGGACGGTGGAGTACGGGAGGCCCCCGGCGGTGTCACCTGAGCGCCCGGTCCGCTCCCCCGACCGGGGCGGACGCGTCACGGCCGGCCGGGCGCGCGGGGCGCGCGCCCGCGTCGACGGGCAGGACCGAGATGCCGCCACGCCGGGCGCCCGGGGCCGTGGTGCGCCGGAGCGCCCCGCCCGGCGGGGTGACGCTCCGCGCGCGGGCCGGGGTCCAGGCCATCCCCCCGGCGAACCCCGCCATGAGCAGGGCCACGGCCGCCACCACCCACCACGGCAGCCCCGCCGTGGCCATGTAGCCGACGACGGCCACCAATGCGAGAAGTGGCACCACGCCCCGCGCCCCCTTCACCGTTCGACTCACTGTCCCCCGACGTCACGGGAGTTGCCACGCGTCACAGCTGGCATATGACGCAACAATACGCGAGACCGCCGTACGGCCCACTTCAGACAATCACCCCATAGGACGGTCAGGTCGGTGCCCTTCGGCGGCGGCCCCGCCGGAGGGCAGCGACGAAGTGTCCGCACGGACCCGCCGACACCCCACACCCTGTCCGGTGACCGGCCCCGTCGGCCCCGGCTAGGGTCACCGCATGACGCACAGCTTCGTACTGCACATCCCCGACGCGGCGCTCGAACCCGAGCCCCTCGCCCCCGAGCAGATCGTCTCCGGGACGCCCGAGGTGACGGGGAAAGTGGTCTGGGAGTCTGCGGACGGGCGGCAGCTCCGCGGCGTCTGGCAGATCACGCCGGGCGTGGTCACCGACACCGAGGCCGACGAGCTGTTCGTCGTGATCAGCGGGTCGGCCACCATCGAGGTCGAGGGCGGGCCGACGCTGGAGGTCGGGCCGGGCGACATGGCCGTCCTGCGCGAGGGCGACCGGACGACGTGGACGGTGCACGAGACGCTGCGCAAGGCGTACGCGATCACCCAGGCAGGCCCAGAGGCGCCGTCGAGCCCCTGATCTCCAGGGTGGGCGCGGCGAGCCGGACCCCGCCCGGCGTCCCTGATCCGGCGAAGCGGTCCAGCAGGCAGCGGGCGGCGCGGCGGCCGACCTCGTGGCTGGCGTTGTCCACGGTGGTCAGCCACACGTGGCGCAGCCGGGCGATGCTCGTGTTGTCGTAGCCGACGACCGACAGGTCGCGCGGCACCCGCAGCCCCGACTCCTCGGCCGCCGACAGGGCGCCGACGGCGGCGATGTCGTTCACGGCGAACACCGCCGTGGGCCGCTCGGCCCGGCTGAGCAGCCGCACGGTGGAGCGGTAGCCGCCCTCCTCGGTCATGTCGCTCGGCTCGACCACGATCCCGTCGCCGAGGCCGTGCTCGCGCAGGGTCGCCTCGAAGGCGCGCCGGCGCAGCTCGCCGACCCTGCCGTAGCCCGCGACATGGGCGATGCGCCGGTGCCCGAGGCCGACGAGGTGCTCGGTGACCAGGCGGGCGCCGTGCTCGTCGTCGTTGGCGACGACGTCCACGCCGGGCAGCAGGGGCTCGCGCGCCCCGGCGACCACCACCGGCAGCCGCTCGGCCACCGCCGCGAGCGCGGCCGGGTCGGGCAGGGTGCCGACCACGACCAGTCCGTCGACCCGCAGGTCCAGGAAGGGCCCGGCGGGGTCCTGGCCGCTGCGGCGGTTGAGCCGGGAGTCGGCCAGCAGCATGTGCAGACCGTTGTCGTGCAGCAGGGAGTTCAGGCCGTCGAGCATCTCCACGAACCAGGGGTTGCGCAGGTCGTTCAGCAGGACGCCGACCGTGCGGGTGCGCTGTTCGCTGAGGCTGCGCGCGGCGGCGTTGGGCCGGTAGCCGAGCTCGCGCACCGCCCGCAGCACCGCCTCGCGCTTGTCGGGGCGGACCTGGCCGGAGCCGCGCAGCACGAGCGAGACCAGCGACTTCGAGACACCGGCCCGGTCGGCCACGTCGCGGATCGTCGGGGGTCTCATGGACATGGACCGTTCCATGCGGCGCGCGCGGTTGTCAAAGGGGCCGACGCGGGAGCAAGAGCGTGCGGACGCCGGACGGCGGGGGTTGACACCGGTCGGGACGGCGGCCCAAGGTGGCCCGGACAGAGAATGGACCGGTCCAAAGAGGGGCTGCAATGGTGGACACGCTCGGCGTCGCCGTCGTCGGATTCGGCTGGATGGGACGGGTGCACACCCAGGCGTACGCCCGTGTCGCGCACCACTATCCGCAGCTCGCCCTGCGTCCGAGGCTGGTCGCCGTCGCCGAGGAGGTGCCGGGGCGGGCCGAGGAGGCCGCGGAGCGGTTCGGCTTCGAGTCGGCGACCCGCGACTGGCGCGAGGTCGCGGCCGATCCCCGAGTGCGGGCCGTGAGCGTCACCGCCCCGAACTTCCTGCACCGGGAGATCGGCGTCGCGATGGCGCGGGCCGGCAAGCACCTGTGGATCGAGAAGCCGGTGGGCCTGTCGGCGGCCGACGCCCGCGCCGTGGCCGACGCCGCCGCCGAGGCCGGGGTGCGCAGCGCGGTCGGCTTCAACTACCGCAACGCGCCCGCCGTCGAGGCGGCCCGCGAGCTGATCGCCTCCGGCGGGATCGGCACCGTCACCCATGTGCGCGTCCGGCTGTTCAGCGACTACGCCGCGCACCCCGACTCCGCGCTGACCTGGCGCTACGAGAAGGAGCGCGGGGGCAGCGGCGTCCTGGGCGACCTCGCCTCCCACGGCGCCGACCTCGCCCGCCATCTGCTGGGCGACATCACCTCGCTGACCGCCGACACCGCCGTCTTCATCCCGCAGCGCGCCCGCCCCACCGGCGCGACCGCCGGACACACCCTGGCCACCGGCGGGGAGCTAGGCCCGGTGGAGAACGAGGACTACGTCAACTGCCTGCTGCGCTTCGCCTCCGGTGCGCGCGGGGTCCTGGAGGCGTGCCGGGTGTCCGTGGGCGAGCAGAACAACTACGGCTTCGAGGTGCACGGCACGCGGGGCGCCGTCTTCTGGGACTTCCGCCGGATGAACGAACTCGGGGTCAGCCAGGGCACCGGTTACCAGGACCAGCCCGTCGCCACGGTCCATGTCGGCCCCGGCGCGGGCGAGTTCGGCGCCTTCCAGCCGGGCGCGGCGAACGCCATGGGCTACGACGACCTGAAGGTGATCGAGGCGTACCGCTTCCTGCGCTCGGTCGCCGAGGACACCGCGTACGGGGCGACGCTGCGCGACGCCGTGCACAGCGCGGCCGTCCTGGACGCGATGGTGCGCTCCGCCGAGAGCGGGACGTGGGTGGACGTGGCGGCGGGCTGAGCAGGGCCGCGGCAGGCGCCGTTTCGCCCGTCGGCGACACCCGCGTACGGGACGTACGCGGGTGAGGCGACAACCCGGCCCGGGGGTCACCCCTGCTCGCAGAGGCCGGAGGAGCCGTGCCGGGCGTCGCGGGCCGGTGCACCTTCCCGGTCACCGCACCGGCCCGCTCACCGGCGGGCCCGGTCGGCCCGCCGGCCGAGGACCACCTTGACGGGGGCCATGGCCAGCCAGGACCACATGGCGGCGGAGCCGACCGCCAGCGCCAGCGGCACGCTGAGCAGGAACACCACCACCGTCACCGACAGGTCGAGGGCGTACAGGCCGAAGCCCTCGGCCGGCGCCGCGTCGCCGCGCAGCCACGGCCGCCGGACCAGCAGGAGGAGCAGGGCGAGATGGGCGGCGCCGAGGACGGCGACGGCCGCCGCGTAGACGGCGACCGACTCGGGCTCGCCGCCGTACTCGGAGAGCAGCTTGGTGGGGAAGGGCACCAGGGCCGCGGCGCTCAGCCCGAGGACGGACAGCGCGATCACCTGGCCGTCGATCTGCCGGACGAAACCGAAGATGCGGCGGTGCTCACGCCAGAAGGCGCCGAGCACCAGCACGCTCAGGGCGTACGCCCCGAGGTTGGGGAGCAGTTCGCGCAGGGCGTCCTCGTAGCCGTCCGGGCCCAGTCCGCGCGGCACGGAGAAGTCCAGGACGAGCAGGGTCAGGGCGATGGCGAACACGCCGTCGGCGAGCGCGACCAGCCGTTCGGGACCGCCGTCCGGGTTCGATTTCCACATGGTCCCGACGGTAGGGAGCGGGCGGGCCACCGGGGTGCGTACACGCCAGGGACGCCCGGCCGGACGTCACCCGACGGGCGCGGGCATGTTGTACGGCGTCACCACCTGGATCGCCGAGGGCAGGGTGGGCCCGGCCGGCGGCAGCGCGCCGTGGGCCCGCATCACGATGTGGCACGCCTCGCGCATGTCCTGGCGCAGATCGTGGTGCAGGACGGCGGAGAGCCGGTGCTCGCGCAGCAGGCGGGTGTTGTCGTGGTCGAGGTCGTGCGCCACGAAGACGGCGCATTCGCGGCCGAGGTCCTCGAAGGCGCGCAGGGTGGCGATGTTGCCGCCGCCGATCGAGTAGACGGCGCGGATCTGCGGGTCGCGTGCGAGGGCGGCCCGCACCAGGTCGTACTGGGTGGCGTCCAGGCCCTGCCCCTCGGCCAGTTCCACGAGCGCGCGAGCGGGGTGGCGGGCGCGCATGGCGCTGCGGAAGCCCATCTCGCGCTCCTCCTCGTTGCGGAAGAAGCCGCTGCTGAGGCTCGTCAGGACATGGCCGGGGCGGTCGCCGAGCCACTGGCCCATCAGATACGCGGCCGTCGCGCCGGCGGCGCGGTTGTCGCTGCCGACGTACGCCAGGCGCGGGGTGGCGGGCAGGTCGGTCACCAGGGTCACCACCGGGATGCCGGCCTCCGCGAGCCCTGCGACGGCGGCGCCGATCTCGGGGACGTCGGGGGCCTTGAGGATCACGCCCTGGGAGCCGCGCCGGGCGATCCGGTCCAGGGTCCGGGTCAGTTCGCGGACGGGTCCCGTCTCCCGGAAGTGGAAGCGCGAGCGCACGACGGCCGGGCGCAGGCCCGGCAGTTCGGCCTCCAGGGCGGCCCGGACGGCGGTGGAGAAGCGCTCGGGCGTCTGCATCACGATGTCGATCATGAAGGTGCGGCCGACCAGCCGGACCTGGGTGCGCTGGCGGTCCAGGTCGGCGATCGCGTGCTGGACCTCGCGCGCGGTGCTCTCGCGCACCCCTCCCCGGCCGTTGAGGACGCGGTCCACCGTGGCCTCGCTGAGCCCCGCCTGACGTGCGATCTCGCGGATCGGGAAGGGGTGGCCCATGCGACGGCTCCTTGAGGGGTTTTTGATGGACGCCTGCTGGTTGTTCGATGGGATTGTCAGGACAAGAATGGCATCGCTGAGTCACCCCTGTCACCGAGAGGACACCGATGTCCTTCACCTCCCTGCACCGCCGGTCCTGGCTGTCCGAGTCCGACTGCGACCTCGCGGAGTTCCGCGGACTCGTCGAGCGGGACACGGACCTCGCCGACCACCCGTACGCCTCGGCCGTGGAGCAGGGCGTCCTGGTCTACGACAGCGCCCGTCTGCGCGCGGCCGGCGACCGGCGGGCCGTGCGCGCCGCGCTGGTGCGCGCCCTGTCCGACGGGCCGGGCGTGGTGGTCCTGCGGGGCGCGTTCGCCGACCCGGGCCCGGTGGACCGGATGAGCGCCGTGTTCGACGCCCTGATCGCCGAGCAGCGCGCCTCGGGCGAGGGGGGCGGCGACCACTTCGCGAAGCCCGGCGCCAACGACCGGGTGTGGAACGCGCTGGAGAAGGCCGCGCTGTACGACCCCGAGGCGTTCGCCGACTACTACGGCAACGACATCCTGGCGCTGGTCTCGACCGCCTGGCTCGGCCCCGGCTACCAGGTCACCTCGCAGGTCAACGTCGTCAACCCGGGCGGGGCGGCGCAGACCGCGCACCGCGACTACCACCTGGGCTTCCTCGGCAACGAGGCCGCGGCCGCCTATCCGGCGCACGTGCACGCGCTGTCGCCGGTGCTCACCCTCCAGGGCGCGGTCGCGCACTGCGACATGCCGGTGGAGTCGGGGCCGACGATGTACCTGCCGTACTCGCAGCACTACGAGCCCGGCTATCTGGCCTGGCGGCTGCCGCCGTTCCAGGAGTACTTCGAGGCGCGGCGCGTGCAGCTGCCGCTCGCCAAGGGGGACGCGGCCTTCTTCAACCCGGCGGTGTTCCACGCGGCCGGCACCAACCGGTCCGCCGGCATCCGGCGGACGGCGAACCTCCTCCAGGTGTCCTCCGCCTTCGGGCGGGCCATGGAGAATGTGGATCGCGAGGCCGTGGCGAACGCCGTCTACCCGGTGCTGCTCGCCCGCCGGGAGCGGGCCGACGCGGCGTGGACGGAGAACGTCATCGCGGCGAGCGCCGAGGGCTACCCCTTCCCCACCGACCTCGACAGCGATCCGCCGGTCGACGGCCTCGCCCCGCCGTCCCAGGCGGACATCGTGCGGCGCGCCCTCGCCGGGGCCCTGACGCCCCGGGAGCTGCGCGAGGAACTGCGGGCGGGCGCCGAGCGGCGCCGGAGCTGACCCGAGCGAAAGGATCGAAGACACCCATGGGACTTCTCGACGACAAGGTCGTCCTCGTCAACGGCGGCAGCCAGGGAGTCGGCGCGGCCGTCGCCCGCGCGGCGGTCCGCGAGGGGGCGCTCGTCGCCGTCACCGGGCGCCGGCCGGAGCCCGGCGAGGCGCTGGTCGCCGAACTGGCCGCCGCCGGGGGCAAGGCACTCTTCGTGCGGGCGGACCTGTCGGACGCCGGGCAGGCGAAGGCGTCCGTCGCCGAGGTCGTCGGCGCCTACGGCAGGGTCGACTGCCTGGTCAACTCGGCGGGCCTGACGTCGCGGGGCACGCTCCTGGACACCACGCCCGAGCTGTTCGACCAGCACATCGCGATCAACCTCAGGGCGCCGTTCTTCGCCATGCAGGCGGCGGTCACCGACATGCTGGCCCGCGAGGCGCCGGGCACGGTCGTCAACATCATCACGAGTTCGGCGCACGGCGGTCAGCCCTTCCTCGCGCCGTACGTCTCCGCCAAGGCCGGTCTGATCGGGCTGACCCGCAACGCCGCGCACGCCCACCGCTGGGACCGGATCCGGATCAACGGCCTGAACATCGGCTGGACGGCGACCGAGGGCGAGGACGCCACCCAGCGGGCCTTCCACGACGCGGGCGACGACTGGCGCGAGCAGGCCGCGGCACGGCTGCCGATGGGCCGGCTCGGGCAGCCCGACGAGATCGCCGACTTCGTGGTGTTCCTGCTGTCGGACAGGTCCGGGGTGGTCACCGGATCGGTGATCGACTGGGACCAGAACGTCCTCGGCGGACTCGACTGAGCACCGCACCGCACCCGCACTTCCTCTAGGAGCAACACCCCATGCGTATCGGAATCCTCGGCCTCGGCCGCATCGGCGCCTTCCACGCCGAGACCCTGTCCGCGCTCGACGCGGTCGACTCCCTCGTGGTGACGGACCCGTTCGCGGAGGCCGCCAAGGCCGCCGCCGAGCGCTTCGGCGCCGAGGTCGCCGACTCGCCGGAGGCGCTGCTCGCGGCCGGCGTGGACGGCGTCGTCGTCGCCGCCGCGACCGACGCGCACCCCGCGCTGATCCTGGCCGGCGTCGAGGCCGGCGTCCCCGTGTTCTGCGAGAAGCCCGTCGCGCGGACCATGGCCGAGGGGGTGGAGGTGCTCAGGGCGGTCCGGGACCGGGACGTGCCGATCCAGATCGGCTACAACCGCCGCTTCGACACCGGGTTCGTGAACGCCCGCGCCGCCGTGCTCGGCGGTGAGCTGGGCACGCTGCACACCGTGCGCTCGACCACGCTGGACCCGGCGCCGCCGCCCGCCGCGTACGTCGCCGCCTCCGGCGGCATCTTCCGCGACTGCTCGGTGCACGACTTCGACATCATCCGCTGGGTGACCGGCCGCGAGGTCACCGAGGTGTACGCGGCCGGCGGGAACAGGGGCGCCGACTACATCAAGGAGGCGGGCGACGCCGACACCACGGGCGCGATCCTCACCCTGGACGACGGCACCCTCGCGGTGGTGTCCAACTCCCGGCACAACGGCCGGGGTCACGACGTGCGCATGGAGATCCACGGCTTCGCCGACTCCATCGCCGTCGGTCTGGAGGACAAGCTGCCGCTGCGCTCGGTCGAGCCGGGCACGACCTTCCCGGCGGGCACCCCGCACGACTTCTTCATGGACCGCTTCGCCGCGGCCTACCGCGCCGAACTCACCGCGTTCACCGAGGTGGTGGCCGGTACCCGGACCTCCCCGTGCACGGTCGAGGACGCCCTGGAGGCGGGCTGGATCGCGGAGGCGTGCACCCTGTCGCTGCACGAGCACCGTCCCGTGACGATCGAGGAGGTACGGCGGGGATGAACGACGCGGGCCGCGAACCACTGCGTATCGGCGTCCTGGGCGCCGCGCGCATCACCGAGCTCTCCCTCGTCGGTCCGGCCCGGACGACCGGCCACCGCCTCGTGGCGGTGGCCGCGCGCGACCGGTCCCGCGCCGCGGCGTTCGCCGACGAGCACGACGTGGAGCGGGTCGTCGGCTCCTACGCCGATCTGCTCGCCGACCCCGAGGTGGAGGTCGTCTACAACCCGCTCGCCAACGGGCTGCACGGGCCGTGGAACCTGGCCGCGCTCGCGGCCGGCAAGCACGTGCTGACGGAGAAGCCGTCGGCGAGCAACGCGCAGGAGGCGGCCGAGGTGCGGGACGCCGCCGTGAAGGCCGGCAGCGTCTTCACGGAGGCGTTCCACTACCTGTTCCATCCGGTGACCCGGCGGCTGCACGAGATCCTCGCCGAGGGTGAACTGGGCGAGCTGCGGCGGGTGGAGACACTGGTCGCGATCCCGGCGCCCGGCGCGGACGACCCGCGCTGGTCGCTGCCGCTGGCCGGCGGCGCCCTGATGGACCTGGGCTGCTACGCCCTGCACGCGGTGCGGATGCTCGCGCCCTGGGCGGGCGGCGCGCCCCGGCTGGTCTCGGCGCGCGGCGGGCAGCGGGCGGGCGCCCCCGGCGTCGACGAGTGGCTGGACGCGGAGTTGGAGTTCCCCGGCGGGGCCACCGCGTCGGCGCGCTGCCACATGGCGTACGGCGGGCTGGAGATGAGCTGCCGGATCGTGGGGTCCCTGGGCGAGGCGCTGGCGCCGAACTTCGTGCTGCCCCACCGCGACGACCGGATCGTGGTGCGCACGGCGGCCGGTGAGCGCACGGAACGGCTCGGCACGCGCTCGTCGTACACGTACCAGCTGGAGGCGCTCGCCGCGCACATCCGCCGCGGCGCCCCGCTCGCGCTGGACGCCGATGACGCGCTGGCGACGATGGTCCTGATCGACGAGTCGTACCGCGCGGCGGGCTTCGCGCCCCGCCCGCGCACCGCGCCGGCGCCCTGAGCGCCGGGAGCCCGACGACGGCCGGGGGCCGGGGACGTGACGTCCCCGGCCCCCGGCCGTTCCCCGCTCGCGGAGCCTGCCGCCGGCCGCTCAGGGCGCGTACAGCGCCGGCCGCTCGGCCAGGTCCACCGCGACCCGGCCGCCGTCCTCCAGGGACCGTACGGCCGCCTCGCACACCGCGGCCACCGCGTAGCCGTCCCACGTGCTCGGGCCGGTGACCTCGCCGCGCCGGGTGGCGTCCACCCATGCCTGGACCTCGCGGTCGTAGGCGTCGGCGAACCGCTCGATGTAGTCCTGGGCGACGGTGCCGCCCCAGCGGCCCGCGGCGTGCGTGACCAGGGCGTGGCCGTCGCCGACGCGGGCGGTGCCGCCTTCGCAGACCACCTCGGCCTGCACCTGGTACCCGAAGCCGCAGTTGACGAAGATCTCCACGTCGACGACGGCCCCGCCGTCGGTCTCGAAGACGACGAACTGCGGGTCGCGGACGCCGTCCGGCGCGTTCCCGGACGGGGTCGGGGTGAGCACGGTGACGGCGGTGATCTCCTGGCCGAGCAGCCAGCGGGTCACGTCCATCTCGTGCGTCACCGAGTCGTTGATGAGCATGTCCGACGTCCAGCCGGGCGGGCTCGCGACGTTGCGGTGCCGGTTGTGCAGCATCAGCGGGCGGCCCAACTGGCCGGTGTCCAGGAGGGACTTGAGCTTGCGGTACTCGGCGTCCCAGCGCCGCATGAAGCCCACCTGGACCAGCCGCCTGCCTACGTCCTGCTCGGCCCGCAGCACCCGCAGCGCGGAGGCCGCGTCGGGGGTGAGGGGTTTCTCGCACAGCACCGGCAGGCCGTGCGCGAAGGCCGCGAGGAGCGCCGCCTCGTGGGCGGGCCCCGGCGAGGCCACGACGACCGCGTCCACGTCGGGCGAGGCCATCGCGGCGGCGGGGTCGGTGTGCACGGCGCAGTCCTCGGCGAGGGCCGCGGCCGACTTGGCGCGCTCCGCGTCGACGTCGACCACGGCGCTCACCCGTGCCCCGCTGACGACCTGCTCGATGCGGCGCACATGGTCGGCGCCCATCCTTCCGGTTCCGATGACGGCGACTCCGAGCGTGCGCCGGCGCGGGGTCATGGTGATCGGCCGTCCTTTCGGGTCGTCAGGCGCCGCAGGACCTGAGGAACGCGCGGGTGCGCACCGCGATGGGCAGCGGCTTGTCGGGCTCGCACGGGTACATGTCCTGCTCGACGATGGCGAAGAGGTCCACGTCCAGCCGCTGCGCCGCCTCCAGGACCGGTCCGAGCTCCGGTACGCCGGCCGGGGGTTCGCACATGACGCCGCGCGCCACGGCGGGCCCGAAGGGGACCTCGTTCTTGACGACGTCCGCGAGGATCTCGGGGTCCACCTGCTTGAGGTGCAGATAGCCGATGCGCTCGCCGTAGGTCTCGATGAGCTTGACGCTGTCGCCGCCGCAGTAGGCGTAGTGGCCGGTGTCCAGGCAGAGGTTGACCAGTGCGGAGTCGGTGGAGTCGAGGAAGCGCTCGACGTGGGTCTCGGTGTCGATGTGGGTGTCGGCGTGCGGGTGCACGACGATGTCGAGGCCGAACTTCTCGCGGACCTCGTGCCCGAGCCGCTCCATGCCCTGGGTCAGGTGGCCCCACTGCTCGCGGGTCAGCTCGGCCGGCTCCAGGATCTCGGCGGTCTTGTCGTCCCGCCAGAAGGACGGGATGACGACCAGGTGCCGGGCGCCCATGGCCTGGGTCAGCGTGGCGACCTCGCTGACGTGCTCCCAGGTGGACTCCCAGACGGCCGGGCCGCGGTGCAGCCCGGTGAAGACCGTGCCGGCGGAGACCTTGAGGCCGCGCCTGGTCACCTCGTCGGTGAGCCGGGCGGGGTCGGTGGGCAGATAGCCGTGGGGGCCGAGTTCGATCCAGTCGTAGCCGGCTTCGGAGACCTCGTCGAGGAAGCGTTCCCAGGGGACCTGGACGGGGTCGTCGGGGAACCAGACGCCCCAGGAGTCGGGGGCCGAGCCGACCCGGATGCGGTCCAGCGCAGAGGCCATGTCAGGACTTCCCTTCCGAGGGGGCCACGGGTGCCGTGAGGTCGCCCGCTTCGGGGAGCTCATCGACGTCGACGCCGCGGACCTGGGACAACTCGTGCTTGAGCGCGGCGAGTTCGGTGCCGCCGGCCATGTGGTTGGTGAGTTCTTCGAGGCTGACGTCGGCGCGGGAGGCGTTGAGCTCCATCGTGCCGAGGCGCAGCACGCTGAAGTGGTCGCCGACCATGTAGGCGTGGTGGGGGTTGTGGGTGATGAAGATGACGCCGAGGCCGCGGTCGCGGGCGGCGGCGATGTACTTCAGGACCACGCCGGACTGCTTGACGCCGAGGGCGGCAGTGGGCTCGTCCAGGATGAGGACGCGGGCGCCGAAGTGGACGGCGCGGGCGATGGCCACGCACTGGCGCTGGCCGCCGGAGAGGGTGCCGATGGGCTGTTCGAGGTCGTCGAGGACGATGCCCATGTTGCGCAGTTCCTCGTCGGCGGTCTGCTTCATCCGCTCGATGTCGAGGCGGCGCAGGGGCCAGGGGCCCTTGGTCAGCTCGGAGCCGAGGAAGAAGTTGCGCCAGACCGGCATCAGCGGGACGACGGCGAGGTCCTGGTAGACGGTGGCGATGCCCTTGTCGAGGGCCTCGCGCGGGGTGGAGAAGCGCACCGCGCCGCCGTCGACGAGGAACTCGCCCTCGGTGTGCTGGTGCAGCCCGGAGATGATCTTGATGAGGGTCGACTTGCCGGCGCCGTTGTCGCCGAGGACGCAGGTGACCTGGTTCGCGAACACCTTCAGGTCGACGCCGTGCAGGGCGCGGATGTTGCCGTAGGACTTGCCGGCGCCGCGCAGTTCGACGACGGGGGCACCCGGCTCGGCAGCGGGGTCGGTGAGGACGGCACCGTGGGTGCCGGTGTTCTCGGGGGTCATTCGGGTCACCTCCTGGTCGCTGTGCGCTGGACCCACAGATTGATGAGGACGGCGCCGAGGAGCATCACGCCGAGGAACGCCTTGAACCAGTCGGGGTTCCAGCCGGCGTAGACGATGCCCTGCTGGACCAGGCCGAACATGAAGGCGCCGAAGACGGGGCCGATCGCCGAACCGGCGCCGCCGGTCAGCAGGCAGCCGCCGATCACCGCCGCGGCGATGTAGATGAGCTCCTGGCCCACGCCCTCGCCGGACTGCACGGTGTTGAACGAGAACAGCTGGTGCATGCCGACGAACCAGGCGCCGAAACCGACCAGCATGAACAGGGAGATCTTGGTGAAGGTGACCGGCACGCCGACCGCCCGCGCGCTCTCCTTGTTGCCGCCGACGGCGAAGATCCAGTTGCCGTACTTCGTGCGCAGCAGGACCCAGGTGGCGAGGGCCGCGAACACCAGCCACCACACCACGGTGATCTTCACGTTGACGCCGCCGATGTCGAACGACGAGGCGAAGATCGCCTTGGCCTGCGCGAAGCCCTCCATGTCGCTGATGTCGTCGGTGGCGACGTTGCCGGTGACCAGCTTCGTCACGGCCAGGTTGACGCCCTGGAGGATCAGGAAGGTGCCGAGGGTGACCAGGAAGCTGGGCAGGCCCGTCTTGACCAGCAGCCAGCCGTTGAACAGGCCGATCCCCAGGGACACGGCGAGGGCGACGATCACGCCGACCCAGATGTTCATGGTCAGCTGGTAGCTGAGCATGCTCGCGGTCAGGGCCGAGGTGATCACCGCGACGCCCGCCGACAGGTCGAACTCCCCGCCGATCATGAGCAGGGCGACCGGCAGCGCCATGATGCCGATGGTCGAGGACTGGTAGAGGATGTTGGCCATCGAGCTGCCGTCGCGCACGGGCGGTGCCGTGACGAGGAAGAAGACCAGCACCGCGAGGGCGCCGAGGAGGACGCCCACCTCCGGACGGGCCAGCAGGCGCAGCGCCGGCGAGCGCCGCGAGGTCCGTCCGTCGGTCTGCCTGCCCGGGCCGGGGGCCGGCGGTGTGGTCACCGCCGGCTCAGCCTGTCGGGTCATACTCATCACCGAGTGCCCTTCGCGGCGAACTTGTCGATCGTCTCGACGTTCGTCTTGTCGACGAAGGCGGGCCCGGTCAGCACCGGCTGCTCGCCACCGCCCATGTAGTTGCCGTTGTTCTTGTAGAGCCACAGGGAGTCGATCGCCAGGTAGCCCTGGAGCCAGGGCTGCTGGTCGACGGCGAACTCGATGTCGCCCTTGCTGATCGCCCCCGTCAGGGACTTGTTGAGGTCGAAGGTCGCGACCTTCGCCTTGCTGCCCGACTCGCCCACCGACTGCGCGGCCGTCAGCGCGTACGGGGCGCCGAGGGCGACGACGTAGTCGATGCCGCCGTCCTGCTTGAGCTTGGCGGTGATCGTGGACTTCACGGACGGCATGTCGGTGCCGTTGACGTTCAGGGTCTGCAGGTCGCCCTTGAAGGTCTTCTTCACCCCGTCGCAGCGCTGGGTCAGGCCGATGTTGCCCTGCTCCTGTATGACGCAGACGGCCTTCTTCGCGCCGGCCTGGTTCAGCCGCTTGCCCAGCGCCTCGCCGGCCACGGTCTCGTCCTGGCCGAAGAACTGCATCAGGCCGAGCTTCTGCCACTCGCTCACGCCGGAGTTGAGGCCGACGACCGGGATGTTCGCGGCCTTGGCCTTGCTCACGACGTCCTTCAGGGCGTCCGGCTTGGCGAGGGTGATGGCGATGCCGTCGACCTTCTGGTCGATCGCGTTCTGGACCAGGTTGGCCTGGTTGCCCGCGTTCGGGTCGGCGCTGTAGACGAGCTTGATGTTGTCCTTGGCGGCGGCGGCCTCGGCACCCTTGCGGACGATGTCCCAGAAGGTGTCGCCGGGCGCCTGGTGGGTCACCAGGGCGACCGTCATCCGGGGCGTGTTGGCCTTGCCCGCGGACGCGTTCGCCCCGCCCTCCTCGGCGTCCTTGCCGCCGGAGCTGCTGGAGCAGCCGGCGAGGGTCAACGTGGCTGCGGCGGCCACGGCCACGACGGAGGCCAGCTTGCGCGAGCGGGGGTAAGAGCGGTCCATCTTTCCAGCACCTCACTGTGCGACGGGATGTGCGACGGGAAACGGGGGTGATCACTGTGATGCACCGGCCCGATCCTCGGTAGACCTGGGCAGTGTGCCGTGAAACACGGCGACTTCGCTGGGACGGGATCAAATCCCTAGATGCGCTCGCTGTCAATACTTTGTTAAGACATCATTTCACGATCAGGTCCGAATGTAAGTACAAACTATTGACAGCGTCGGCCTTCACGTCCTACACCTGGGAGGCGGCAGGCCCCTGGGGACCCGCTCCCCCGATCCAGCTCTAGGAGCGTCACGCATGGCCGAGTCAGCCAGGCCCTTCGACTTGATCACCATGGGAAGGATAGGAGTCGACCTCTACCCTCTGCAGCCCGGCCTCCCTCTGGCGCGTGTGGAGACGTTCGGCAAGTTCCTCGGCGGCTCCGCGGCGAACGTCGCGGTCGCCGCCGCCCGGCTCGGCCGCCGGGCCGCCGTGATCACCCGGACCGGCGACGACGCCTTCGGCGCCTACCTGCACGACGCCCTCAGGGACTTCGGCGTGGACGACCGCTGGGTGACGCCCGTCGCGGCCTACCCGACACCGGTCACGTTCTGCGAGATCTTCCCGCCCGACGACTTCCCGATCTATTTCTACCGGCAGCCCAAGGCGCCCGACCTGGAGATACACCCCGACGAGCTGGACCACGAGGCGATCGGCGCCGCCCGCGTCCTGTGGGTGACCGGCACCGGTCTGAGCGAGGAGCCGAGCCGCTCCGCCACCCTCGCCGCCCTGCGCGGGCGGGGCCGGGCAGGCACGACGGTCTTCGACCTCGACTGGCGCCCCGTGTTCTGGCCGGATCCGCAGACGGCGCGCCCGTACTACGCCGAGGCCCTGCGGCACGCCACGGTCGCGGTCGGCAACCTCGACGAGTGCGAGGTCGCCACCGGCGTCCGCGAGCCGCGTGCGTGCGCCGAGGCGCTGCTGGCGGCCGGCGTGGAGCTGGCGGTCGTCAAGCAGGGCCCGCGGGGCGTCCTCGCGGTGCACCGCGACGGCACCGAGGCCGAGGTGCCGCCGGTGCCGGTCGAGGTGGCCAACGGGCTCGGCGCGGGCGACGCCTTCGGCGGCTCGCTCGTCCACGGTCTGCTGGCCGGCCGGGACCTGGCCACGATCATGCGCCACGCCAACGCGGCCGGCGCGCTCGTCGCCTCGCGCCTCGCCTGCTCCGCCGCGATGCCCACCGAGTCCGAGGTCGCGGACCTGCTCGCCGCCGCGTCGTGACGGACCCCCTAGCCACCCCCGAACGGAGCCCTTCCTTGAGCATCAGCATCTCCGGTCTCACCGCGGTCAGAGCCCGCGATCCCGAGGCGGTCGCCGAGGCCGCCGCCCGCCGGGTGCGCCGCCCGCTGATCGGCGACAGCGGCCGACTGATGATCGTGGCGGCCGACCACCCGGCCCGCGGCGCCCTGGCCGTCGGCGGGCGCGGGTCGGCCATGGCCAACCGGGCCGACCTGCTGGAACGCCTGTGCGTCGCGCTGTCCCGGCCCGGCGTCGACGGGGTGCTCGCCACCGCCGACATCCTGGAGGACCTGCTGCTGCTGGGCGTCCTGGACGGCAAGGTCGTCATGGGCTCGATGAACCGCGGCGGTCTTTCCGGCGCGGCCTTCGAGATGGACGACCGCTTCACCGGGCACCGCGCGCGGGACATCGAGCGGATGCGCTTCGACGCGGGCAAGCTGCTGCTGCGGCTCGACTACGCCGACCCGGGCTCGCTGACCACCCTGGAGTCCGCGGCCCGCGCCGTCGACGACATGGCCGAGCGGCGGCTGCCGGTCTTCGTGGAGCCCTTCGTCTCCCGGCGCGTGGACGGCCGGGTGCGCAACGACCTGTCCGCCGAGGCCGTCACCCGGTCCGTCGCCATCGCCTCCGGCCTCGGCGGCACCTCGGCCTACACCTGGCTGAAACTGCCCGTCACCGACGACCCCGACGCCATGGCCGAGGTCCTGGAGACGTCCACCCTGCCCGTCGTCCTGCTCGGCGGGGAGGTGGGGGGCGACCAGGAGGGCGCTTACGAGCGCTGGCGCAAGGCGCTGCGGCTGCCCACCGTCCAGGGCATGGTCGTCGGCCGTTCGCTGCTCTACCCGGCCGAGGGCAGTGTGGAGACGGCGGTGGACACGGCCGTCGGCATGTTGTGACCCGGAGGAACACGATGACGTACCACCTTCCCGCCGAAGCGGCGCCCGACGGCCCCTACGCCGTGGACGTGACGCCCGAGAGCGCCGGATGGGGCCACTCCGCCCTGCGGGTCCTCTCCCTGCCGCCAGGCGGCTCCCACACCTTCGACACCGGCGACAGCGAGTGGATCGTGCTGCCGCTGTCCGGCGGCTGCACGGTCGAGGCCACCGACGACTTCGGCCACGACACCTTCGAGCTGACCGGCCGCGAGAGCGTGTTCACGGGCGTCACGGACTTCGCGTACGTGCCCCGTGACGCCCGTGCGGCCCTCACCTCGGCCGGCGGCGGGCGGTTCGCGCTGACCGGCGCGCGCTGCACCCGCCGGCTGCCCGCCCGCCACGGACCGGCCGCCGCGGTGCCGGTCGAGCTGCGCGGCACCGGCGGCAGCAGCCGCCAGGTCAACAACTTCGGCGCGGCCGGGGTCTTCGAGTGCGACAAGCTCATCGCGGTCGAGGTCATCACCCCGGGCGGCAACTGGTCGTCGTTCCCGCCGCACAAGCACGACGAGCACCGGCCCGGCGAGGAGTCGGTCCTGGAGGAGATCTACTACTTCGAGTTCGCCGCCCACGAGGGCACGCCCGGCCTCGGCTACCAGCGGGTCTCGCCCTCCGGCCACGGCCGGGGCACCGACGTGCTGGCCGAGGTCCGCGACGGCGACGTCGTGCTGATCCCCGACGGCTGGCACGGGCCGTCCATGGCGGTGCCCGGCCACCACATGTACTACCTCAACGTCATGGCGGGCCCGGAGGACGAGCGGGCCTGGCTGATCTGCGACCACCCCGACCACGCCTGGATCCGGGGCACCTGGCCCGACCAGCCCGTCGACCCCCGTCTGCCCCTCTACACCGCCCCGTCCCAGTGAGGTCACCGATGAGCCAGCCGACCGTCCGTCTCACCGTCGCCCAGGCGCTGGTGCGGTTCCTGTCCGCGCAGTACACCGAGCGCGACGGGGTGCGGCACCGGCTGATCGCCGGCACCTGGGGCATTTTCGGCCACGGCAACGTGGCCGGGCTCGGCCAGGCCCTGCTGGAGGCGGGCGAGGAGGCCATGCCCTACCACCAGGGCCGCAACGAGCAGGCGATGGTGCACGCGGCCGTCGGCCACGCCCGCCAGCTCAACCGCCTGTCCGCGCAGGCGGTGACGACGTCGATCGGCCCCGGCGCGACGAACCTGGTCACCGGGGCCGCCCTCGCCACCATCAACCGGCTGCCGGTGCTGCTGCTGCCCGGCGACTACTTCGCCTCGCACGCCCCCGACCCGCTCCTGCAGCAGCTGGAGCACCCGAGCGAGGCCGACGTCTCGGTCAACGACACCCTGCGGCCGGTCTCCCGCTACTTCGACCGGATCACCCGCCCCGAGGCCCTGATCCCGTCCGCGCTGAACGCCATGCGCGTCCTCGCCGACCCCGCCGAGACGGGCGCGGTGACGCTGGCCCTGCCCCAGGACGTGCAGGCGCAGGCGTACGACTGGCCGCGGGAGTTCCTCGCCGAGCGGATCTGGTCCGTACGGCGTCCCGCGCCCGACCCCGTCGAGCTGGCGGCGGCCGCGGCGGCGATCCGGGCCGCGCGGCGCCCGCTGGTGGTCGCGGGCGGCGGCGTCCACCACAGCGAGGCCGAGGCGGCGCTGAAGGAGTTCGCCGAGGCCACGGGCATCCCGGTGGCGTCCACCCAGGCCGGCAAGGGCTCGCTGCGCCACGACCACCCCGCCGACCTCGGCGGCATCGGCCACACCGGGACCCAGGTCAGCGACGACCTCGCCCGCGCGGCCGACCTGGTGATCGGCGTCGGCACCCGCTACTCGGACTTCACCACCGCCTCCGGCACCCTGTTCGCCGAGCCGGACGTGCGCTTCGTGAACCTGAACATCACGGGGTTCGACGCGCACAAGCTCGCCGCGCGCCCCCTGGTCTGCGACGCGCGGACCGGGCTCACGGCGCTGACCCGGGAGCTGTCCGGCCACCGCGTCGACGCCGCGTACGAGGCCGAGTACCGCGCCGGCAAGGAGCGCTGGGAGGCGGTCGTCGAGGCCGCCTACCGGGCCGAGGACGAGACGGCGACGCCGACGCAGACCCAGGTGCTGGGCGCGCTGGACGCGGTCGTCGGCGACGACGACGTGGTGATCAACGCGGCCGGTTCGCTCCCGGGCGACCTGCACAAGCTGTGGCGGGCCCGCTCCCCGCGCCAGTACCACCTGGAGTACGGCTACTCCTGCATGGGCTACGAGATCCCGGCCGGCATCGGCGTCCAGCAGGCCGCCCCGGAGCGGGTCGTGTGGTCGCTCGTCGGGGACGGCACCTACCTCATGAATCCGACCGAGATCGTCACCGCGGTCCAGGAGCGGCTGCCCGTCAACATCGTCCTGATCCAGAACCACGGCTACGCCTCCATCGGCGGGCTGTCGGCGCAGACCGGCGGTGAGCGCTTCGGCACCGACTACCGCTACCGGGCGGCGGACGGCACCTTCACCGGCGCCCCGCTCCCGCTCGACCTGGCCGCCAACGCGGCGAGCCTCGGCATGGACGTCCTGCGGGCCGGGACGGTGGGCGAGCTGCGCGAGGCGCTGGCCGCCGCGCGCGCCTCGGACCGGCCCACGTGCGTGTACGTCGAGACGGACATCACCAACCCCACCTCGCCCGGCGCCGAGGCGTGGTGGGACGTGCCCGTGGCCGAGGTCGCCTCCCGCGAGGCCGCCGTCGCCGCCCGCGAGCGTTATGAGCAGCAGGTCGCCGACCGCCGCCGACACCTCTGAACTCCCTTTCCAGAAAGGCACTTTCGCACCATGAAGACCATCACGCACTGGATCGACGGCAAGCCCGTCGAGGGCACCTCGGGCCGTTTCGGCCCCGTCTGGAACCCGGCCACCGGCGTCCAGGAGAAGCAGGTCGCCCTCGCGACCGCCGACGAGGTGGACGCGGCCGTCGCCTCCGCCAGGGCCGCGTTCGAGAGCTGGGGCGTCTCGTCGCTGGCCAGGCGGACCGCGATCCTGTTCAAGTACCGCGAACTGCTGGACGCCAGGCGCAACGAGATCGCGGCGCTGATCACCGCCGAGCACGGCAAGGTGCACTCCGACGCGCTCGGCGAGGTGGCGCGCGGCCTGGAGATCGTCGAACTGGCCTGCGGGATCAGCGTGCAGCTCAAGGGCGAGCTGTCCACGCAGGTCTCCACCCGGGTCGACGTGGCCTCGATCCGGCAGCCGCTGGGCGTGGTCGCGGGCATCACCCCGTTCAACTTCCCCGCCATGGTGCCGATGTGGATGTTCCCGCTGGCCGTCGCGTGCGGCAACACCTTCGTGCTGAAGCCCAGCGAGAAGGACCCGTCGGCGGCCCTGCTGCTGGCCGAGCTGGCCTCGCAGGCGGGTCTGCCGGAGGGCGTGCTGAACGTCGTCCAGGGCGACAAGGCGGCCGTGGACCGGCTGTTGGAGCACCCGGACGTCGAGGCGGTCTCCTTCGTCGGCTCCACGCCGATCGCGAAGTACATCCAGCTCAAGGCGGTGGAGCACGGCAAGCGCGTGCAGGCGCTCGGCGGGGCGAAGAACCACATGCTGGTCCTGCCCGACGCCGATCTGGACTTCGCCGCCGACCAGGCCATCAACGCCGCGTACGGCTCGGCGGGCGAGCGCTGCATGGCCGTGTCGGTCGTGGTCGCGGTCGGTGACACGGGCGACGAGCTGGTCGGCAGGATCGCCGAGCGGGCCCGCAGGCTGCGCATCGGGCCGGGCGACGACCCCGCCTCCGAGATGGGCCCGCTGATCACCCGCGAGCACCGCGACAAGGTGGCCTCCTACGTCGCCTCGGCCGCCGAGCAGGGCGCCGAGGTCGTCGTCGACGGCACCGGCCACTCGGTCGAGGGCCACGAGGACGGCTTCTTCCTCGGCGTCTCGCTGCTGGACCGGGTGCCGCTCACCGCGGACGCCTACCGGGACGAGATCTTCGGCCCGGTGCTGGCCGTGGTGCGCGCGCGGACGTACGAGGAGGCGGTCGAGCTCATCAACTCCTCCCGCTGGGGCAACGGCACCGCGATCTTCACCCGCGACGGCGGCGCCGCCCGGCGCTTCCAGCTGGAGGTGAAGGCGGGCATGGTCGGCGTGAACGTGCCCATCCCGGTCCCGGTCGGCTACCACTCCTTCGGCGGCTGGAAGGACTCGCTCTTCGGCGATCTGCACATCTACGGAGGCGACGGCGTCGCCTTCTACACCCAGGGCAAGGTGATCACCACGCGCTGGCCGGACCCGTCCGACGGCGGCATCAACCTCGGTTTCCCCAGCAACTCCTGACGTCCCGACAGGGAGGCCGCCCCATGGCGAAGACCCGTGGCTCCGCACGTTCCGCCTCCGCGCTGGACCCGCTGGGCTTCGCCCTGGACCGGGGCAGTCCGGTGCCGCTGTACCACCAGCTCGCCCAGCATCTGGAGGCGGCGATCGAGCACGGGGCGCTCGCCCCGGGGGACCTGCTGGGCAACGAGGTGGACCTGTCGGTGCGGCTGGGCCTGTCCCGGCCCACCGTCCGGCAGGCCATCCAGTCGCTCGTCGACAAGGGGCTGCTGGTCCGCCGGCGCGGGGTGGGCACCCAGGTGGTGCACAGCCAGGTCAGGCGCCCGCTGGAGCTGAGCAGTCTCTACGACGACCTGGAGGCGGCCGGGCAGGGCCCGACCACCGAGGTGGTGCGCAACGAGCGGGTCCCCGCGACCGCCGACGTGGCCGCCGCGCTCGGTGTCGCGGAGGGCGCCGAGGTCGTGGTGCTGGAGCGGCTGCGCCGCACGCACGGCCGGCCGGTGGCGATCCTGTGCAACCACCTCCCGGCGGGCCTGCTCGACCTCGGCGGCACGCGGCTGGAGTCGACCGGCCTGTACCGGATGATGCGCGCCGTCGGCATCACCCTGCACAGCGCGCGTCAGACCATCGGGGCGCGCCGCGCGACGGCGGAGGAGGCCGGGCGGCTGGAGGAGCAGGAGGGGGCCGCCCTGCTGACGATGCAGCGCACGGCGTACGACGACACGGGCCGGCCGGTGGAGTACGGCACGCATCTCTACCGCGCGTCGCGGTACGCCTTCGACTTCCAGCTGCTGGTCAGGCCCTGAGTCCCGCGGTGAAGGGGGTCACCGGCCGCGGGAGGCGCTCGCCGTCGACGGTGAGGTCGACTGCCTCGTTGTAGAAGGCCGCCAGCCCCTCGACGGCCGCCACCGCGGGCAGGGGCGCCTCGTAGCTCCACAGGATGTTGCGCGGGACCTCGCCCCCGCCGCGCCAGGTCCAGTAGCGGGCGGTGCCCTTGTAGGAGCAGGCCGTGCGGTGGCCGGTGGGCTCGAACAGGTCGAGCCGGACGTCCTCACGCGGCAGGTAGTACCGGGTCGGCAGGCCCGTCTCGAAGAGCAGCACGGGGCGGTGGGACTCGGCGACGGCCGTGCCGGCGATCTCGACGCGCACCCGGCGGGCGCTCGTCAGGGCGTCCACCCGCTTGTGCGGGTCGCGGGGGTGGACGAAGATCTCTTCCTCCTCCTCGTACCAGTGGTCGAGGCCGCCGTCCGGGCGCCGGAACCACTCGAAGGCGATGTGCCCGGCGAGATCGGCGGCGGGGAAGGTCCACGCCGCGCCCGGCACCGCGGCGCCGCCGGTGTGCAGGTCGTAGAAGATCCGTGAGCCGGTGTGCGTGCCGTACGGCGGGTTCGCGGCCGGGCGCAGCAGGTCGGTGCGGACGTCCTCGCGCGGGAAGGCGTAGCAGGGCACCGGCAGCGCGGGCTCCCACACGAGCACGGGGTGTCTGCTGTCGACGACGGTGACGTCGCCCTTGCGGCCGCGCACCCACCGCTCGCCGGGCTCCCACAGCAGCCCTTCGGGGGTGGTGCGGACCTCGCGCTCGGTGGGGAACAGGGGCACGGTCCGGCCTCCTTCGGCTCCTCCTCGCAGCGTACTGCGCCCGCCCGCGGCGGGCCCCCGGCGATCCCGGCGTGACGCGCCGCGCGGGCGGCCCCGGCGATCCGGCGGCGCGGGGTGCGCGCTGCGTTTGACCTCACCGCCATAATGGGGCAAGCATGTATATATACGTCGTAAACATAAGGCGTAGTCCCAGCCGGATCGATTCGCGGAGACACCGGCACCATGAATCACGTTTCTCATCCGTCACCAGCGCACGCCGTCCGCGCGCCGTCCCAGGACGGCGCCACCACCGGGCTCCCGGCCCGGCGGGCCACCGACCGCTCCGCGCACCCGCTGCGCCGGGCGGAGGACCGGCCACCGCCCCGGGCCACCGTGAGCCTGGTGGTCCCCGCCCGCAACGAGGCCCGCAACATCCCCTGGGTGTTCGAACAGATCCCCGACTGCGTCGACGAGGTCATCCTCGTGGACGGCGACTCGGCCGACGCCACGGTGCACATGGCCAGGCAGTGCATGCCCGCCGTGCGGCACGTCGAGCAGAGCGGCCCCGGCAAGGGCAACGCCCTGCGGACCGGCTTCCTCGCCGCGTCCGGCGACTACATCGTGATGATCGACGCGGACGGCAGCATGCTGCCCGGGGAGATCCCGCACTACCTGCACTTCCTCGACAACGGCTACGACTTCGTGAAGGGGTCGCGGTTCATCGCGGGCGGCGGGTCCCTCGACATCACCCGCGTGCGGCGCTGGGGCAACCTGGCCCTGCTCGCGGCCGTGAACCGGCTCTACGACGCCTCGCTGACCGACCTGTGCTACGGGTTCTGCGCCTTCCGCCGCAGCTTCCTCGACGATCTCGACCTGCACTCCACGGGCTTCGAGATCGAGACCGAGATGATCGCGCACGCGCTGTGCTCGGGCCTGCGGATCGCCGAGGTGCCGAGCCTGGAACTGCCGCGCCGCAGCGGCCGGTCCCACCTGCACGCGGTCTCCGACGGCCGCCGGGTGCTGCGCACCCTGCTCTCCGAGCGGCCCGGCACGCGCGCGGCGCCCGCCGCGCACCGGCCCCTGTCCGGCACGGCGAGTTGAGCGAGCCGCTCGCGCGCCCCGCGCGAGCCGCCCCGCACGGGAGGACGCCATGGCGGGCCGCACGTTTCCACGGGAGCACCGGTGAACGGCCGGCGCCGGCCCGGCGCGCTCCGGACGGCCACGGCCGG
>NZ_AGBF01000099.1 GCF_000225525.1 Streptomyces zinciresistens K42 | reverse complement strand
CGGGCCCCGGCACCCGCCGGCGCCGCGGTCAGGGTCGCGGCGGCCGCCCTGCCGACGGCCCGGCGTCGCAGGCGCCCGGAGCTCCCGTCGCCCGTGGAGTCCCCCCTGCGGTCTCACGCCGTCTCGTGGCCGGTGAGCCGCGGCTCGACGTCCACCACTCCTTCGACGGCGCGGATCAGGCGGGCGGCCAGGGGGACGAGCGCGGTGTCGCGCACGTGTCCGCGCAGGGTGACGACGCCCTCGTGCACCGTGACCTCCAGGGACCGCGCGTCCGCCGGATACAGGGTGGACACCACCGTGCGGCGGACCTCGTCGGCTATCTCGTCGTCCGGCCGCAGGAACACCTTCAGCAGATCGGCCCGGCTGACGATGCCCTGGAGCATGCCGATGCCGTCGACCACGGGCAGCCGCTTGACGTGCCGGACCGCCATGATCCTCGCCGCCTGGGCGAGGGTGGCGTCCGCGTGGACCGTGACGGCGGGCGTGCTCATGAGTTCCGCCGCCCGGGTCGCGCCGGCCTTCGCGACCTCGGCCAGGCGCTGCCGCGGAGGGGAACGCCGCTCCTCGTCGTCGTGGAACTCCTCCTTGGGCAGGAGATCGGCCTCGGAGACGACGCCGATGACGCGTCCCTCGCCCTCCAGCACCGGCAACGCGCTGACCTGCCACTCCGCCATCGTCCGCGCGATCTTCTTGAACGGAGCGTCACGCCCCACGGCCACGACCGTCTGGGTCATCACATCGCTCACCTTGCAGGGGGAGCCGGTCATGTCCGATCACCTCGTCCCGGCCTCGACGCTTGCGCTCAGGTGGCCAGTCCGGTGCGGCGTGACGCCGCAGGTTCCCCGGCGGCGGAGCTGTCGTCCACCCTGTGGTGCAGCTCCGCCGAGACGTCGACGACACCGTCGACGCCCTGGCACAGGCGCACGGCCACCGGCACGAGCGACCGGCGCTCCACGGTGCCCTTCAGCGACACCCTGCCGTCGACGACGCGCACGGCGACCGTGCCGGGGGTGATGCCGAGCGTGCGCAGGAGCACCTCTCCGGAGATCTCCTCCCGGATGGCGCTGTCGCCCCGGAGGAAGACCCGCAGCAGGTCAGCGCGGCTGACCAGGCCCACCAGCCGGCCGGCCTCGTCGACCACCGGCAGCCGTTTGACGTGGTGCCGCTCCATGACCTGGGCCGCCTCCACCGCCGTCCACTGCGCTCTGGCCGTCACGGCGGGGCTGTTCATCAGGCCTTCGGCGGTCGTGGCCCGCGCCTTCGCGCGGTCGGTGGGCCCCGGACGCAGGACCGGCAGCAGGCCGGCCGGATCCAGTTGGGCCGCCTCCTTGCGCAGCAGATCCGCCTCGGAGACCACCCCGACGGCCCGTTCGTCGTCGTCCACGACCGGTACGGCGGTGATGCCGTGCTCGGCGAGCAGCTTGGCGATCTCCTTGAAGCCGGTGCCCCGGCGCACGCTCACGACCGGTGTGGTCATGAGGTCGCTCACCATCCGGTGCCACATGGCTTCCGCCTCCTCGTGTGGTGTGCGGTCCTGCTACCACTCTCCGCCCGGCGGGCGTCAGACGCATGGGCCGGTCGGCCCGGTCCGCCCGGCACCCGGGGCGACCCCCTCGGACCGGGTCCGCCGGGTCCGCCGGGTCCGCGGCGTGCGGCGTGCGGCACACGGCGAAAGGCGCCAGGCTGGAGGGGGAGCGGACGGACGGCGACTCGGAGATCACCGGGAGGCGCCATGGGCGAAGCGTACGGACGCCGGCCCATCGTCGTGGGTGTCGACCCCGACCCCGCGAAGCGGCTGGCCCTCGCCTGGGCCGCCGACGAGGCGGACCGGCGGGGGCTGCCGCTGCGGCTCGTGCACGTCAGGGCGCTGCCCTCCGCCGGCCACGGGCCCGGCGAGGCGCGGCCTGCCCGGGAGCAGGGGAACCGGACGCCGCGCTCCACCGGGGAACGGGCGCTCAGGGAGGCGGCCGCCTTCGTCCGTTCCCGGCGGCCGTCGGTGGAGGTCACGGCCGCGTTGGAGGACGGGGAGACCGCCCGGGTGCTGCGCGAGCAGGCCCGGAGCGCGTCGATGGCCGTCGTCGGCTCCTGGCACCTGAACCACCGCGGTGCACTGTTCGGCTCGAACTCGGTGGCGCTTCCGCTCACCGCCCACGCCCCCTGCCCGGTCGTGGTCGTGCCGGAGCCGGAGCACGTCACACAGCAGCCCGCCTACGTCGTCGTCGGCGTCGACGGCAGCCCGCATTCCTCGGCCGCGGTGGATGTCGCGTTCGAGGAGGCGGCCCTGCGCGACGCGGCCCTCAGGGCCCTGTACGTCTGGCATCCCCCGCTGCTCGGCGTCCTGGACGAGGCCGCCGCGCTGCGGGAGTGCCGCCGGGTGCTGTACGAGACCGTGGCGGGGCGCACGGCGACGTACCCGCAGGTGGAACTGCATCACGAAGTCGCCCGCGGTCACCCGGTGGGCGTCCTGACGGAAGCCTCCGCACACGCTCTCTGCCTGGTCGTGGGCACGCGCGGACACGGTGGGTTCACGGGCATGCTCCTCGGCTCGGTGAGCCAGGGGGTCCTGCACCACGCCCGCTGCCCCGTCGTCACCGTCCCGGTGTGACGGCTCCACCGACCCCGGGCGGCCCGTCCGGCGAGCGCAGGGACATCGGCCGGCGCGTGGCCGCCGAGCGCCGCAGGCGGGCACTCGGCCGCGAGGAGACGGCGCGCCGCGACCGGCCGGCGCCCGGGTAGCCGGCATATCCGGAGGAGCTCCTCGCGGTCGGACCCGCGAGGAGCTCACGGAACCCGAGGCCGTGTGCGGGCTGGCCGAGCGGGCCCACACCACCCCCTGGCCGTGCGGCGCACGCGAGATGTGGGTGTCGATCCGCCCCACGAGCCTCACCGGCCGCAGGATCACCGCGGCAGACCGGTAGAGGCCGCGCACCGGGGCGCGCCGACGACTCCAGGGCGGGCCCGAAGGCCGGTGGCGGAGCGAGTCGCACGCTCGTGATCCGTCGCCCACGATGGAGGGAGAGCCGCACGTTCTTCGGCCTCACCCGTGAGGGGCGCAGCAGTCGGCGGGACCTCAGGGTGTTGCCGTGACGTCACGTCGTGCGGAGAAGGGAAGCGGCCATGCGGGTGGGAGTACTGACCGGCGGCGGTGACTGTCCCGGCCTCAACGCCGTGATCCGCAGCGTCGTCCGCAAGGGCGTCCAGGAGTACGGCTTCGACTTCGTGGGCCTGCGCGACGGCTGGCTCGGGGCGCTGCGCGGCGACGTCGTACCGCTGGACGTCGCGAGCGTGCGGGGGATCCTCCCCCGGGGAGGGACCATCCTCGGTTCCTCCCGCACCAATCCGTTCAAGCACGACGACGGCGTACGGCGCATCCGGCGCACCCTCGCCGCACACCGGGTCGACGCCCTCGTCGTGATCGGCGGCGAGGACACGCTCGGCGCGGCCGGTGAGCTCAGCTGTGAGGGACTGCGACTCGTCGGGGTGCCGAAGACCATCGACAACGACGTGGCCGGCACCGACTACACCTTCGGATTCGACACGGCCGTCGGCATCGCGACCGAGGCCATCGACCGTCTCCGCACCACCGCCGAGTCGCACATGCGGACCCTGGTGGTGGAGGTGATGGGACGGCATTCCGGTTGGATCGCCCTGCACGCCGGTGTCGCGGGCGGTGCCAACGCGATCCTGGTCCCCGAGCGGCCGTTCGACATCGAGCAGGTCTGCGCCTGGGTGCAGAGCCGATTCAGGTTCAACTACGCGCCGATCGTCGTCGTCGCCGAGGGGGCCGTGCCCAGGGAGGGCCAGATGATCCTCAAGGACCGGTCGCGGGACGAGTACGGCCACGTACGGCTCTCCGGTGTGGGTGAGTGGCTGGCCCGTGAGATCGCGCAGCGGACCGGGAAGGACGCCCGCACGACGGTCCTCGGCTACATCCAGCGCGGCGGTACGCCGAGCGCCTTCGACCGCTGGCTCGCCACGCGCTTCGGCCTGCATGCCGTGGACGCCGTGCAGGAGGGCGACTTCGGCACCATGGTGGCCCTGCGCGGCACCCGTATCGTCCGCGGTCCCCTCCCCGACACCCGTACGAGGACGAAGACGGTGGACGCCTCGCTCTACGACGAGTTCGAGGTGTTCTTCGGCTGACCCAGGCCGGTCGCGGCCGGTGATCCGCCGCGCGGGCGCCCGCGGCCGCCGGCCCGCGGTGTCCGCCCGGCCGGGTTCTTACCCTCCCGGGGGGACACCGCGGATTCCGTCCGCAGGGGGACAGGACCGCTATCCGGTGATGGCGACCGGGGCGTCCCAGGCGTTGCGGTCGACGGTGATCGTGTAACCGCCGCGGGTCTCCTTGCTGTTGACCATGTACTGGTGGGCGCGGCTGTGGTTGGTGTACAGCTTCGGGTCCCAGGGCCAGTCGGCGGTGGTGGTGTTCTTGTTGTTCCACAGGGCGTACCAGAGGTTGCCCGGCAGGTCCGTGCGGTTCGTGGCGGTGGCGATCGCCTTGGCACTGGAACTGCTGAAGCCGTAGAGACCGGCGCGGTACGTCTTGACCCGCAGGGTCTTGGTGAAGGAGCGCACGTACGTCAGGGTGGCGTCGTTGCACGCCTTGTTCGTGATGTCGTACGACTCCATGTTGAGGTAGATGGGGCTGCCCGGCTTCATGCCGAGCGCGGTCGCCTTGGCGACGGCGTCGTTGGCGTTGCTCGCCCCGACGGACGCCGCCGTGGAGGCGGTGAACCGCTCGGGGTTCCTGCTGGTCTGGCAGGGCGGCTGGGCGCCGACGTACAGGGGGATCAGTTTCCAGCCGGCGGTGCTGACGGACTTCACCCAGGAGGCGGTGAGGTTGGCCTGGGCGCAGCCGCGGTTCTTGCCGCCGATGTAGACCGCCGCGGCTCCGTAGAATCCGGTGTTCCACGCCTTCATCGCGGCGAGCGAGGGTGCCGCGCAGGTGTCGAACGCCCGCCCCGTGTACGTCTTCTGCGCCGGCCAGCTCGACGCGGCCATGGACGTCTGCGCGGCGATGCCGGCGCCGGCCACGACGACGACGCTCGCCGTGGCCCACGCGATGTAGCGGCCTCTTCTGGACAGCCGGTGTCTGGACATTCCCACCCCATTCGGATCACGCCGCAGCTGTGTACGCAGGGCACGCGTACGGTGACATGCCGTGCTGTACGTCTGCCTCGGTGCTCTCTGCGGCGGCGCTGTGAAGCTCCGGCAATCGGAGCGTTCGTCACCCTATCCAAGATCCCTCCGCGGGCCGGCGGCAGAGGGTGTCCGCGCAGGCGCAGCAGGTGCGCGTGCCGGCTGGAAGACTGACCGGCATGACCGAACCGAACCCGAAAGCGGACCTTCTCCGATACCTCCAAGACGCGCGTGACGCCCTGCTGTGGAAGCTCGACGGGCTCTCCGCGTACCGGCCACGCTGACATCCTGCGAGAACTCATCGACGGATCCGTCGGCTACGCGCAGGGCAACGACAACCTGCCGCCGGGGGACCGGACATGGTGGGAGGAGCACCGGAACCGACTGGAGCGTGCGGCCGGGGAATCCGGCGACTGATCTCACCCGGCTGCCGCCCCGCCGGCCGCCGGATCCGGGGTCGGCGCTCTCCGGCGCCCGGTCGGCCGGCGGAGGCCGGTTCGGCCCCGGCCGCTTGAACCCCCGGCCGCGTGAACCCCCGCCCGGCCCGGGGTGTCAGCCGCGTGCTGTTGCCGGGTCGGCGCTGATCGACAGCCAGATCCGCTCGGGCAGGATGCGTGCCGCTTCGGTGAGGTCCATGTCGTGGATGCCGGAGAGCCAGCGGCGTGCGGTTCCCACGACGGGGGCGAGCAGCAGGGACTCGATCAAGGGGAGCGGCAGGTCGGCGAGTTCGCCCGAGGCGATGCCTTCCCGGGCCCACTGTGCCAGCGGGGAGAGGCGCGCTTCCTGGAGGTCGCGGAGCTCTCTGCCCCGCGCCATGGTCTCCCGGTCGGTGTCGGCCATGTGCAGGAACAGCGCTGCGTCGCGGTTGTCGAGGACGAAGCGCAAGTAGGCCCCGACGAGCGCGTGCACGGCGTCCCGGGCGTTGTCGTGCCGCTGCAGGGCGTTGGTCATTTCGACGATGAGCGCGCCCGTCCAGCGTTCCGCGAGGGCGGTGCGCAGGCCCTGGAGGCTGCCGAAGTGGTGGTAGAGGCTCCCTGTGCTGACACCGCTGAGGTCCAGGACCGCCGTGACGGTGAACCCGCTTTCGCCCTCGGCGAGGTAGGCACGCAAGGCGGCGTCCAGGATCCGCTCGACGGTGACTTCGCCGCGGTGCTGCTTGCTGCCCATGCGCGCCATCGTAGGCGACCGCCAAGAGGAAGGCGAAAAATATTCTAGAAACTTGTTCCATTCGGCGAGTGGAAGCCCCAGACTGGACGTACCGCCGGGCAAGTCGGGGGACGTCCCGGCGTGCTCGTCCCGGCAGGCACGCCTGTCGGGACGAGCGTGCGGGAGGAGAGCGTGCACGCCGTCAACTCCCGAGGCGTGATCGTCCAACTCCCGAGGCGTGATCGTCGGCGCCAGTGTCAGCCGGCACGACGAAACAGAGCGCACCCCCCGCGATGACCGCAGCGCTGCCGCCGGGCTCCCTCACCGGCTGACTCCGAGGGCCTGTGCCGCACACGCAGCGGCAGTGCAGCCGACCGTCCTGCCTGGGAGGCCAGATGACGGAACAGTTCGCCTTGGACGACGAGTGCGGCGGAGGCTGGCAAGTCGAGGAGATCGACGGAACATGGATACGCCAGCGATTCTCTGAACGCCGCTTCGGCCATCTCCCCCCGGAGGTCTTCGCCAGGCTCCAGGAAGAGGCTCCCGTACTCAACATGACGACCATCGAGTACCTGCGGTGGATCGTCAACAAGGCGGAGGGGGCAATGCTGATGATGGGGGAGAGCATCAGGAAGCGGAAGCTGAGAAAGGACGATCCCGAGTACCACGTGTACGCGACCTGGGTGGCCACCCGCGCTGTCGTGCTCGAACGACACGTACTGAGAAACGTCAAGAAGGGAAAACCGCCGGTCTGGGTTGCCGAATGACCGCCACGGCACGACGAGTTCGCGTCAGAATCAGAATCGGAGCAGCAGGCGTTGTCGGCGGTCTCCGAACCTGAACCCCTTCGGGGTCGGTGACACACGACCTGGAACCGTGCCCGCGCAGTGCGGTCGCTCCTCGCGCCGCCGGTATCGCCTCACCGGGCCTGACCGTGGCGCGGCTGCGGCGAGAGCGTCTCAGAGGTCCCGAGTCGTTCGGCACTCGAACGCGAGCCGCCGGTCCCGGGCAGCAGAGGAGATCAGGCGGCCGAGTTCCGGCCTGCCCGCAGCGGCCCGCCCGCCGGGGCGGGCGAACCCGGCGACTTCCGGGTCCGCCGCGGGTACGGTCGTCCTCGTACGCCCCCTTGGGAACAGGAGCAGGGCATGGCTTTGGACGACTTCGGGTTGGGCGAGCGCATCCGGTCCGACGTTCCGCACTCCGCCCGGGTGTGGAACGCCTGGCTCGGCGGCAAGGACAACTACCCGGTCGATCGGGAGCTGGCCGACGTGGTGAGCGCCGCCTACCCGCAGATCGTCGACATCGCCCAGGCGTCCCGCGCCTTCCAGGCCCGCGCGGTCCGCCATCTCACCACGCTGGGAGTGCGCCAGTTCCTGGACGTCGGCACCGGTCTGCCGGTGGCGAACAGCACCCATGAGGTGGCCCAGGCCGCGCTCCCGGACGCCCGCGTCGTCTACGTGGACAACGACCCCATCGTGCTCGTGCACGCCCAGGCGCTGCTGACCAGCTCGCCCGAGGGCCGTACCGGCTATGTCGACGCCGACCTCTCCGACGTGGACGCCGTGGTCGACGAGGCCGCGAAGACCCTCGACCTGAACGAGCCGGTCGCCGTGCTGCTGCTGTCCACCCTGGGCCATCTGACGCCGGCCGAGGGGATCGCGGTGGTGCGGCGGTACATGGCCCGGATGCCCTCCGGCAGCCACCTGGTGCTCTGCGACACGGTCAGGACGCCGCAGACGCTGGCCGCGCAGGAGGCGTACGACTCCGGCGGCAACCCGCCCTACCTCGTCCGCGAGCCCGAAGAGATCACCGCCTGCGCCGAGGGCCTGGAACTGCTCGCGCCGGGCTTCGGCTCGATCGCGCACTGGCGTCCCGCCGACGACGCCCCGACCCCGGTCGACCAGTGGGGCCTGGTCGCCCGCAAGCCCTGATCCCCTTCCCGGCTGTTCCCGGCCGTCCGCTGTTCGCTCGGCCGGGAGGGGGTCCCCTCACACCGGGTCGGAGCGGGGCTCCGTCCGCAACGCGACGGCCCTCGGGCTTTCGGTGCCGCTGGTCCGGCGAGCGGGAGCCTGGTGATCCGCGTCCACCGTCACCGCCTGGGCCGCGGTGGTCCTCGCCGCACCGTGCGTCGAGGGCCGCCGCGTCGCAACCTTCCCCCTCACGCGCACCGAAGTCCGGGGGAGACGGCGGGGACCGGCACCGACGCGCCTCCCGGCCGCCACCGCCACCGCCCACGCCTCAGGGCGCAGGCGGCCCAGTACGTCGGCACCGTGAGAGGGGGTGCCCGCGAGACGGGCCGCCTTCAGACGGCCGCGCACACGATCGCCACAAGGCACGCCAGGAGACCGCACGCGAAGACCGCCGTCGCGCAGACGCGCACCGCCCCGTCACGGGGCAGGCGCCTGACCCGCGCGACGATCAGGGACAGCGGTATCGCCGCAAAGGGCAGGACCGCCGCCGTCAGCAAAGTGATGCCCCAGCCCCGTGAGGCCGTCGCGCCCTCGGGCATCGCCGCGCTTCCCAGGGCGCCGAGCGTCTGCTGCGCGCCGTTGAACGTGAGCGGCAGTGCCGCGAAAGCCCCGGGCAGCAGCGCGGCCCCGACCAGGGCCACCGCTCCGGCGGCACGGATCAGCGGACTCGTCGCCGTGCTCTGCACGTTTCTCCTCTTTCCCCGGCACGGCGGATGCGTCACCGATGCGGCCGGCACCAGCCCATGGTGTCGGCGCGCAGGCTCCGACACCACGGCGGCGGAGACATCGTGGACCTCGGACCAAGGCTGGTTCCGGTGGCACCGGGTGCTGTCGGAGCCTCACGCCTTCACGTCGAGCCGGAGCATCCAGTCTGTGCCACGCGGCGGCACAGTTGTGCACCGGCGGTGAGGAGGAGCGCGGCCGGGTCACCGTCTCGCCGCCGCCGGCGAGCCCGGGGGAGCCGGCGGGGCTGCCGCCCCGCTGATCACCACCCCCGAGCAGACGTGCTGCGCGACCAGGGCGAGGCGTTCGCCGCCCGGCTCCCTCACGCCGGAGTGCCCGCGGTCGGCGCCCGGTTCGGCGGCGTCGTGCACGACTTCTGCTTGTGGACTCGCTGCACGGCACCGAGACCGCCGCGCATGCGGCAGGGCACGCCGCAGCCAGCCTCAAGGAGGCTCCGCGGAACGGCTCGCGACTGCCCGACGTCTCCGTGTGCCCGTGTGCCCGTGTGCCCGTGTGCCCGTGTGCCCGTGTGCCCGTGTGCCCGTGTGCCCGTGCGCCCGTGCGCCCGTGTGCCGGTATGGGGGAGAGCCAGCGGGGCTGGACGGGTGCGCTGCTCGCCGTCGCGCTCGCCCGGTGCCGCCCGGCGGTGGCGGGGCGCAGACCTCCCGGCAGGACCGAAGGGCGGCGCCCTGGACCCGTATGGTTGACGTGTCACCCATACGGGATTATGGTGGTTGAAGTTTCAATAGAAGGTGGGTTCGATCATGAACCACCCGAGCAAGGAGTACCGCAAAATGGGACAGCTCAGCGGAAAGACGGCAGTCATCACGGGTGGCACCAGCGGGATCGGTCTGGCCACCGCGCGGCGGTTCGCCCAGGAAGGCGCGCGGGTCTACGTGACGGGCCGCCGCAAGGACGCGCTCGACGAGGCGGCCGCGGCGATCGGCGGCGATGTGACCGCGGTGCGGGCCGACAGTGCCGACCTCGATGACCTGGACCGCCTCTACGCCACCGTCGAGGCCGCCGGTGACCGGATCGACATCCTCTTCGCCAACGCGGGCGGCGGTGAGTTCGCCACCCTGGAACAGGTCACCGAAGAACACTTCGACGCGACCTTCGGCACCAACGTCAAGGGCACCCTCTTCACCGTCCAGAAGTCCTTGCCCCACCTCAACGACGGCGCCTCCGTCATCCTCACCGGCTCCACCGCCGGCACCGTCGGCAACGAGGCCTTCGGCGTCTACGGAGCCTCCAAGGCGGCCGTTCGCTCCTTCGCCCGCACCTGGGCCAACGAACTGCGCACCCGCGCCATCCGTGTCAACGCCATCGCCCCGGGCCCCATCACCACACCCGGCCTCGACAACCTCGCCCCGACGGCGGAAGAGGCCACCCAGCTCCGGGAGCACCTCGCCACCACCGTCCCCCTCGGCCGTATGGGGCAGCCCGAGGAGGTCGCCGGCCTCGCGCTCTTCCTCGCCACCGACCAGTCCAGCTACATCACGGGAACCGAGATCTTCGTGGACGGAGGCGCCAACCAGATCTGACCCGCGGGCGCGAGCGGCCGGACGTGCACGTCACGGGGCCGCACCGCGCCGCCTCGACCGCACCCGCACCGCCCGAGGCGGGATGCGCCGCGGGCGCCGGGTGGCCCGCGGTCGAGGCGGCCCGCCTACGGCCCCCGGGCCCGGACGCACTGCCGGAATGCGGATGACGTGTCACCCTACGTGTGGGGCGATGGCCGCACCGTCCCGGCAGCAAAATCTCGCCAGAGAAAAGAACCAGAGCAAAGAACCAGAGAAAAGAAGGAAAGTCCCATGCACATCGGCAAGACCGGCATCTGGAGCCCCGAACTGCGCCTGCACCCCGACCCCGTGGAGATCCACGAGGCCGCGGCCGAACTGGACCAGCACGGCTGGGGCGCCCTGTGGATTCCCGGCCTCGGCGGCGGTGACATCCTGGGCGACGCGGAACGCCTGCTGCGGGCAACCGAGAACGCCACCGTCGCCACCGGAGTCCTCAGCATCTGGCGCCACCCGGCCGCCGAGACGGCCGAGGGGCACGCGCGACTGCGCCGGGCGTACGACCACCGGCTCCTGCTCGGCCTCGGCGTCAGCGACGCCGCCGCCGCGCGGCACGCCGGCGGGACCTACCGTCCCCTCGCGGCGCTCGACAGCTACCTCGACGCTCTCGATCTGGCGAAGGAACCTGTTCCCGCCGAGGAGCGGGTGGTCGCCGCCATGGGGCCCAAGCTCACCGAACTCGCGCGCCGGCGCAGCGCGGGAACCCACCCCTTCCTGGTCACCCCGGAGTTCACCGCCGGCGCCCGAGCCGACCTGGGGCCCGGTCCCCTGCTCGCCCCCTACCAGGCCGTCGTGGTCGACGCCGACCCCGAGCGCGCCCGAGAGACCGCTCGCGGCTTCCTGTCCCCCTTCATAGGCATGGGTCACTACGCCAAGAGCCTGCTCCGGCAGGGCTTCACCGAGGACGATCTGTCCGACGGCGGCAGCGACCGCCTGATCGACGCCGTCGTCGCCTGGGGAGACATCGACGCCATCGGCGAGCGGATCAGGGCCCATCACGACGCCGGCGCCAGCCACGTGGCCCTCCACGCCATCGGCGCGGGCGGCGGCCTGCCCCTCACCGCATGGCGACAGCTCGCACCGCTGGCGCGCTGACCCGGACCCGTACGGGGACCGATCCGAGCGGGCCGCCCCACGGCTCGGCAGCCAGATCTGCGCACACCACGGTCAACGCCGTCTGACGCCCGGTCCACGTTCGACGCCGACCATGGGCGGATGGGGCCCGGCTGATCTCGTATGTGACTGAAGTGTCAACTTTCTCATATGCTGGACTCATGACGGATGCAACCCGATGGCTGACCCCGGTCGAGGAGCGTGCGTGGCGAGGACTGCTGCGCATGCACGACCTGCTGGTCAGCCAGGCCGGCCGGTCGATGCAGAGTCAGTTCGGACTGTCCGCGACCGACTACAAGGTGCTGGCAGAGCTGACGCGGTCCGCCGACGACCGGTTGCGGGTACTCGAACTCGCGAGGCTGCTGGGCTGGGAGAAGAGCAGAGTCTCGCACCACGTCGCACGCATGACCAAGCGTGACCTTGTCGACCGGGAGGAGTGCGCCGACGACGGCCGTGGCGCGTACGTCAGGGTCACGCCGGCAGGGCGGGCCGCCCTGGAGATGGCGGCACCCCAGCATGTCGCCGACGTGCGGCGTCTGTTCCTCGACCACATGACGCCGGGCCAGACCGCCCTCCTGGCGGAGATCGCCGACTCGATCATCGAAAAGCTCGACCCGCAGCAGTGAGGTCAGGTCGGTGGACCGGGCCGGTGGCTCGGGCCGGTGGGTCCCGGCCCGCCGGAAGACCATGCCGGCCTCTACCGGCCGCAGTCCGGGCGCAGCACAATCGCCTGTATGCCGATCATCGCGGGTGCGTCTCCGCCCGGACACGACTCACCCGCCGCGCTCGCCCGGGGATTCCTGACGGGCGGTGTGGTCGGGGCGTCGCCCGCCGCGCTGGTCGTGGGCGCGGTCACCGGGAAGCCACCGCTGTTCGTCGCGGGGTTGGTGCTGCCCGCGCTCTGCGGACTGCTGTTCTTCCTCGCCGGCAGGCCGAGGCGGATCCGGGAGGCGGCGGCCGTGCCCCGCACGGCGCTCGCGGTCGTCGAGAGCCTCCAGGCGGTCCGTGGCGAGGCGAGTGACATACCCGTGCGGTTCGAGCTCAGCGTCGCGCCGGACGACGGACCCTCCTACCGGGTCGAGATCACGCAGGACTTCAACCTCGTCGACCTGCCCGACTACCGGCCGCGCGGTGTCGTGGTGGTCCAGTACCCGCCGGACCGGCCGTGGCGGGTGCGCATCGTGAAACGGCCGACGCCGCAGTGGGAGGAGCGGGCGGCGGCGGCTCGCCTCGATTCGGCGCCGGCGACCGTCACGGTGACCGCGCCGCCGGAGGGCGGCGCCTTCTGCCTGGTCGCGCCCCTCGGCCTGCTGCTCGGTGCCGCCGCCGTGGTTCTGCCGTTCCGCGCGGACCTCGTCGGACAAGACGTCACCGCAAAGCCGCCTTCGGCCGCGCGGCCGTCCGTTACCTCCACTTCCTCCGCTTCCTCCACGTCGACGACGGTGGTGTCGTCGGTGTCGGGCACGGTCGCCCTGGGTCCGGGGCGTTCGTTCCTCGACAAGGGCGAGCTGGGCCGGGCCCTCGGTTCACTCACCAGGGGCGGGGACACCCGCCGGGCACTCACCGTCGTCGTCCGGGAGCGCCTGCTGTCGATCGTGTTCTCGCCGTCCGGCACGCGAACTCCCGGTTTCGACCCCCGTACGCTGCCCCGCAGCCGTTTCTCCGCCCTGGTCGAGGACGCCACGGCCACCCTCGGTGTCCGCTCCCCGCGGACCTGGCAGATCACCGCCGACCGTCTCACCGGCTCTCTCGTCATCAGGGTCGCCGTGTCCGGCGCCGAGGGCACGGCCTCACTGGAGGCGGACGGGCAGGGGAGAGTGGTGCGGCGCGCGCCCGCACGGTGAGCCCCGAGGCGGCACTGCGAGGCGGCACTGTTCCGGGCGCCAACGGGCGTACCCGATGGCGGTTTCCGAGGTGGCAGGAGGAGAGACGGATGGGCTGGAACGTGTATCTGGTGCTGTGGTGCGGCGTGTTCGGCGCGGTGGCACTGACCGGATACGTGAGGTCGCTGGCCGGGATGACACGCGCGCAGCGGACGGTCCGGACGACGGGCCGCATCGAGCGGGTGGACGAGCCGCGGCACGGAAGCTCGCCGAAGGACGGGATAGCCGTGGTCGTCTCCTTCCAGGACCCGGCCACGGGGGAGGAGTTCACCGTCACCAACGACGGAGAGCGCGGTGAGAGGGTCGGCGTGGCCTGGACGGGCCGGGAGATCGGTGTCCACTACCCGCCCGGCAGGCCCCACGCCTTCCGGTTCGCCGACCACCCTTCCGAAGGCGGGCGCGGACTGGGCTGGCCGGCCTTCGCGCTTTTCCTCGTCTACGCCGGCCCCGTCACCGTCGCCGCGGTCGAACGGGGTTGGCCGTGGGCGCTGGTCGGCTTCTGCGGACCCTGGGCCCTCTACGCCGCCTACCACCTGCCCGGCAACGTCCGCGACAGGAACCGCCGTATCGACGCGCTGGACGCCATGGCCGCCGTACCCGGCCGGGTCGTCGCCGTGCTCAAGAGCGTCAGCACCGACGACGACGGCCACACGTCCACCCACCTGGTACCGGTCGTCTCCTTCACGACTCTCGACGGCAGGGCCGTCACCGCCTACTGCGAGTCCGCGCTGCCGGACCCCGCCGGATCGCGGGGCCTGGACGTCACGATCCACTACACCCCGCACGACCCGGCGGTCTTCGTCCTGGATGTCGAGGCCGAACGCCGTTCCTGGAAACGGGACATGGCCGTCAACGTCGTGGGCGTGGTGATCATCGCGGCGGCAGCCGTGGCGGGGGTGATCGCGTGGTGACGCGGCGGCAGCGCTGCCGCCGCCCCACCGCGGAGCCGCCCACGCTCGCAGCCCCCACAGCGCCCCCGCCGACTCGCGTTCCCCGGCGCCGACCGGGCGACCCGACGACCCTGGACGGCTTCGCCGGGGCGAACTGCGAGGACGTACCCGCTCGTTGCTCGGAGCATCTCCTCGCCGCACGGCAGCGATCACTCTGAGGCCGTTCAGCCGGTACGTCCGCGGCGGGAAGTGCGCCAGGGCAAGCGATGTCCGGCCGCCCCGGGCGCAGTTGCCGTGCACGACGCGAACGTGATCTCCCGGCGTCGTCCCGGACGGCGCACATGCGCCCTGACCCCGGTCCGCAGCCGACCGACTGAGGACGTTCACGTGTGGAGAGACCGCCACGCGCCACGCCATCACCTGACGCTGTGACGGCGCGGCTATGATTCCTGGCCGCAGCTCTGCGGTTTCTCCAGCGCCCTCGTTGCCGAGGGTCCGACGATGGTGAGGTGCACGTGTCGGCGTACGGACCAGCGCTCTTCGTTTCCAGGAAGGACGGCGCGGAGCTGTCGCAGGAGGAGCGGGCCGTGGTCTTCCGGCTCGTTCAGTCAGCCTGCCTCAGCCTGATGTTGACCGACGACGAGGGCGAGCCGGTGCGACCGTCGGACCATGGCTATGACCAGGAGGAGGAGAAGGCCCTGGGCGTTCTGTTGCATTCCTCCTACGCGTATGCGCACATGCCGCAGGAAATACAAGTCGAGAAGGCGGAGGAATGGGAAGAGGAAGGGAAAAGGGTGGCGGCAGAGGTGGAGAAGCATGCCCCCGGCGTGTATGCGTTCACGGCGTACGGGGTTGAGGTCTGACAGGACCGCGAAACGCCCCGGCCCCATGGCGGGCCCGCGGCCCTGGACACCTGGTGACAGCCGTCCCTGTTGCCTCCTTCCCCGTCGCCGTCCCCGTCGCCGTGGGTCGGTTCCGTCCGAACCCACGGCTTTCGAGCGCTCCGTGAACCGGCGGTGACACCGGACGGACCGCCGTCCGCGTAACTCTCCCGCCACACGACCGCACCGACGTGCCCCACCCCCTGCCCAGCGGGCCGGCGCGCACACCGCCCCGACGCCGCTTCGAGCGGTGCCGACGGCCGGCGCACCCTCCTGAAGAGCCCGACCATGGTCTTCCTCGGGAAGATCTCCTTCGCCCTCTGCCTGGTGCACTGGTTCGTCCTGGGCTACGGGCCGCTCGGCATGTCCCAACCCGATGGCTGGATGCGCCGGTCGACGCTTTCGCGTGCGCTCTACGGGAGTGCTCTCGTGATCGTTTTCAGCATGCTGCTCGTCTGGCTGTTCTCGGTCGGCTGAGGACCGCTTCGACGACAACCGGTGGGGACGCCGGGGTCCGGACACCGATGGCGCTCCGGCCACCGCGCGATTGGCCCGGTGCCAGGGTGCGAGCCAGCGCTCAGGGACGTCTGGACTCCGCCTTGATCTCTCAACTTTTCTTCTGTGCATGATGATTGACAGATCGTCAGTCATGGGGGGAAGTGTCTTCCGGTCTGCTTCCGATGCGTCTGCGGGGCGCATTCGCCAAGGACCGTCCCGCCGCGCCGGCCCCGGGGGATCGGGGACCGAAGCTGACCGCGATCGTTCCTAGGCTGGGCCCGGCCCGCTGGGAGACCACCGGCCGGCCGCTGCGATCACACCGCGCAGGTACCGTTCATGGAGGACCAATGACCAACGCGATTGTCGCCGAGGGGCTGAGAAAGAAGTTCGGCACCCATACCGCCCTGGACGGGGTGGACCTGACCGTCCCCGAAGGATCCGTACTGGGACTTCTCGGGCCCAACGGCTCCGGCAAGACCACGACCGTGCGCGTCCTCGCCACCCTCCTGCGCGCCGACGCGGGACGGGCGACCGTCTCGGGTCTGGACGTACGCAGCGACGCCGTCCAGCTCCGTCGCAAGATCGGCCTCTCCGGCCAGTACGCGGCGGTCGACGAGGACCTCACCGCCCGGGAGAACCTCCGGATGATCGGCAGGCTCTACCACCTCGGCGTCACGGAGAGCAGCAGGCGGGCCGACGAACTGGTGGAGCGCTTCGACCTCACCGAGAACGCCGACCGCCAGGTCAAGGGCTACTCCGGGGGAATGCGCCGCCGCGTGGACCTCGCCTGCGCGGTGGTCTCCAAGCCCGAGGTGCTCTTCCTCGACGAGCCGACGACCGGGCTCGACGTTCGCAGCCGGATGGCCGTGTGGGAGGTGATCGGCGAACTGGTGAGCGGTGGCAGCACCCTGCTGCTCACGACCCAGTACCTGGAGGAGGCCGACCAGCTGGCCGACCGGATCACCGTGATCGACCGAGGCCGGGTGATCGCCGAAGGCACCCCCGACGTACTCAAGGACCGGGTCGGCGGAGAGCGCATCGAACTGACCACGCGCACCGCCGAGGACGCCCGGCACGCGGGTGCCCTGCTCGCCCCACTCGCCTCGGGCGAGCCCACGGTGGAGGAGGCGGACAAGCGGGTGATCGTGCCCGTCAGCGACGGCCCGGCCACGCTGGTCTCCGCGATCCGGCTGCTCGATCAGCACAACCTCCGGCTGGCGGGAGTGACCCTGCGCCGCCCCAGCATGGACGAGGTCTTCCTCGCCCTGACCGAGAACTCCGACACGGCGGCAGCCGGCGGCAAGATCGAGGAGCAGGTCCGTTGAGCGCCTTCACCCAGGCCGTCGAGGACGGCCTCGTCCTCACCAAGCGCAACGTTCTCAAGAACCTGCGCAACCCCGACATCGTGGTGTTCACCAGCGCCGCTCCCATCGCCTTCGCGCTTCTCTTCGGGTTCGTGTTCGGCAGCGCGATCGACGTGCAGGGCTCGAACTACCGCGAGTTCATGATCATCGGCATCCTGACCCAGACGATGCTGCTGACCGCCTCCAACACCGGCGTCGGCATCGCCCACGACATGAAGCTCGGCCTCGTGGACCGGTTTCGGTCGCTTCCCATCTCGCAGTCCGCGGTGCTGGTCGGCCGGACCAGCGGCGACGCGGTGAACAACGTTCTCGTGATCATTCTGATGTCGCTGACCGGTCTGCTGATGGGCTGGCGCATCCGGTCCGGCTTCCTGGACGCCGCCCTCGCCTTCCTGCTGCTGTTCCTCTTCGCCTACGCGGCCTCCTGGATCACCGCGGCAATCGGTCTGACCGCGAAGTCGCCCGAGGTGCTGGGCAACGTGATGCTGATGGTGCTGCTGCCGCTCACCTTCATCTCGAACTCTTTCGTGCCCAGTGAGGGGCTGCCCAAGGTCCTCCAGGTCGTCGCCGACTGGAACCCGGTGTCCGCGGTCGTCGAGGCGTGCCGGCAACTGTTCGGCAACATCCCGCCAGGCCGGCCGGAGCCGGAGGTGTGGCCGCTTCAACACCCCGTTCTCTCGGCCTTCCTGTGGGTGGCGCTGATCCTCGTGATCTTCGTACCGCTGTCCATCCGCCGCTACGCGAAGGCCGTGGGCCGTTAGGGCCTCTTGCCGGGATCAGGCCGGGCTCGACCCGGACGAAAGAACCTGACCCCGGGTCCGCCGGGTGCGCTGGACGCCCGGGGCCCTGTCCCAGATGAACGAAGGAGATCCATCGTGCGATTCCTGTGTGTCGTCGGAGGCGGTTCGGCTCCCGTCCACGCCAGCGTGCCCCTCGCCTGGGCGGCCCGTGCCGCCGGGCACGAGGTCATGGTCGCCTCACCCGAGGAGAACCTCGACCTCGTCACCGGTCTCGGGCTGCCCGCCCGCGGCGTGACCGACCTGGGCATGGGCGACGCCATGCTCAAGGACCGGCAAGGGAACTGGCTGCCCATGCCCACCAGCGAGAGCACCGAGATGGACTTCGCGGGCCGGGGCTTCGCACGGCTCTCGGCGGCCGGCTACCGGGGCACCGAGGAGCTCGCCGAGGCCTGGCGGCCCGACGTGGTGATCGGCGGGGAGTACAACCACGCCGCCCCGCTGATAGCCCACAGGTTCGCCATCCCCTTGGTGAGCCACACCTGGGCCATCTACGACCGCACCGACATCGACTGGCAGGGCGCGACCGACGAACTCAAGCCGGAACTGGCCGCGTTCGGACTGGATGCGATACCGCAACCCGCCCTCTTCGTCGACATCACCCCGCCGACGGTACGGCCCCGGCACGCCGAGCCCGCTCAGCCGATGCGCTGGGCCCCCGGCAACCTCGCGGATGTCCGCGGACACCGGGGTGGCGCCGCCGCCGTCGATCGCCACCACACCGCCGCCTCGCTCCGGGCCGCCGAGGCCGTGACCGTGGAGCGTGCGCGGGCGGTGGCCAACAAGCTGGTTCGGTCCTGACCACGGCGGACGACGGACGGCGGCGGGAGCGGGCACCTCGGGTGCCCGCTCCCGCCGCCGTCCGCGCGGCTCAGCCCCGCGCGCAGTCCTCGGCCCAGGCCGCACGGTGCAGCCGGCAGCTGAGAGTGCGCAGGTGCTCCACCAGCTCGGGCGGCTCCTGCACCTCGAAGCCGAAGCCGAACGCGGCCACCCACACCGCGAGGTGGTCCAGACTGGTGGAGCCGATGCGGAGCACGCAGGTGCGGTCGTCGACCGGCTCCACCACGCCCAGTGACGGAGGCACTTCCAGGGCCACTTCGCTCGCCGGGCCGTGCATGGTGATCACCGCCCGGTAGCGGTACTGGCCGCTGGTGACAGCCGACGCCACATAGGAAGCCATGTCCTCCGCGGGCAGGGGCTTCGGAGTGAACCGCGGCCCGTTGGGGATCCGCAGCGCCATCCGGTCCACCCGGAAGCTGCGCCAGCCCTCCCTACGGGTGTCCCAGGCCACCAGATACCACCGCTGCCCGTCGTGGACCAGCCGGTACGGCTCCACATCACGCACGGTCGCCGCTCCGTCGCGCGCGGTGTAGTCGAACCGCAGCCGCTCGTGGTCCCGCACCGCCGACGCGATGGCGGTCAGCATCGCCGGGTCGACCGTGGGAGCGAGCGTCGGCATGGTCACCAGCGCCGCGCTGAGCGCGTTGACCTGGTGGCGCAGCCGGGAGGGCAGCACCTGGTCCAGCTTGGCCAGGGCCCGCACCGAGATCTCGGCGATGCCCGTGATCGCGCCGCCGGCCGCGGTGCGCAGCCCGACCGCCACCGCGACCGCCTCCTCGTCGTCCAGCAGCAGCGGCGGCAACGACGTTCCGGCCGCCAGCTGGTAGCCGCCGCCCACTCCGCCCATCGCGTTGATCGGGTATCCGAGGGCCCGCAGCTTGTCGACATCGCGCCGGACGGTTCGGGGGCTCACCTTCAGGCGGTCGGCCAGATCGGGCCCCGACCACTCCCGGTGGGCCTGGAGCAACGCAAGTAAACGCAGCAGTCGAGCCGAGGTTTCCAACATGGACCGACCTTCTCATCAACGGAGGACAGGAGGTGACCGCGAATGCTTTTAGCGTGGCCGTCAGACCGAAGGAGATCCCATGACCATTCTCATCGCCGGTGCCACCGGAAACGTCGGACGCCCCCTGGTGGAACAGCTGCTCGCCGCCGGACACCCGGTGCGCGCGCTGACCCGCAACCCCGCCAAGGCGAACCTGCCCGCGGGCGCCGAAGTGATCGCGGGGGACCTCTCCGACACGAGCTCCCTGGTCGAGGCATTCAAGGGGGTCACGGCCGCCCATCTGATCAGCTTCAACGGTGCGGACTTCGCCCCGCTGGAGAACGGCCCGGAGATCGTCGAGCTCGCCAAGGAGTCCGGCGTCCGCAAGGTGACCGTGCTCAAGGGCGACGTCACCAAGAGCCCCCTGGAGGAGGCGGTGGAAGCCGGCGGCCTGGAGTGGACCTTCCTCTCGCCGGTGGAGTTCATGTCCAACGCCCTGGAGTGGACCGAGTCGATCAAGAACGAGGGCGTCGTCCGCGAGGCGTTCGCCCAGGCGAAGAGCGCGATGGTGCACGACGCCGACATCGCCGCCGTCGCCGCCGCCGCCCTCACCTCCGACGGACACGCGGGCCAGGAGTACTGGATCACCGGCCCGCAGGCGCTGACTCCGCCGGAGAAGGTACGCGCGATCAGCGAGGCTCTGGGCCGCGAGGTGAAGTACGTCGAGCTGAGCCAGGACGAGATCGTCGCCGAGTGGCGTCAGACCGGCTACTCCGACGAGGACGTCGAGTTCTTCCTCACGATGCGCACCAACCCGCCGGAGGCCGGCTACACGGTGCAGGACACGGTGGAGCGGGTCACCGGCAAGCCCCCGCGGACCTTCGTCCAGTGGGTCAGGGAGAACGCCGCGGCCTTCACGGCCTGACACCCCACGACGGGAGCCGAGCGGGTCACCCCCGTCTCGCTCGGCTCCTTCCCTCCCGGAGCGGCCCGGCCACCGCCCCATCCGGCGGCGCGCGTCCCCGACCGGCCCCGGGGGCGCGACCCGGCACCGCCCGCACCCCTGCCAGTGACGTTCGAGCGCGATTGCAGGCGGTATCGAGCCCGGGAATCGATCGTGGGCGGGTCGTCGACCACAACTCCCGGGGGTTGCCTTGACCACTCGTTCGCGGACCCCCCGGGCAGGGACGGCAGCGCCCCACGACGCCGCTCACCTGCGGATCGCGAGATCCGTGGTGGCGGACACCGGGGCCGGTGCCGCCGACCGGTTCCACCGGTGGCTCGCTGCACAGAAGCAGCACACCGACATGCTGGTCCGGCAGGTCGCGCTGGAGGACCTCGCCGGCTGGCACACAGAGCCCGGCACCGGGAACCTCGTCCACGAGACGGGCCGTTTCTACTCCGTCGAGGGCCTCGACGTCCACCTGCCCGGCGCCCCTGTCGAACGCTGGCAGCAGCCGGACCTGGTGAACATGGATGCCCGATCGGTCCCGGCCTGCCGCGTGTCCTCGGCACTCCGGCGGACGACTTCACGGCCGCGCTCGTCCGCTCCTGCGACGAGCGTGCGGACGTGCCCGAGAACCTGGCAGGCGTGTTGCACTGGATCACCGACGTCCGCACCCGCAGGGACGTCGTCGCCGAGCGGGTCCCGCTGCGGGCGCTGGCGGGCTGGCGCCGCGACGACAGCCGCATCGCGCACGAGAGCGGCCGGTTCTTCCGGGTGACCGGGGTCGATGTCGCGGCAACCGGTCGCGAGGTCCGCGCCTGGGCCCAGCCCATGATCGAGCCCTGCGGTGAGGGCGTGATCGCCTTTCTGGCCCGCAGGATCGACGGCGTCCTGCACCTGCTCGTCCACGCCGCCACGGAACCGGGGTACGCGGATGTCGTCGAACTGGCCCCGACGGTCCAGTGCGCCCCGGCCGGCCTCGACGCACTGCCCGCCGGGGCGCGCCCGCCCCACCTGGACGCGGTGCTGAACGCCGCCCCCGAGCGGATCCGCTTCGACGCGGTGCACTCGGAGGAGGGCGGCCGTTTCTACCATGCCCGCAACCGCTACCTGATCGTGGAGACGGAGGAGGACCACGGGGCCGGAGCCCCGGATCACCGCTGGCTCACCGTGGCCCAGCTGGTCGCCCTGATGCGGCACAGCCACTACGTGAACGTCCAGGCACGCTGCCTGCTCGCCTGTCTCCACAGCCTGACCGCCCGGTCCGGCCCCGTACAGCCTTCCGTCGCCCTGTCGTAAAGGAGAGCACGATGGCCCAGCAGGACACTCCGCAGCCCCAGGTCACCTTCGTGAACAGGTTCACGGTCTCCGGGAGCCCGCAGGAGTTCGAGGACGCCTTCGCGCGTATCGCGGCCTTCATGACGGAACAGCCGGGCATCATCGGCTACACCCTGTCCCAGGACGTGAAGGACCCCCAGCGGTACGTGAACATCGCCCGCTGGGAGCAAGCGAACGCGCTTCGCGCGGCCGTCGCTCACCCGGACTTCCAGAGCCACGTGAAGGAGCTGCGGCAGCTCGCGCAGAGCGAGTCCGAGCTGTACACAGAACGGCACCGCTATCTCGACCGCACCGCGTGACCCCCATCCGGTTCGGCGTTCCCCTCCCGATCAAAACGTGAACAGGCCCTGAAATGACAGAAGTCGAGCGCAACGACATCAACAACGCGCAGTACATCCGCATCGCGGGCGCGCGCGAGCACAACCTCAAGGACGTGTCGCTGCGGATCCCGAAGAACAGGATCACGGTGTTCACCGGCGTCTCCGGGTCGGGGAAGTCGTCGATCGTGTTCGACACCCTGGCCGTGGAGGCGCAGCGGCAGCTCAACAGCACCTACGACTGGTTCATCCGCAATCAGTTGCCGAAGTACCAGCGCCCCCACGCGGACGTCATCGAGAACCTGACCGCCCCGGTGGTCGTCGACCAGAAGCCGGTCGGCGGCAACGCGCGGTCGACGGTCGGCACGATGACGGACCTCTACTCGTCGCTGCGCGTGCTGTTCTCCCGTCTGGGCACGCCGTACAACCCGCCCTCGGCGTACTCCTTCAACAACCCGCAGGGCATGTGCCCGGAGTGCGACGGCCTCGGCCGGATGCGCCGAGTGGACGTCGACCGGCTGCTCGATCGGACGAAGTCGCTCGACGGGGGAGCGATCCAGCTCAGCACGCACAAGCCCGGTGCGATGGACTGGCAGATGTACGCGAAGTCCGGGCACTTCGACACCGCGAAGGTGCTGAGCGACTACACCGATGCCGAGTGGGAGATGCTCCTGCACGGCAGCGGCGGCACGGTGACGGTGTCCACGACCAACACCACGGCCACCCTCAAGTACGAAGGCGTCGTGGCCCGTTTCGCCCGGACCAATCTCAAGCGCGACCTCGGCTCGCTCAGCGAGCGCGGCCGTGCCAACATCGAGCGGTTCATCACGCTGGGGGAGTGCACGGGCTGCGGCGGCACCCGGCTGAATCCCACCGCGCTCGCCGCGACCGTCGCCGGCCGCACCATCGCCGACTGGACACGGATGGAGATCAGTGACCTGATCAAGCTCCTCGACGGGATCGACGACCCGGTCGCCACCCCCGTCGCCGCGGGGATCCGTACCGCCTTCGAGCGCATCGAGGGCATCGGGCTCGGCTATCTCTCGCTGGACCGGGAGACCCTGTCGCTCTCCGGCGGTGAGGCCCAGCGGCTGAAGACGGTGCGCCACCTCAGCAGCAGTCTGGTCGGCATGACGTTCATCTTCGACGAGCCCAGCACGGGTCTGCACCCGCGCGACGTGGGCCGCCTCAACGGCCTGCTGCGGGAGCTGCGGGACATGGGCAACACGGTGATCGTCGTCGAGCACGATCCGGACGTCATCGAGATCGCCGACCATGTGGTCGACGTGGGTCCCGGAGCGGGCGTCCACGGCGGGGAGATCGTCTTCGAGGGCGGTTTCCCGGAGCTGAAGCGGGCCGACACGCTCACCGCCGTCTGTCTGCGCCGCACCGCGGACGTGAAGGCGGACGTCCGCCGCCCGACGGGAAAGCTCGCGGTGGAGAACGCCGACCTCCACAACCTCCGCAACGTCTCGGTCGGCATCCCGACCGGGGTCCTCACGGCGGTCACCGGGGTCGCCGGATCCGGAAAGAGCTCGCTGATCACCGGAGCGTTCATGGACGCGTACCCGGACACGATCCTGGTCGACCAGACGGCCATCAGGGCTTCCTCGCGATCCACGCCCGCCAGCCACCTCGACATGATGGACACCATCCGCAAGCTCTTCGCCAAGGCCAACGGCGTGCCGGTGAGCCTGTTCAGTTTCAACTCGGCGGGCGCCTGCGACGAGTGCAACGGGCGCGGTGAACTCGTCGTGGAACTCGCCTACATGGACCCCGTCCGGACCCGGTGCGAAGCCTGCGAGGGCCGCCGGTTCAAGGAGGAGGTCCTGGCCTACGAGCTGCGCGGCAAGTCCGTCGCCGATGTGCTGGACCTGTCCGCCGAGAGCGCCGTCGAGTTCTTCACCGAGCGCGAGGTCCTGGACAAGCTGACCGGCCTGACCGACGTCGGGCTCGGCTATCTCACCCTCGGGCAGCCGCTGAGTACGCTCTCGGGCGGCGAGCGCCAGCGTCTGAAGCTCGCGGGCCGGCTGCACGGCTCCAAGTCCGTGTACGTCCTCGACGAGCCGACGACGGGCCTGCACATGTCCGACGTCGACACCATCGTCGGGCTGATGAACGGCCTGGTGGACCGGGGCAATACGGTCATCGTCATCGAGCACAACCTGGACGTCGTCCGGCA
>NZ_AGBF01000100.1 GCF_000225525.1 Streptomyces zinciresistens K42 | reverse complement strand
GGCGCGGGGCGCGGGGGTGTGAACCGGCGCGGCACGGTTCACCATGGCCCCATGCTGCTGAGCAGGCTCGCCCGTGTGTCCCAGGAGGTCGCCGCGGCCTCGGCCCGGTCCCGCAAGACCGCTCTGCTCGCGGAGCTGTTCCGGGACGCCGAGGCGGACGACGTGCCGATCGTCATCCCGTATCTCGCGGGCCGGCTGCCGCAGGGCCGGCTCGGCATCGGCTGGAAGGTGCTCGGCCGGCCGGTCGCCCCGGCCGCGGAACCGTCCCTGACCGTGCGCGGCGTGGACGCCCGGCTCACCGCGCTCGGCAAGGTGTCCGGCACCGGTTCGCAGGCCGAACGGGCGCGTCTGGTCGGCGAGTTGATGGGCGCGGCCACCGAGGAGGAGCAGCGCTTCCTGTTCGGACTGATCACCGGGGAGGTCCGGCAGGGCGCGCTGGACGCCGTGGCGGTGGAGGGGCTGGCCCTGGCGACCGGGGCGCCCGCGGCCGGCGTACGGCGGGCGGTGATGCTCGCCGGGTCGCTCCAGGCCGTGGCCGGGGCGCTCCTGGCGGACGGGCCGGACGCCCTCGGCCGGTTCCGGCTGACCGTCGGCCGACCCGTCCAGCCGATGCTCGCGCGGTCCGCGCCCTCGGTCGCCGAGGCGGTCGCGGGGCTGGGCGCCTGCGCGGTCGAGGAGAAGCTCGACGGCATCCGCGTCCAGGTGCACCGCGACGGCGGCACGGTGCGGATCTACACCCGCACCCTCGACGACATCACGGACCGGCTGCCCGAACTGACCGCGACGGCACGGGAACTGGACGGCGAGCGGTTCGTGCTGGACGGCGAGGTGCTCGCCTTCGACGAGGCGGGCCGCCCCCGCTCGTTCCAGGAGACCGCGGGCCGGGTCGGCTCCCGCGTGGACGTGGGCGCCGCGGCCAGGGAGGTCCCCGTCTCCCCCGTCTTCTTCGACGCCCTGTCCGTGGACGGCCGCGACCTGCTCGACCTGCCCCTCACCCGGCGGCACGCCGAGCTGGCCCGCCTGGTGCCCGAGCCGATGCGGGTCCGCCGCACGCTGGTGTCCGGCCCCGGGGACGTGGGCCGGGCCGAGGACTTCCTCGCCGCGGCCCTGGCACGCGGCCACGAGGGCGTGGTGGTCAAGGCGCTCGACGCCCCCTACGGCGCGGGGCGGCGCGGCGCCTCCTGGGTGAAGGTCAAGCCGGTGCACACGCTGGACCTGGTGGTGCTGGGCGCCGAGTGGGGCCACGGCCGCAGGACCGGCCGGCTCTCCAACCTCCACCTGGGCGCGCGCACGGCCGAGGGCGGCTTCGCCATGCTCGGCAAGACGTTCAAGGGCATGACGGACGCGATGCTGGCGTGGCAGACGGAGCGCCTGCGGGAGCTCGCCGTGGCGGAGAAGGGCTGGGGCGTGACGGTGCGCCCCGAACTCGTCGTCGAGATCGCCTACGACGGTCTGCAGCGGTCCACCCGCTACCCGGCCGGCGTAACGCTGCGCTTCGCGCGCGTGGTGCGCTACCGCGAGGACAAGCGGCCGCAGGACGCCGACACGGTGGAGACCCTGCTCGCCGCCCACCCGGAGGTCGCCCCGTGAGCGCGGCGCGCGGGAGGCGCAGCGCGGGCCTGCTGCTGTTCCGCCGCGGCGGCGACGGACTGGAGGTGCTGCTCGGCCACATGGGCGGCCCGTATTTCGCCCGGCGCGAGGCGGGGGCGTGGACGGTCCCCAAGGGCGAGTACGGACCCGGCGAGACCGCCTGGGACGCGGCACGCCGCGAGTTCCGGGAGGAACTGGGGCTCGCGCCGCCCGACGGCGAGGCGCTGCCGCTCGGGGAGGTCACCCAGCGGGGCGGCAAGACGGTCACGGTGTGGGCGGTGGAGGCGGACCTGGACCCGGCGCGCGTGGTCCCCGGCACGTTCCGGACGGAGTGGCCGCCGCGCTCGGGGCGCACCGAGGAGTTCCCGGAGCTGGACCGGGTGCGCTGGCTGGGTCTGGACGCGGCACGCGAGGTGATCGTCACCGCGCAGGCCGCGTTTCTCGACCGGCTGGCGGAGCACTCGTCCTGAGCGGCCGTACACGCGTTGCGGTGGCCACCGCCGCGCGGGAAGGTCGAAGCATCGGTCAGCACCCAGGAGGTCCGGTCATGCCCATCGCGACGGTCAACCCGGCGAACGGCGAGACGCTGAAGACGTACGAGGCGATGGGCGAGGAGGAGGTCGAGCGGCGGCTCCGGCTGGCCGAGGCCACCTTCCGCACCTATCGCGCGACGGGCTTCGCCGAGCGCGCGCGCCTGCTGCTGCGGGCCGCCGACCTGCTGGAGCAGGACCAGGAGGACATCGCCCGGGTGATGACCACCGAGATGGGCAAGCCCCTCACGCAGGCCCGCGCGGAGGCCGCCAAGTGCGCCAGGGCGATGCGCTGGTACGCCGAGCGCGCCGAGGGACTGCTCGCCGACGAGGAGCCGGCGGAGTCCGACGTGCGGGACTCCGGTGCCGCGCGGGTGCGGGTGCGCTGCCGGCCGCTGGGCCCGGTCCTCGCGGTGATGCCGTGGAACTTCCCGCTGTGGCAGGTGATCCGGTTCGCGGCCCCGGCGCTGATGGCGGGCAACGTCGGCCTGCTCAAGCACGCCTCGAACGTCCCGCAGACCGCCCTGTACCTGGAGGACCTGTTCCACCGGGCGGGCTACCCGCAGGGCTGCTTCCAGACCCTGCTCATCGGTTCGGGGGCGGTCGACGAGATCCTGCGCGACGACCGCGTCAAGGCGGCCACCCTGACCGGCAGCGAGCCCGCAGGGCGGGCGGTCGCCGCCACCTCCGGCGAAATGATCAAGAAGACGGTGCTGGAACTGGGCGGCAGCGACCCCTACGTCGTCATGCCGTCCGCGGACGTGGACCGGGCGGCGCGGGTCGCGGTGACCGCGCGGGTGCAGAACAACGGCCAGTCCTGCATCGCCGCCAAGCGGTTCATCGTGCACACGGACGTCTACGACGCCTTCGCCGAGCGGTTCACCGAGGGCATGAGGGCGCTGGTGGTCGGCGACCCGATGCAGGAGGCGACGGAGGTCGGCCCGCTCGCCAGCGAGCAGGGGCGCACCGACCTGGAGGAGCTGGTCGACGACGCCCGGCGCGGCGGCGCGAGCGTCCTGTGCGGCGGCCACCGGCTGCGCCGGCCCGAACTGCCCGGCTGGTACTACCCGCCCACCGTCCTCGCGGGCATCACCCGCGAGATGCGCATCCACCGGGAGGAGGCGTTCGGGCCGGTCGCCACCCTGTACCGGGCGGGCGATCTGGACGAGGCGGTGCTGATCGCCAACGACTCGCCCTTCGGCCTGAGTTCCAACGTGTGGACCCGCGACGAGTCCGAGGTGGACCGGTTCGTACGGGACCTGGAGGCGGGGAGCGTCTACGTCAACGGCATGACCGCGTCCCATCCGGCGTTCCCGTTCGGCGGAGTGAAGCGGTCCGGATACGGCCGTGAGCTGTCCGGGCACGGAATCCGCGAGTTCTGCAACATCACCACGGTTTGGCAGGGCGCGTGAGCGCCGCGCCGTTACGATCACGGGTGTGAACCGCGAAGTTACCCTGCCGCTGATCGTCGACGACCGCGGGACCCTCCAGGTGGCCGCCTCCGACGTGAGCAAGCTGCTGCGCACGCTGGGCGGTCGGTGGCTGCACCTGGTGGAGGCCGGGGCGGACGGCCTGGACGAGGACACGGTGGCCGCGCTCACCATCGAACTGGCCAAACTCGCGGACCGCATCGACGTGGCCTGCATCGCCCACAGCAGCGGCACCACCCCGTAGGACCACCGGCGGCGGCCGTCCTGCGGGGTGGTGCGCCGGCGGCTACCGGATCGGCATGCCCGACAGGGTGCGGGCGATCACCAGGCGCTGGATCTCGCTCGTGCCCTCGAAGATCGTGTAGATGGCGCTGTCGCGGTGCATCCGCTCCACCGGGTACTCGCGGGTGTAGCCGTTGCCACCGAGAATCTGGATCGCCTGGGCGGTGACCTTCTTCGCGGTCTCGCTCGCGAACAGCTTGGACATCGACCCCTCGGCCGCGGTGAACGGCCTGCCGTTGACCGCCATCCAGGACGCCCGCCACACCAGCAGCCGCGCGGCGTCGATCTGCGTGCGCATCTCGGCCAGTTGGAAGGCGACGCCCTGGTTGTCGATGATCGGGCGGCCGAACTGCTCGCGCGTCATCGCGTAGTCGAGGGCGACCTCGTAGGCGGCGCGGGCGGTGCCGACCGCCATCGCGCCGACCGCCGGACGCGAGGCCTCGAACGTGGCCATCGCCGCGTTCTTCACCCGCTCGCCGCCCGTCCTGGCCCGCTCACGCGCCCGTGCCAGCCGCTCGTCCAGCTTCTCCTTGCCGCCCAGCAGGCAGGAGCCCGGCACCCGCACGCCGTCGAGGACGACCTCGGCGGTGTGGGAGGCGCGGATGCCGTGCTTCTTGAACTTCTGGCCCTGGGTCAGGCCCGCCGTGCCCGGGGGGACGATGAAGGACGCGTGGCCCTTGGAGCCGAGGTCCGGGTCGACGACCGCGACGACGACGTGGACGTTGGCGATGCCGCCGTTGGTCGCCCAGGTCTTCGTGCCGTTGATCACCCACTCGTCCCTGGCCTCGTCGTACACGGCCCGGGTGCGCATCGAGGAGACGTCGGAGCCGGCGTCGGGCTCGGAGGAGCAGAAGGCGGCGAGCTTCACGTCGCCGGCGTCGCCGTACATCTGCGGCACCCAGGTGCCGATCTGCTCCTCGGTGCCGTTGGCGAGCACGCCCACGGCGGCCAGCCCGGTGCCGACGATCGACAGGGCGATGCCCGCGTCGCCCCAGAACAGCTCCTCCATGGCCATCGGGATGCCGAGGCCGGTCTGGTCGAAGTACTGCTGGGCGTAGAAGTCGAGCGAGTAGATGCCGACCTTCGCGGCCTCCTGGATGACCGGCCAGGGGGTCTCCTCCCGCTCGTCCCATTCGGCGGCCGCGGGGCGGATGACGTCGGCGGCGAAGCCGTGCAGCCAGTCCCGGACTTCCTTCTGCTCGTCGTTGAGCTCCATGGTGAACTCGGCCATGACCCCTCCAGCGGCGTACGTGCATGACTAGGCGCATGCTTGTTACTAGCGGTAACATTAGTTTGTTACCCGTGAGTAGGTAAAGTCAACTCCGGATGCCCCGTCGGCAACCCGTTCGATCGTCTCGCCTGGTTGAGTGTTACTTTGCGCAGGCGTCACCGAATCAGTACGGGTGGGGAGAACTCATGGACACCACGCAGCGGACCGATCAGCAGCGGTCGGCCGACCGCCGCCGGCGCGAGCTGCTGGAGGCCGCGGACAGAGTCGTACTGCGGGACGGCCCGCACGCCTCGATGAACGCCATCGCGGCCGAGGCGGGTATCACCAAGCCGATTCTGTACCGGCACTTCGGCGACAAGGGCGGTCTTTACGCGGCGTTGGCCATGCGGCACACGGACGCGCTGCTGGACTCGCTGCGGGCCGCGCTCGACGCCCCCGCGGACCGGCGCGAGCGCGTCGAGGCCACACTGGACACCTATCTCTCCGCCATCGAGGCCCGGCCCCAGGTCTACCGGTTCCTGATGCACCCGGCCGAGGGCGGCCACCCCGGCGACCCCGGCTTCGACGTGGGCAGGCACTCCGCGCCCCTGCTGCGCCGGATGGGCGAGGAACTGGCCACCGTCATCGGGGAGCGCCTCGACCTCGGACCCGGCAGCGAGCGGCTCGCCCGGGTGTGGGGCCACGGCATCGTGGGGATGATGCACGCGGCCGGCGACTGGTGGCTCGGGGAACGGCCGTGCACGCGGGCCGAGTTGGTGCGCAGCCTGGCCGACCTGCTCTGGGGGCGGCTGGCCGCCGCCGGGGACCGGGTCGGCGGTCCCGGATTCTGACGGCCGACGCCCCGGGCGCGCCCCTACGCGCCCGGTTCCGGCCTGTTCCAGGAGGCCCGCGCCACCTGCCGCATCAGCCGGCGGTGCCGCAGGCCGCGCAGACGGTCCGCGTACAGCTTCCCGTCCAGGTGGTCGTACTCATGCTGAAGACAGCGCGCGAAGAAGCCCGTGCCGTGCACGGTCACCGGCTCGCCGGTCACCGTGCGCCCCTCGACCACCGCGTGGTCGAACCGCTCGGTGCCCGCCTCCAGTCCGGGCAGGGACAGACAGCCCTCCGGGCCGCGGACCACCACCCCGTCGGCCTCCACCAGCCGCGGGTTCACGACGTGCCCGAGGTGGCGCACGTCCTCGTCGTCCGGGCAGTCGTACACGAACACCCGCAGTCCCACGCCCACCTGGCTCGCCGCCAGGCCCACACCCCGCGCGGCGTACATCGTCGCGAACAAGTCCTCCACCAGGGCGGCCAGTTCCGGGCCGAAGGCGGTGACCTCCGCGCCGGGCGTGCGGAGCACCGGGTCGCCGAGCAGGGTGAGGGGCCGGACACGTCCGTGCGTGCCCGGAATGGAGGCGTTGCGCATGGCCGCAAGGGTACGGCGATTCGGGAGTGCGAATGGATCTCGAATAGGCTGACCACCACCACGTTGCCGTAGGGCGCAAGCGCGGCGCGTACGCAAGGAGGATCGAGAACTGATGGCAGGCAACTCGGACCCGCTCACGCCGCGGGCCAAGCTGGCCGTGACCGCCGGCAAGGCGGTCGCGGCGGCATCTCGCGCCGCGGGGCGCGGCAGCGGTTCGGTGATCGGTGGCCGGGTGGCACTCAAACTCGACCCCGACCTACTCGCCAGGCTCGCGCAGAACCTGGACGTGGTCCTCGTCTCCGCGACCAACGGCAAGACCACCACGACCCGCCTGATCGCGGAGGCGCTGCGGGCCGCGGGCCCGGTCGTGTCCAACGCGCTCGGCGCGAACATGCCGGCCGGCATCACGTCGGCCCTCGCGGGGCGGTCGGAGGCGCGCTACGGCGTCATCGAGGTCGACGAGAAGTACCTCGCGGGCGTCGCCCGCGACACCGACCCCAAGTGCATCGCCCTGCTCAACCTCTCCCGCGACCAGCTGGACCGCGCGGCCGAGACCCGGATGCTCGCCGAGAACTGGCGCGAGGGCCTCGCCGGCTCCAAGGCCGTGGTCGTCGCCAACGCCGACGACCCGCTGGTCGTGTGGGCGGCCTCGTCGTCGCCCAACGTGATCTGGGTCGCGGCGGGCCAGATGTGGAAGGACGACGCCTGGTCGTGCCCGTCCTGCGGCGGTGTGATGCAGCGCCCCGGGGACGACTGGTTCTGCGGCGAGTGCGGCTTCCGCCGCCCCACGCCGAGCTGGGCGCTCTCCGGCGACCACGTGCTGGACCCGCACGGGTCGGCCTGGCCCATCCGGCTCCAGCTCCCCGGCCGCGCCAACAAGGCCAACGCCGCCTCCTCGGCCGCCGTGGCCGCCGTCTTCGGTGTGCCGCCGCAGGTCGCGCTGGAGCGGATGTTCGCGGTGCAGGCCGTCGCCGGACGCTACGACGTGGTCCAGTTCCAGGGGCGGGACCTGCGGCTGCTGCTCGCGAAGAACCCGGCCGGCTGGCTGGAGACGTTCTCGCTGATCGACCCGCCGCCGACCCCGGTGATCCTCTCGGTGAACGCACGCGGCGCGGACGGCACCGACACCTCCTGGCTCTGGGACGTCGACTACACGCGGCTGGCCGGTCACCCGATCTGCGTCGTCGGCGACCGCAGACTCGACCTCGCGGTGCGGCTGGAGGTGGCGAACCAGCAGTTCCAGGTCTTCGACAACCTGGACCAGGCCGTGGCCGCCTGCCCGCCGGGGCGGATCGAGGTCATCGCGAACTACACCGCCTTCCAGGACCTGCGCCGCCGCGTCGGCAACTGACCGGTCCCGGCGTACTCACAAGGACAGTGACTTCATGAGCGACAACAGTCTGCGGGTCGTCTGGATCTACCCGGACCTGCTCAGCACCTACGGCGACCAGGGCAACGTCCTCGTGGTGGAGCGCCGGGCCCGCCAGCGCGGGCTCGACGTGGCCCGCCTGGACGTGCGCAGCGACCAGCCCATCCCGACCTCCGGCGACATTTACCTCATCGGCGGCGGCGAGGACCGTCCGCAGCGGCTGGCGGCCGAGCGGCTGCGCCGGGACGGCGGCCTGGACCGGGCCGTGGGCAACGGCGCCATCGTGTTCTCCGTCTGTGCCGGCTACCAGATCCTCGGGCACGAGTTCATCAACGACCTCGGCCAGCGCGAGCCCGGACTCGGGCTGCTCGACGTGGTGTCGGTGCGCGGCGAGGGCGCCCGCTGCGTCGGCGACGTGCTCGGGGACATCGACCCGCGGCTCGGCCTGCCCCCGCTGACCGGGTTCGAGAACCACCAGGGGGTCACCCACCTCGGTCCGACCGCCCGGCCGCTGGCGAAGGTCCGCTTCGGCAACGGCAACGGCACGGGCGACGGCACGGAGGGCGCGTTCAACGAGACCGTCTTCGGCACGTACATGCACGGTCCGGTGCTGGCCCGCAACCCGCTGATCGCGGATCTGCTGCTGAAGCTGGCGCTCGACGTCAACGCGCTGCCGCCGACCGACGACCGGTGGTACGAGTCGCTGCGCAACGAGCGGATCGCGGCGGCGCAGCAGCCCGCCTGACGGCACGCTCCCCGTGCGTGCGCGCCTGCCGGCGCAAGCCCGTCTGACGCCCCTTCCGCACAGGTGAGCGGGCCGGTCCAGCAGGCGGACGCACGGTTCGGCCCCGCCCCCGGATGCCGCTAGGGTGGCGGGGATTCGAGCCGGACAGCGTGGTCCGGTCCCGGCCCACGTGGAGAAGGTTTTACGGGCTATGCGCATTGGTGTCCTCACGTCCGGCGGCGACTGCCCCGGCCTGAACGCCGTCATCCGGTCCGTCGTGCACCGCGCCGTCGTCGACCACGGCGACGAGGTCATCGGGTTCCGGGACGGCTGGAAGGGCCTCCTGGAGTGCGACTACCTCAAGCTCGACCTCGACGCGGTGGGCGGCATCCTCGCCCGCGGCGGCACGATCCTCGGCTCCTCCCGGGTGCAGCCCTCGCATCTGCGGGACGGCGTGGAGCGGGCCAGGGGCCACGTCGAGGAGCTCGGCCTGGACGCGATCATCCCGATCGGCGGCGAGGGCACGCTGAAGGCCGCCCGGCTGATGGCGGACAGCGGTCTGCCCGTCGTGGGCGTGCCGAAGACGATCGACAACGACATCGCCGTCACCGACGTCACGTTCGGCTTCGACACGGCCGTGACGGTGGCCACCGAGGCCCTGGACCGGCTGAAGACCACCGCCGAGTCGCACCAGCGCGTCCTCGTCGTGGAGGTCATGGGCCGGCACACCGGCTGGATCGCGCTGCACTCCGGCATGGCGGCCGGCGCGCACGCCGTCGTCGTCCCGGAACGGCCTTTCGACATCGACGAGTTGACCCGGGTGGTCGGACGGCGCTTCGAGGCGGGCAAGCGCTTCGCGATCGTCGTGGCGGCCGAGGGCGCCAAGCCGCGCGCCGGGTCCATGGCCTTCGACGAGGGCGGCAAGGACATCTACGGCCACGAGCGCTTCGCGGGCGTGGCGCGGCAGCTGTCCATCGAGCTGGAGGAGCGCCTCGGCAAGGAGGCCCGGCCGGTGATCCTCGGCCATGTGCAGCGCGGCGGGACGCCCACCGCGTACGACCGGGTGCTGGCCACGCGCTTCGGGTGGCACGCGGTGGAGGCCGTGCACCGGGGCGAGTTCGGGCACATGACGGCGCTGCGGGGCACCGACATCGTGATGGTGCCGCTGGCCGAGGCGGTGGAGACGCTGAAGACGGTCCCGGCGGACCGCTACGACGAGGCGGAGTGCGTGCTGTAGCGGTCCGGGGCGACTCCCCCGCCCCGGTCACGCCGGTGGCCGGGGCGGTCCTCACCCGGGGCGGACGAACGCGCGCAACGCGGGCCATGCCGCGATGACGGCGCGCTCCCTCGCGGTGGGCGTGCTCTTCTTCCGGCCGGTCATCGGCGTCGGCCCCGGTCCGCGGCGGCCGGGCCGTCTGACGCGGATGCCGGAGCTGTTCGCGGGCACGCCCTTCCACGCCTTCTTCGCCATCGCGCTGATGAGGGCGTCCACGCCGATGGTGGGCACGTTCGCGAACCCGCCCGCCTCGCTCGGCATCGACGCGCTCTCCGGCCAGAACGCGGCGGGCGGCATCGCCCGTGCGTTCAGCGAGATCCCCTCGGTGCCGGTGCTGATCGCCCTGCTCCTCCAGTGGTGCGGCTCCGAGAGCGGCAGGCCAGACGCAAAGGGCCGGGCGGCGGACCGGGACGGCGACCGGGAGCTCCGGGCGTACCACGCCTGCCCCGCCTCGCTGAACACCCGCGGGAGCCGCCGAGGACGCTGCGCGCAGGGTCGGGCACCGCGGGTGACCGCGGCGGCCCCCGGCGGCGGCTTTTCGTCCGCTCCGTTCGTGCGGAGCCGGAACCGGGGCACCATGGAGGTGGACGAACCTGAGGAGGCTGTCGCGATGCCCGGTTCTGCGGACGGTTCCACGAAGGCGATGGGGGTGCTCACCGTCGGCGGTCTCGTCGCGGTGACCGCCTACACGGTGGCGCTCGGGAGCAACGGCTGGCTGTGGTTCGGATGGGTGGTGCTGGGGCTGATCACCCTGGGGATGGTCGCCAGCCGCAGCACCTGAGCCTCACTCCCGGGTGAGCCGCCCGGCGGAGTGCACGCCCGGCTGGTACTTGGGCAGCCGGGCGGTCACCTTCATCCCGGCTCCGGGGGCGGTCTCGATGACGAGGCCGTAGCCGTCGCCGTAGACCTGCCGCAGCCGGTCGTCGACGTTGGACAGCCCGATCCCGCCGGAGGGGCTCACCTCGCCCGCGAGGATGCGGCGCAGCAGGTCGGGGTCCATTCCGGCGCCGTCGTCCTCGATGACGACCAGGGCCTCGGCGCCCGCGTCCTGGGCGGTGATGGTGATGCGGCTGCGGTCCGCGGCGGAGCCGCCCTTGCCCTCCAGACCGTGCTTGACGGCGTTCTCCACGAGCGGCTGGAGGCACAGGAACGGCAGTGCCACCGGCAGCACCTCGGGGGCGATCTGGAGGGTGACGGAGAGGCGGTCCCCGAAGCGCGCCCGCACGAGCGCGAGGTAGTGGTCGATGGCGTGCAGTTCGTCGGCGAGGGTGGTGAAGTCGCCGTGCCTGCGGAACGAGTAGCGGGTGAAGTCGGCGAACTCCAGGAGCAGTTCGCGGGCGCGTTCGGGGTCGGTGCGCACGAAGCTCGCGATGACCGCGAGGGAGTTGAAGATGAAGTGGGGGGATATCTGCGCCCGCAGCGCCTTGATCTCGGCCTCGATGAGGCGGGTGCGGGACTGGTCGAGGTCGGCGAGCTCCAGTTGCACCGAGACCCAGCGGGCGACCTCGCCCGCGGCCCGCGCGAGGACCGCCGACTCGCGGGGCGCGCAGGCCACGAGCGTGCCGTGCACCCGGTCGTCGACGGTGAGCGGGGCGACGACGGCCCAGCGCACCGGGCAGTCGGGGGTGTCGCAGGTGAGCGGGAACGCCTCGCCGCGGCCTGACTCCAGCGGCCCGGCGAGCCGTTCCATGATCTGCGTCCGGTGGTGTCCGCCCACGCCGTCCCAGACCAGGACGGCCTTGTGGTCGGTCAGGCAGAGCGCGTCGGTGCCGAGCAGCGAGCGCAGCCTGCGGGCCGACTTGCGGGCGGTCTCCTCGGTGAGCCCGGCGCGCAGCGGGGGCGCGGCGAGCGACGCGGTGTGCAGGGTCTCGAAGGTGGCGTGCTCGACCGGGGTGCCGAGGCCGCCGAGGTGCTGGGGGCGGGTGGTGCGCCGCCCGAGCCAGAAACCGGCGGCGAGCAGCGGGAGGACCGCCACGCACAGGCCCGCCACGAATCCGCTCACGCCTTCGCCTCCGCCCGCAGCTCCTCCGGCAGGTGGAACCGGGCCAGGATCGCCGCGGTGCCCGCCGGGACCCGGCCCGCGGTGGCCAGGGACACCAGGATCATGGTGAGGAAGCCCAGCGGGACCGACCACAGCGCGGGCCAGGCCAGCAGCGCGTGCAGCGCGCCGGAGCCCGGGAAGCCGGCCATGGTGGCGGCGACGGCGAGCAGGGCGGAGCCGCCGCCCACCAGCATCCCGGCGGCGGCGCCGGGCGGGGTGAGGCGGCGCCACCAGATGCCGAGGACGAGCAGCGGGCAGAACGAGGACGCGGACACGGCGAAGGCGAGGCCGACCGCGTCGGCGACCGGCAGCCCGCCGACCAGGGCGCTGGCGGCGAGCGGGACGGCCATGGCGAGGACCGTGCCGAGCCGGAAGTGGCGCACGCCGCGCGTGGGCAGCACGTCCTGGGTGAGGACGCCCGCGACGGCCATGGTCAGGCCGGACGCGGTGGACAGGAAGGCCGCGAAGGCGCCGCCCGCGATGAGCGCGCCGAGCAGATCGCCGCCGAGCCCGCCGATCAGCCGGTCGGGCAGCAGCAGGGCGGCGGCGTCCGCGTCGCCGGTGAGGGCGAGTTCGGGGGCGTAGAGGCGGCCGAGCGCGCCGTACAGGGGCGGGAGCAGGTAGAACGCGCCGATCAGGCCGAGGACGGCGACCGTGGTGCGGCGGGCGGCGACGCCGTGCGGGCTGGTGTAGAAGCGCACGACGACGTGCGGCAGGCCCATGGTGCCGAGGAAGGTGGCGAGGATCAGTCCGTACGTGGCGTAGAGCGGGCGTTCGCCGCGGCTCTCGGCCTGCGAGGGGGACAGGCCGCCGCCGCTGCCGCGCTCGCGCACGGGGACCTCGGCGCCGCGGTCGAAGACCAGGCGGGTGCCCGCTTCGATCCGGTGGGTGCCGGCGGCCAGCCGCACCGTGCGGCCCGGGTGGCGGCGGCCGTCGACGGTGCCGTCGACGCGGACGGTCAGCGGCCGCTCCAGCGTCAGCCGGAGGGTGTCGTCGACGCGGACGGCGCGCTGGTCGCGGAAGGTGGCCGGTTCGTCGAAGGCGCGGCGCGGGGCGCCGTCGCCCTGCCAGGCCAGGACGAGGAAGAGGGCGGGGACCAGCAGGGCGGTGAGCTTGAGCCAGTACTGGAAGGCCTGCACGAAGGTGATGCTGCGCATGCCGCCGGCCGCGACGATGGCGACCACGACGACGGCGACGACCACGCCGCCGAGCCAGTCGGGGGCGCCGGTCAGCACGGTCAGGGTCAGCCCGGCGCCCTGGAGCTGGGGAAGCAGGTACAGCCAGCCGGTGCCGACGACGAAGGCGCCCGCGAGCCGCCGTACGGCCTGGGAGGACAGCCGGGCTTCCGCGAAGTCGGGCAGCGTGTAGGCGCCGGAGCGGCGCAGCGGGGCGGCGACGAACAGCAGCAGGACCAGGTAGCCGGCGGTGTAGCCGACGGGGTACCAGAGCATGTCGGGGCCCTGGACGAGGACCAGGCCGGCGATGCCGAGGAAGGAGGCGGCGGAGAGGTACTCGCCGCTGATCGCGGTGGCGTTGAGGCGGGGTCCGACGGTGCGGGAGGCGACGTAGAAGTCGGAGGTGGTGCGGGAGATGCGCAGCCCGAAGGCGCCGACCAGGATCGTCGCGAGGGCGACGAGGGCGACGGCGGTGACGGCGTAGCCGGAGTTCACGGGGGCGTCGGCTCCTCGTCTCGGTCGTCGGGCACGGCGCCCGGGGTCAGCGGTCCTCGACGAGGCGGACGAAGTCGCGCTCGTTGCGTTCGGCGCGGCGCACGAACCAGCGGGCCAGCAGGACCAGCGGGGCGTACAGGCCGAAGCCGAGGACCGTCCAGACCAGGAGGCTCGCGTCCGGCATCGCCGCGAACAGCAGGGGCAGCGGGGCGACGAGCAGGCCGAGGACGGCGAACACGGCGAGGGCGGTGCGCAGTTGGGTGCGCATCAGGGAGCGGACGTAGGTGTGGCCGAGGGTGGTCTGCTCGTCGATCTCGGTGCGCGGGCGGTAGTAGCCGGAGACCCGGCGGGTCTGGCGGGGCGGGCCGGTGACGACGACGCGGCGCTCGGCGGGGCCGGGGGCCATGTTCAGGGCCTCCTCGTCAGCAGGTCCCGCAGTTCACGGGTGTGGCGGCGGCTGACCTGGAGTTCCTCGGAGCCGACCATGACGCTGACGGTGCCCGCGTCCAGGCGGAGTTCGCCGATGTGGCGCAGGGCGACGAGGTGGCGGCGGTGGATGCGGACGAAGCCGCGCGAGCGCCAGCGGTCCTCCAGGGTCGCCAGGGGGATGCGGACGAGGTGGCTGCCGCGCACGGTGTGCAGCCGGGCGTAGTCGCCCTGGGCCTCGACGTGGGTGATGTCCTCCACGGGGACGAAGCGGGTGACGCCGCCGAGTTCGACCGGGATGTGGTCGGGGTCGGGTTCGCTCACGGGTATGCGGGGCGCGGTGCCGCGGAGTTCGGCGGCCCGGCGCACGGCCTCGGCCAGCCGCTCCTTGCGGACGGGTTTGAGGACGTAGTCGACGGCCTTGAGTTCGAACGCCTGGACGGCGAAGTCCTCGTGGGCGGTGACGAACACGACGAGGGGCGGCTCGGCGAAGCCGGTGAGCAGCCGGGCGAGGTCGAGGCCGTCGAGGCCGGGCATGTTGATGTCGAGGAAGACGACGTCGATCGCCTCCGGTCCGCCGGGGCCGGACTCCAGGGCGCGGTTGATGCGGCGCAGCGCCTCGGTGGCGTCCCCGGCGCCCTCGGCGCTGCCGACGCGCGGGTCCGCGTTCAGGAGGTAGAGCAGTTCCTCCAGCGAGGGGCGTTCGTCGTCGACAGCCAGGGCGCGCAGCATGAACGGGAGTGTAGGAGCAATACGGCCCCGGGACACGTGGTCGGCGCCCACGTTCGCGCTGGGTGTTCCGGCGCTTACAGTGCCCTCATGAACAGCGGCGCGGCCTCCTTCGACGAACTCGACCGGAAGATCGTCACAGCACTGGTGGCGAACGCGAGGACGAGCTTCGCCGAGATCGGTGCGAGCGTGGGGCTGTCGGCGACGGCGGTGAAGCGGCGCGTGGACCGGATGCGCGAGACGGGTGTGATCACGGGGTTCACGGCCACCGTCAAGCCGCAGGCGCTGGGCTGGCGCACGGAGGCGTACGTGGAGGTGTACTGCGAGGGCGCGGCGCCGCCGCGGCGGCTGGCCGAGGTGGTCCGCAACCATCCGGAGATCACGGCCGCGATGACGGTCACGGGGGGCGCGGACGCGCTGCTGCACGTGCGGGCGCGGGACGTGGAGCACTTCGAGGAGGTGCTGGAGCGCATCCGCGTCGAGCCGTTCATCCGCAAGACGATCAGTGTGATGGTGCTGTCGCACCTCATCCCGGACAGTCCGGAGGCGGGCGCCACCCAGGCCGTCCCTGAGGAGGGGCCCGGCCCCCGGGCAGGCGCAGCAGTCGTGCGCTGAGCAGGCGAAAGACGCAGCATTCCTGCGTGAACACGCATCTCTTGTTTCTTGTCGCCCGTCGGCGTCCCTTCCTACCGTGGAAGGAATCCTCATCGACACCGCAGGAAGCGGAGGAACCCCTCTGTGCACGAGACCCGTGTGCCGCGCCGGCGGCGCTTCCTCGTCTGCGAACCCAGACACTTCGCCGTGCAGTACGCGATCAACCCCTGGATGCGGCCGGACGTCCGGGTGGACGCCGATCTCGCCCATGAGCAGTGGCGGTCGATGCTCACCGCCTACCGCTCGTACGGCCACGACGTCGAGGTGGTGGAGCCGGTCGCCGGCCTGCCCGACATGGTCTTCGCCGCGAACTCGGCGGTCGTCGTCGGCGGCCGGGTCTTCGGCTCCCTCTTCCACGCGCCCGAGCGCCGTCCGGAGTCCACGCACTACGACACGTGGTTCAAGACGGCGGGCTTCGACGTCCACCGGCCCGAGTCCGTGTGCGAGGGCGAGGGCGACCTGGTCTGGACGGGCCGCTACGTGCTCGCCGGCACCGGTTTCCGCACGAGCCGGGAGGCGCACCGGGAGGCGCAGGAGTTCTTCGGCCACCCGGTGATCAGCCTGACCCTGGTCGATCCGTTCTTCTACCACCTGGACACGGCGCTGTTCGTGCTCGACGACGACAACATCGTGTACTACCCGGAGGCGTTCTCTGCGGGCAGCCGGGAGGTGCTGGCACGGCTGTACCCGGACGCGGTGCTCGCCACCCGCGACGACGCGTCCGCGTTCGGCCTGAACTCCGTCTCCGACGGCCGCCACGTGTTCATCGCGCCGCAGGCCGAGGCGCTCGCCGCGCGGCTGGACGAGCGCGGTTACGTCCCCGTCCCCGTCGACCTGTCGGAGTTCCTCAAGGCCGGCGGCGGCATCAAGTGCTGCACCCAGGAGATCCGCTCATGACCGCGCCCGCGCAGACCCGTTCGTCCGCCGATCTGATCCGCGCCGAGGAACCGGTCCTGGCGCACAACTACCATCCGCTGCCCGTGGTCGTCGCCCGCGCGGAGGGCGCCTGGGTGCAGGACGTGGAGGGCCGCCGCCTCCTCGACATGCTGGCGGGGTACTCGGCGCTGAACTTCGGCCACCGCCATCCCGCGCTGGTGGAGGCCGCGCACCGGCAGCTGGACCGGCTGACCCTCACCTCGCGGGCCTTCCACAACGACCGGCTCGCCGAGTTCGCCGAGCGGCTGGCGGCGCTGACGGGCCTGGACATGGTGCTGCCGATGAACACGGGCGCCGAGGCCGTGGAGAGCGGCATCAAGGTGGCCCGCAAGTGGGCGTACGACGTGAAGGGCGTCCCCGCCGACCGGGCGACGATCGTGGTGGCGGCCGAGAACTTCCACGGCCGTACGACGACGATCGTGAGCTTCTCCACGGACGAGACGGCCCGGCAGGGGTTCGGCCCCTTCACCCCGGGCTTCCGGGTCGTGCCGTACAACGACCTGGCGGCGCTGGAGGCCGCGGTCGACGAGACGACGGCGGCGGTGCTGCTGGAGCCGATCCAGGGCGAGGCGGGGGTCGTCATCCCCGACGACGGCTATCTGGCCGGGGTGCGCGAACTGACCGCCCGCAAGGGCTGCCTGTTCGTCGCGGACGAGATCCAGTCGGGCCTCGGCCGCACGGGACGCACGCTCGCCGTGGAGCACGAGTCGGTGGTGCCGGACGTGCTGCTGCTCGGCAAGGCGCTGGGCGGCGGCATCGTGCCGGTGTCGGCGGTGGTGGCCCGCCGTGAGGTGCTCGGCGTGCTCGGACCGGGCGAGCACGGCTCGACGTTCGGCGGCAACCCGCTGGCGGCCGCGGTCGGCACCGCGGTGGTCGAGCTGCTGGAGACGGGCGAGTTCCAGCGCCGGGCGGCCGAGCTGGGCCTGGTGCTGCGGGACGGGCTGTCGGCGCTGGCCGGCCGGGGCGTGGTCGGCTTCCGGGCGCGGGGCCTGTGGGCGGGTGTCGACATCGACCCGCGGGTCGGCACGGGCCGCGAGATCAGCGAGCGGCTGCTCGCCGAGGGCGTCCTCGTCAAGGACACCCACGGTTCCACCATCCGGCTGGCCCCGCCGCTGACGATCACGGCGGAGGAGCTGACGGGGGCGCTCGGTTCGCTGGAGAAGGTCCTCTCCCGGGCGCGTACCGCCTGATCCCGCGGGCCCGGCCCGGAACCCTTCCGGCCGGGCCCGCGGCGGCGGGCGCGGGACCGTCCCCCGGCGGCCGCACACCCTCCCGGCCCCCGCTGAGAGGCACCGGCGGACGGAAGGGTGAAGATGGGGACAAGAGGTGGTAGACCGCTCTCAGCGACAGAGAGGTCGGCCGTGGGCGCAGACGAGGAGCCGGGCGCCGCCCGGAAGGGGTTCGACGTGGCGGACGCCGCGCCCGTGCTGGTCGATGCGCGGGGCGTGGTGACGGGGTGGACGCGGGAGGCCCAGCGGCTGCTGGTGTACCCGTCCGCCGAGGTGGTGGGGCAAGGTTTCGCGGAGCTGCTGGCCGCCGACGACGCGGGGCGGGTGCCGGATCTGCTGGAGCGGTGCCGCCGGGACGGCGGCTGGGCCGGTCTGCTCACGGCCCGGCACCGGGACGGCCCTCCGGTCCGGCTGATGGCGCGGATCACCGCGGCCGGCGACGAGCGGGGGCCCTCGCGGTGGCTGGTGCTGCTGTCGGACCTGGCCGACGGTCCGGGCTGGGACATGAGCCGCGCGGTGCTGGAGCAGATGGTGGCCCGCTCCCCCGTCGGCATAGCGATCGTCGACACGGAGCTGCGCTTCGTCTGGTCGAACGACGCGCTGACCCGGTTCGGCGGCGGGCCGCCCGGCAGCCGGCTCGGCCTGCGGCTCGCCGACATCCAGCCGGGACTGGACGCCGAGTCGATCGAGTCGCAGATCAGCCGGGTCCTGCTGACCGGGGAGCCGGTGGTCGGCTACGAGCACGTGGGCCAGGTGCGTTCCGCCCCGCTGCGCGAGACCGCGCACATGATGTCGTTCACGCGGCTCGACGACGGCCACGGCCACCCCATGGGCGTGTACTACACGGTCGAGGACATCACGGACCGCCATCGCACCCGCCAGCGGCTTGCCCTGCTCGACCGGGCCGGTGAGCGCATCGGCCGCACCCTGGACATCACGCGCACCGCCCAGGAGCTGGCCGACGTGGCGGTGCCGGGGCTCGCCGACGTGGTCACGGTCGACCTGCTGGAGTCGGTGCTGAGCGGCGGGGAGCCCGCGCCGGGCCCGCTGACGGACCGGGACCCGGTGCCGCTGCGCCGCGCGGGGCACCGCTCGGTCGCCGAGCGCTCGCCCGAGGCCGTCGTGGCCGTCGGTGACGTGGTGTCCTACCCGGCGGGCTCGCCGCCGATCCGCTGTCTGCGCACCGCCCGGTCCTGGCGCGAGGAGCGGCTCGATCCGCTGGGAGAGGCGTGGGCGGAGCACACGCGGGGCGGCGGGGCGGCCATCTTCCTGGAACTGGGCCTGCACAGCGTGATGATCGTCCCGATCCGCGCGCGGGGGGTCACCCTCGGGGTCACCTCGTTCTTCCGGCGGCACCGCCAGGAGTCCTTCGAGCAGGACGATCTGAACCTGGCAGAGGACCTGGTGTCCCGGGCGGCCGTCTGCGTCGACAACGCCCGGCGCTACACCCGCGAGCGCGACGCCGCGCTGGTCCTCCAGCGCAGTCTGCTGCCGCACCGGCTGCCGGACCAGTCCGCGGTCGAGGCGTGTGCCCGCTACCGCCCGGCCGACGAGCTGACCGGTCTCGGCGGCGACTGGTACGACGTGATCCCGCTCTCGGGCGCGCGCGTCGCCCTCGTGGTGGGCGAGGTGCCGGGGCACGGCATCGACGCGGCGGCGGCGATGGGGCGGCTGCGGACGGCGGTGCGGACCCTCGCGGCGCTGGACCTGCCGCCCGACGAGGTGCTGGCCCATCTGGACGACCTGGTCGCGCGGTCGGCGCGCGAGGAGGGCGGCGCCCCGGGCGGGGAGGTGGCCGACAGCGCTCTCGGGGTGGGCTCGGGGTGCGTGTACGTCGTGTACGACCCGGTGGACGGCGCGTGCACCATGGCGGCCGCCGGGCATCCGGCGCCCGCCGTCGTGATGCCCGACGGCCATGTCGCCTTCGTGGACCTGCCGCAGGGTCCGCCGCTGGGGGTGGGCGGGCCGCCGTTCGAGTCGGTGGAGCTGGCCCTGGCGGAGGGCAGCACGCTGGCGCTGCACACCGACGGGCTGCTCGCGGGCGACGGCGAGGAGGACGGCGCGGGGGGCGCGGAGGCCGACCGGGACCGGCTGCGGCGGGCCCTGGAGCGGAACGCCGACTCGCTGGAGCTGCGCTGCAGCGCCGTGGTGGACGCCCTGGTGCCGGACCGTCCGCACGACGACGTGGCCCTGCTGCTCGCGCGCACCCGGCTGCTGGGCACCGAGCAGGTCGCCGAGTGGGACCTGCCGGCCGATCCTGCGGCCGTCGCGGACGCCCGCAGGACCGCCGCCCGCCAGCTCGCGGAGTGGGGGCTGGAGGATCTGGCGTTCACCACGGAGCTGGTCGTGAGCGAGCTGGTCACGAACGCCATCCGGTACGCCGCCGGGCCGATCCGGCTGCGGCTGATCAAGGAGCGGGCGCTGTTCTGCGAGGTGTACGACGGTGGCGCCACTGCTCCGCATCTGCGCCATCCGCGCACCACCGACGAGGGCGGGCGCGGACTGCTGCTGGTCTCGCAGTTCACCCAGCAGTGGGGGACCCGGTTCGTCCCGGAGGGAAAGATCATCTGGGCCGAGCAGTCCCTGGCGGACCCCCCGCCCTGATCCGCCGCGCACGCGCGTCGTGAGCGGATCGGCGCACAGGGCGTATCACGTGGGAAACTGGTGCGATCCCGTGGGTGAGGCGAGGCCATGGACGAGGTCGACTACGAGGCGGTGTTCCTGGGGCTGCCGGGCATGGTGGCCCTGCTGACGCCCGACCTGGTCTACGTCGACGCCAACGAGGACTTCCAGCGGCTGGCCGGACGCACCCGGGAGCAGCTGGTGGGCAGGTACATCTTCGACGTCTTCCCCGAGAACCCGCACGACCCGGCCGCCGCCGGGATGCGCGACGTGCGGGCGTCGATGCTGCGCGTGGTGGCCACCGGCGAGCGCGACGCCATGGCGCTCCAGCGCTACGACATCGTGGATCCGCTGCACCCCGGCCGGTGGCGGGAGCGGTACTGGAGCCCGGTCAACGCGCCCGTGTTCGGCCCGGACGGGAAGGTGGTGTTCGTGCTGCACCGGGTGGAGGAGGTCACCGAGCTGATGAACCTGCGCGGCGGCGCGACCGGCGGCGGCCGCACCCGGATCCTGGAGGCGGAGCTGTACACCCGCGCCCGGGAGCTCCAGGAGGTCAACGACCGGCTGCGGCGGGCCCACGCCCGGGAGCGGGAGGTGGCCATCGCCCTCCAGGAGGCGATGCTGCCGGCCCGCAGGCAGGTCGGCGACCATCGCACCGCGGTGCGCTACCGGCCGGCGGTCGGCGCGCTGAACGTGTGCGGGGACTGGTACGACCTGGTCGACCTGGTCGGCGGCCACCGCGTCGGCGTGTCCGTGGGGGACGTGGTCGGGCACGGCCTCGCGGCGGCCGGTGTCATGGGCCAGCTGCGCAGCGCGCTCAGCGCCTCCTCGCGGGTGGCCGACGGACCGGCCCAGGCGCTCGACGTGCTCGGCCGGTACGCGCACGTCGTCGACGGCGCCGAATCGGCCACCGCGGTCACCACGTTCATCGACTTCGACGCCCGGACCATCACCTACAGCAGCGCCGGCCATCCCCCGCCGGTGCTGGTCCATCCCGACGGGCGCGTGGAGTTCCTCGACCGCGCCACCGACACCCCGCTGGACGCGCGCCCCGATCCGGTCCGCAGACCGCAGGCCGCGACGGTGTACGAGGACGGCGCCACGCTCGCGCTGTACACGGACGGCCTGATAGAGCGGCGCCGGGAGGACATCGACGTCGGGCTGCGGCGGCTCGCCGACTCCCTGGTGCGCCATCGCACGGACGGCGCGGAGGCCGTCGCCGACGCCGTGCTGCGGGAGTTGCTGCCGCCGGGCGGCGCCACGGACGACACCGCGCTGATCATCGTGCGGCTGTGACGCGTGGACGGACCTTCGTCGCGATCACGCCGCACACGGTGACGGGCCTGCCGTCCCGCGGACTCCGGCCGGCAGGCCGGCTGGGTCGTCCTGCGCGCACGCCGTCTGCCCGGCGCACTTCTGACGAGCCGTCAAGAGCGGGTGCGGGGCCCGGCGTCCGTCCGCCCGGCCCGGTTCCGGGCACCCACCCCTGCGCCTACACTGGCACCCCCACGGCACGCTGATTGACCTGCCAGAACACGGCGGCCCGAGCTGACCCCCCGAGTGAGGAGCGCCCCCTTGTTCTACTACGTCCTGAAGTACGTGCTGTTGGGTCCCCTGCTGCGTCTGGTCTTCCGCCCCCGGATCGAGGGCCTCGACCACGTCCCGGCCACGGGCGCGGCCATCGTCGCCGGCAACCACCTGTCGTTCTCGGACCACTTCCTGATGCCGGCGATCCTGAGGCGGCGCATCACCTTCCTCGCCAAGAAGGAGTACTTCACCGGCCCCGGCGTCAAGGGCCGGCTGACCGCCGCGTTCTTCCGCAGCGCGGGCCAGATCCCGGTGGACCGCACCGGGAAGGAGGCAGGCCGGGCCGCGATCCGCGAGGGACTCGGCGTCCTGGCCGAGGACGAACTCCTCGGCATCTACCCCGAGGGCACCCGCTCGCACGACGGGCGGCTCTACAAGGGCAAGGTCGGCGTGGCGGTGATGGCGCTCACGTCCGGTGTCCCGGTGGTCCCGTGCGCCATGATCGGCACGTTCGAGGCGCAGCCCCCGGGCAAGGTCGTCCCCCGCATCCGCCCGGTGGCGATCCGCTTCGGCGAGCCCCTGGACTTCTCCCGCTACGCCGGCATGGAGAACGAGAAGGCGATCCTGCGGGCCGTGACCGACGAGATCATGTACGCCATCCTCGCCCTGTCCGGGCAGGAGTACGTCGACCAGTACGCGGCCGTCGCCAAGGCCGAGCAGGAGGCCGCCGCCAAGGAGGGGGGCCGCACGTCCCGCCGCAGGCCGCCGCGCTGACCCGGCGCCCTCAGCCGAGGGACGCGAGCGCCTCGTCGAGCAGGGCGCGCAGCCGCAGCGCGTCGCGTGCGACCGCGCTCACCAGGGCGGCGGGCCCGGCGAGCGGCAGCACCGCCGCGTAGTCCCCGAAGGCGCCGGCCGTCGCCGGAGCACGGGCGAACTCCGGCCGTACGAGGAGCAGTTGACCGGCGGCGCGCAGCCCGCCGAGCCCCGCGGGCCCGTCCCAGCCGCCCGGTGCGCCGGGGCCGCAGGCCAGTTCCTGGTCCAGCACCGGCCGCCCCGCGACCCGTACCCTGATCCGGCTGACGAGCCGCCCCGGCTCCTCCCCCACCCGTCCGAGCACCTGTTCCTCGCGCAGCACGAGCCGCCCTGACGCAGCGACCTCGACGCGGGTGTCCACCCGCAGATCGCTGCCGTGTGCGCAGATCAACTGCTCGGGCAGCCAGTGCAGTTCGGCCCCGTCGGCCACACTCACCCGTACGTCGTAGCGGGCGGCGCCCTTGTGCTGTCCCGGCAGCGCGAGGGTGGCCGCCGCCGAGCCGACGCGCAGCCGGGCGCCGCGCTCCACCTCGGCGTCGACACGGAAGCGGTCGCCGCCGAGCGGTCCGCTCATGGCGCCGACCAGCGTGACGTGTGCCGTGGCGCCGCTGCCGCGGGTCCGCCGCGGCGCGAGCGGACCCTCGCCGTGGAGCACCGGCAGCGCGGTGCCGCCGCGGCCGTCGTCCCGGGCGACGACGCGCGCGGCGGCCCGTACCGCGCCCGTGCCGCTCACGCCGTCCAGGCCACGAGGCGGGCCCGCACCCAGGCGGCCACCTCGGCCACGCCGGACTCGCCGCGCAGGGACTGCATGACGACCGGGAGTCCGGCCCGCTGCGCCGCGGCGTCGGCCGCCATCCGCGCCAGGTCGGAGCCGACGTGGGGGGCGAGGTCGGTCTTGTTGATCACGAGCAGGTCGGAGGTGGTCACCCCGGGGCCGCCCTTGCGGGGGATGTCGTCGCCGCCGGCCACGTCGATGACGAAGACCTGCGCGTCGACGAGCCCCTTGGAGAAGGTGGCGGTGAGGTTGTCCCCGCCGGACTCCACGAGGATCAGATCCAGGGGGCCGGCCTCCTCCTCCAGGTCCTCGACGGCTTCGAGGTTGGCGGAGATGTCGTCGCGGATGGCGGTGTGCGGGCAGGCGCCCGTCTCGACGGCGGTGATCCGCTCCGGCGGCAGCACGGCCTCCCGCAGCAGGAACTCGGCGTCCTCGCGGGTGTAGATGTCGTTGGTGACGACGGCCAGGGACAACTCGGCGCGCAGCGCCCGGCAGAGCGCGGCGACCGTGGCCGTCTTCCCCGATCCGACGGGCCCGCCGAGGCCGATGCGCAGGGCGCGCCGCGCTCCGTCGGGGCGGCGCGCGTCGGCACCGAGGGCCGGGGGGCCGTCGTGGGGGTGGTCCAGGTGCATGGGTCTCCTTCGGTGCGTGGTGCGGGCGTCGGGCGGCCGGGGCGGTGGCGGAGGGCTACGAGGCGAACAGCCGGACCGGCCGGGCGGCGTGTGCCTGCGCCGCGATCTCCTGCAACGGGCCCGAGGCGGCGGGCAGTTCGTCGAGCCCGTGCGCCACGGCGCGCTCGGCGTGGTCCAGCGCGCGGTCCACGACCCGGTCCGTCTCCGGCGCGAGGCGGGCCAGTACGGCCGTCGCGTCGAAGGGGTCCAGGCTGAGCAGCCGTACCGTCGCGGTCGCCGGTGCGCTCACGCTCTCGTACGCGGCGCAGTACGCGGCCTCGGCGGGCCCCAGACCGGCGGAGCGGGCGACGACGCCGAGCACGACCGGCTGGTGGGCGCCCTTCGGGAACCGCCGGGCCAGGGCGTCGAGTTCGGCCGACGGCCAGGTCGCGCGGCCGGCCCGGGTCGAGCTGCCGGCCCAGTCTGCGGGCGGCGAGCCGCAG
>NZ_AGBF01000101.1 GCF_000225525.1 Streptomyces zinciresistens K42 | reverse complement strand
AGCAGCGCGCGGCGTCGGGTGAGCAGACGGGGGGGCAGCTGATCCTTCGTCATGACTCATCAGTCGCCCGGCCGGGGACCGGCGCACCAGTGCGGCACCGCTACGGGCGCACGAAAACACCCGCCCGGCGCATCCGGGCGGGCGTGTGCGACGACGGGGCGCGGGGCGACGCGCAGCGGCGGGATCAGCGCCCGCAGGGCGCAGAGCAGTCCGAAGGCGCCGACGGAGACCGCGAAGCCCTGGGGCACCCCGCCGAGCAGGCGTTGGCCGGGCGGCCGGGCCGGGCCCGTCGCGCGGGGCGCGTGCGCGGTGGCACTCATGTTCCGGCTCCAGGAAGCCCCCGGCGCCCCCGCCCGCCGGGCGTCCCCGCCCCGCGGGGCGGTCCGCGGCGTCCGATAGCCTCCCTGCCGTGACGCAACAGCACCAGCACCGGTTCGAGCGGGGCACGGACGGTCCCAAGGTCGTCGTGGTCGGCGTGGACGGCTCCGACTCCTCGCTGCGGGCGGCCGCCTACGCGGGCGGGCTGGCCCGGCGGCAGAACGCGCTGCTCGCCCTCGTGTACGTGCAGCCGGCGCTGACGGCGGGCGCGGCGCTCGGGGCACCGGTGGCGGAGACGACCGACGAGATCGCCGAGGACCTGATCGCGCAGATCCGGGAGGCGACCGAGCGGGTCAGGGGGATATTCGACGTGCGCTGGGAGTTCCACACGTTCCGGGGCGACCCGTACAGCGGTCTGGTGCAGGCCGCCGACGACCTCAAGGCGGACGCGGTGGTGGTGGGCGCCTCGGAGCAGGCGGGCCACCGCATCGTCGGCTCGGTGGCGGTGCGGCTGGTCAAGGCGGGGCGCTGGCCGGTGACGGTGGTGCCGTAGAACGACCGTCCCGGCGTCCGCCCGCGGCGAAGGACCGGAGCGGGGCTGGGTGGAACGCGTCGCGAACCCCGCGCACCGGCGCTCCTCACCGGTGCGGCCGACGGCCGCGGGCACCGCGGTGCCCGCCCGGGAGGACACCCTGAACCGCCGGGTGGGCGGGGCGCCGACCGACGCCGAGGTGCGGGCGTGCGTACGGGTGCCGACCGGGGTGGTGCGCACCATCGCGCACGTCGGCGCCGGCTGACGGAGGCCGCGCCCTACTCCCCCATCTCCAGTCCGTCGCCGCCCGCGCCGCGGCTGAGCACGACGTCCCGGATGCGGTCGCGCACGCCGCGCAGGTCCGCCCCCTCGGCGATGGCCCGGTTGAGGTTGACCACGCGGCCGGCGTCGATGTCGAAGAGCTGCGGCACGAACTCCGCCCTGGACACCTCCCAGCGGCCGCCCTTCGCGCGCGGCGGGGTGAAGGTGAAGCGGGCGATCGTGGACTCGTTGCCGCGGGGGTCCTGCACGCCCTGCTGGTTGTACATCGCGCCGGCGATCTGGTCGCCCATGCCGTACACCACCCAGGTGCCGTTGACCTTCTCGTACGCCTGCGGGACATGGGCGTGGGTGCCGAGGATCAGGTCGATGTCGGGGCGGTCGCCGGTGCGCGAGGCGGTCAGCTCGCGGGCCAGCGCCTGCTGCCGCTGGTCGGGGGCGTCCTGCCATTCGGTCCCCCAGTGCGTCGACACCACGACCACGTCGGCGCCGGCCCTGCGGGCGGCGCGCGCGTCCGCCACGATCCGCTTCCTGTCGGCCAGGCTGACGGCCCAGGGCTGGCCGGGGGGCAGCGGGGAGTCCTCGACGCCGTAGGTGTAGGCGAGGTGCGCGACCTTGGCGCGGCCCGCGCGCAGGACCGTCACGGTCCTCGACTCGCCCTCGGCGCGCGCCGTCCCCGCGTGCTTGACCCTGGCCCGGTCGAGCGCGTTCAGGGTGCGCAGGATGCCGCCGGCCCCGTCGTCCAGGCTGTGGTCGGAGGCGGTGGAGCAGCTGTCGTACCCGGTCGCGGCGAGCGCCTTGGCCACCTCCGGCGGCGACTTGAACAGGGGGGAGCCGGTGTAGTCGCCGTTCTCCCCGTAGACGGTCTCCATGTGGCACAGCGCCAGGTCCGCGCGGGAGACCACGGACTGGGCCCCGGCGAACATCGGGCGGAAGTCGTAGCCGCTGCCGCCCGCGTCGAAGCGCGCGCGGTCGATGACGGAGGTGTGCGGCAGGACGTCGCCGGAGGCGACGAGCGTGAAGCCGCGAGGACCCGCGGAGGGGGCGGCCCGCCCCGAGACGTCGCGGTTGTGCGCCTGGCAGGCGGCTCCTGCGGCGAGGAAGGCTGTGACAGCGATGGCCACAAGCCGACTGCGTGCGATCATCAGCTCACCCCTTGTGGTCGTATATACGCATCAAATAGGTACGAAATGGGGCAGGCTCGCAAACAATTCCGCCACTTCTATTAGCCCGTCCGCGCAGCCGCACAGGCGGAAGGGACCGTTCACCGAACCGTTCACCGACGCGATCGACCGTCCGCCGCAGACCCGTGCGCATGTCCTGTCCCGTGAGCGGCGCCTGCGGTGACATACGGCCATGACGGCCGGAATCACCCTGACGAACGGGACGACCGCCGAGCACGAGCTCGCCGCACTGCAGCGGGAGCACGGCCGGCCCCTCTTCGCCCTCCTGCTCCGGCTCTGCGACGGCGACCGCCAGCGCGCCGAGGACCTGGTGCAGGAGACGCTCGTACGGGCCTGGCAGCATCCCGAGGCCCTGCGCGCCGACGACTTCGACTCCGTACGGCCCTGGCTGATGACCGTCGGCCGGCGGCTCGCGATCGACGCCCGGCGGGCGCGCCAGGCACGGCCGCCGGAGGTCGGCGACGCCGTCCTGGAGAACGCCCGGGTGATGTCCGACCACGCCGAGCGGGCCGCCGCGGCACTGGACGTGCGCGAGGCTGTGAAGACACTCACTCCCGAGCACCGTGACGTCCTGGTGCTCGTGTACTTCCGAGGGGCGAGTGTGGCGGAAGCCGCCCAGACCCTCGGAATTCCGCCCGGTACGGTGAAGTCCCGCGCCTACTACGCGTTGCGGGCCCTGCGCCGGGTGCTTCCGGGTTATGCGGCCGACCTGCGGTGAAACCGACGGTTTGGTCAAACCTCCGTAAAGCGCCTTGCTGAACACCCCGGTTGAGTAATCGGCTGTCCCCATCCGTGTTCCGGACGGGGCCTGGGCCCCGCGGCCCCGGGTAGGGCGACGCACTCACCGGAGGAAGGCAGGAAGGGATGCTGCACAGAGGTCAAGAGAGCACGGACGGTACCGGCGGCGGTGAACTCACCGTCCCCATGGCGTGGTTGTACGCCGAGTACATCGCGGACGAACTGCTGCGCACCGGCGATCTGATGCCGCCGACGTCCTTCGAGTTCCGCGCCGGGCGCGACGCCCTGGCGCTGACCGTCTTCCTGTCCGACACCGACGGCGAGCTGTCCGGCATCCGGGTCGTCACCCAGCTGGAGACCTGGCTGTCGCTGACGGCCTACGACCAGCCGTGGCAGGGCTGGGTGCACGAGCGGCTGGCGCAGCTCGCCTCGCGCGCCGCCGCCTCCGCGGCGCCGGACCCCGATCTGCGGCTGGCGGAGGCGGCCTGGCGCTGGCTGCGGGAGACCGAGCTGCTCGCGCCCGATCTGAACGCCGTGCCCGGCGGCGGCGTACCGGTCGGTGAGGACGAGGGGCCGAAGGTCTGGACACCCGCGTGGCAGCTGGGACTGCCGCTCGGGCACCTCGCCATCCATCTTTTCTGAGTTCTTCCTCTCAGGGACCAATCCTCGGCACCGACCGCTCCGAATCCCCTGGTTGCGATTCTCCGCGCGGCTTGAGTGATTCGACCGTCCGGTGCGTACCAGTGGGCGCACGGAGTAACACACCCCGCACCCAACGGCACGAGGATTCGGCATGAGGTCCCTGGAGAGGCATCGCGACGTCGCCGCGTACGCGCTCGGCGTGCTGACCGAGGCGGAGGCGTTCCGCTTCGAGGACCACCTCATGGAGTGCCCGCGCTGCGCGGCACACGTGACCGAGTTCGGGCCCGTGACACGCCAGTTGCTGCTGTACCGGCGCTCCACGCCCCGTTTCGCGCACCCCCTGGCCACGCCCGGCCCCCAGCTGCTGAACCGGCTCCTGGAGACGGTGGCCACCCGCCACCGGGCCCGCCGCAGGCGCGCCCTGTACGCGGTGGCCGCCTCGGCGGTGATCGCCCTCGGCGGGCCCGGGGTGGCACTCATGGCGGGCGGCGGGGAGCGGCCGGTGCGGACCGTGCAGGCGACGGACCCGGCATCGGGGGTGTGGGCGCAGGTCACCAGCGCCGACGAGGCGTACGGCAGCCAGGTGGAGCTGAAGGTCAGGGACGGCGCGGGACCGCGCTCGTGCCGGCTGATCGCGGTCGGCCGGGACGGCACGGAGGAGACGGTGACCAGCTGGTCCGCGACCCCCCGCGACGCCCGGCAGAACACCATGACGGGGTCCTCGGCGATGCGCGGCGGGGAGATCGCGCGCTACGAGGTGCGCACGACCGAGGGCGAGCGCCTGGTGACGCTGCTGCCCCGGTAGGTGTGGGAGCGGTCCCGCTACCGGAGCAGGCGGGACAGCCGGCGGTCGGCCAGCGGCCGGCCGCCCGTCTGGCAGGTCGGGCAGTACTGGAGGGAGGAGTCGCTGAAGGACACCTCCCGGATGGTGTCGGCGCACACGGGGCAGGGTTCACCGGTGCGCCCGTGGACGCGCAGGCCGCTCTTCTTCTCCGCCTTCAGCCGCCCTGCGGCGATCCCCCGCGCGCGTTCGACCGCCTCGGTGAGGGTGGTGCGCAGCGCCTCGTGGAGCCGCGCGGTCTCCTCCGGTGTCAGGGAGGACGCCGGCTTGAAGGGCGACAGCCGCGCGGCGTGCAGGATCTCGTCGCTGTAGGCGTTGCCCACGCCGGCCAGCAGGCTCTGGTCGCGCAGGGCGCCCTTGAGGCGCCGGCGCTCGTCCTTCAGCAGGGCCGCGAGGCGCGCGGTGCCGAAGTCCTCGGCGAGCGGGTCGGGGCCGAGCCGGGCCACACCCGGGACCTGCCCCGGATCGCGGACCACGTACACCGCGAGGCGCTTCTGCGTGCCGGCCTCCGTCAGGTCGAAGCCGGCACCGGTCTCCAGGGCGACGCGCAGCGCGAGCGGCCCCCTGCCGGGGCGGGGCATGCCGCTGGGCAGGCGGTCCCGCCACGTCAGCCAGCCCGCGCGGGCCAGATGGGTCACCAGGTGCGGGCCGCCGGCCGTCTCCAGGTCCAGGAACTTGCCGTACCGGTGCACGGCCCTCACGCGGTGCCCCTCCAGGGCGGTGACCGGCGGGTCGTACGTCTTCAGGACGCTGACGGCGACGGGCAGCACCCGCACGACCTCGTGTCCGGCCAGGTGCTCGGTGAGGAAGTCCTTGAGCGCTTCGACCTCGGGGAGTTCCGGCATACGTCCAGGGTGCCACCCGGGGCCGGCGGCGCCCCGGCGGCGGGGGCCGTCAGGGCGGCCGCTCGGTGACCGGGAACTCGCACCACACCGCCTTGCCGCCGCCGCGCGCCTCCACGCCCCACACGTCGGTGAGCAGATCGACCAGGAGCAGCCCCCGGCCGGAGACCCCGGACTCCCCCGCCTCGCGGCGGCGCGGCAGGGCGCTGGAGGAGTCCTCGACCTCGACGCGCAGGCGGCGCTCGGGGGCGGCGAGCACCCTGAGGGTCACCACGGCGGAGCCCTCGGTGTGCATCAGGGCGTTGGTGATCAGCTCGTCGGCGACCAGTTCGACCTCGTCGGCCCGGTCGGCGGCGCCCCACGCGAGGACCGCGGCCCGGATCATGTGCCGGGCCGCGGTGAGCGCCTCCGGGTCGCCGGGCGCGACATGCTGCTGGAGGCGCCCGCCGGCCTGCGGCGTGTCCGGGGCCCGGCGGCGCAGCAGGAGCAGGGCCACGTCGTCGTCGCCGCCGCGCTCCTCGGCCACGTCGATGAGCAGGTCCGCGAGACCCCGCACGTCAGGGGGGCCGCCGGCGATGAGCGCGGTGAGGTTGCGCATCCCGTCGTCCAGGTCGGTGCCGGGCTGCTCGACCAGGCCGTCGGTGCACAGCAGGAGGGTGTGGTCGGAGTCCAGTTCGAGGGTGCCGACGGGGTACGCGAGCCGGCCGAACTCGGCGGACAGGCCCAGCGGCAGCCCGCCCTCGACCCGGACCCGGCGGCAGGCGCCGCCGGGCTCCCTGATCAGCGGGTCGATGTGCCCGGCCCGCACGACCTGCACCACCCCGGTGGTGAGGTCGGCCTCGGCGTACAGGCAGGTGGCGAAGCGGTCGGTGTCCAGTTCGTGCAGGAAGACGGAGGCGCGGGCCATGACCGCGGCGGGGGTGTGGCCCTCGGCGGCGTAGGCGCGCAGCACGATGCGCAGCTGGCCCATCACGGCCGCGGCGTGCGTGTCGTGGCCCTGGACGTCGCCGATGACGGCGCCGACCCGGCCGCCCGGCAGCGGGATCAGGTCGTACCAGTCGCCGCCGATGTCCCGGCCCAGGGAGGCGGAGCGGTAGCGCACGGCGACGTCGGCGCCGGGCACGCTGGGGATGGTGCGCGGGAGCATGGCCTGCTGCAGGCCGGTGGCGAGGTCCTTCTCCTGCTCGTAGAGCATGGCCCGCTGCAGGCTCTGGGCGATGCTGCTGCCGAGGGCGAGGAGCACGTTGCGGTCCTCGGCGGAGAATCCGCCCCGGTTGCTGTAGAGCAGGCCGAGGGCGCCGATCGGCCGGGCCTGGGCGATCAGCGGCATGTAGGCGGCGGCGGTGATGTTCAGGCCGGTGATGTGCGGCCACAGGACCGGGTAGCCGGCGGCGAACTCCTCCGGCGACTCGATGAAGCGGGGGCTGAGGGTCCGTACGACCTCGCTCATCGGGTACTGCTCGTCGATCCGGGTGACCAGGGTGCCGGGCACGAAGCTGCCCGCGGGGCCCTCGGCGACCAGCCGGATGCGGCCGGCCTCGACCAGGCCCATCACGAGGCTGGTGGCGCCGAGATGGGTGAGGCCGTGGGTGTCCTTGAGGACGTCGATGACGTCCTGGACGGTGCGGGCGTGGGCGAGGGCGGCCGTGGTGAGCTGGACGACGCTGGTCTGCTGGCGGCGGGCCTCGTCCTCGGCGGGCTGTTCGAGGCGCTCCTCGCTCTCGGCGAGCTCGTCGGTGGCGTCGCGGACGAGGCCGATGATGCGGCGCGGCCGTCCGGTCCCGTCGCGGCGGATGTGGCCCTGGGTGTGGGTCCAGCGCATGGTGCCGTCGCGGCGGCGGATGCGGAAGTAGGTGCCGTAGTGGTCGCTGCCGTCCTTCAGCGCCTGGGAGACCAGGCCGTCCAGCCGGAAGCCCTCGGGGGCCGGGACCCGGACCGCGAGGGTCTCGGGGCGGCCGTCGTACTCGTCGGGGCGCAGGTCGAAGACCTCGTGGGCCTGGGCGTCCAGGTGGAACAGCCCGTTGTCCAGGTCCCAGTCGAAGCTGCCCATGCGGTGGAGCGCCAGGATCGGATCCGGGTGGAGGGGCCAGTCGTCCGGGAGTGACGGGGCGCTCGCTCCCCGATCAGCCATGCGCCCACCTTGCCAGGGTTCGCCGGATTCCTCGACCGGGGCGGCGATCTCCCCGGGCCGCCGCGGGGCCGGGCGCTCCCCGGCGCCGGTCATCCGCCGAAGAGGTCGGTGGGGCTGCCGAAGACGCTGTCGGAGGCGTCCGGGCGGGCCGGGGCGCGCGGGTCCGCCGCCCGTCCGCCCGGGACCAGCCCGGCGGCCGGGCCGGCCGTGCGGGAGCCGGTGGCGCCGGCGGACCGGTCGGGCGGGCCCTGGGGGGTCGCCGTGTCCGCACCGTCACCGCAGCTCGCGACGAGGACCGCGGCCGACAGGGCGCAGGCCGTGACGATGGCTCGGGTCGTTCTCCGCACCTCGTCCTCCTGCTGCTCCATCGGCGTTTCGCCCTCCATTGTCTGCTTCGCCTGCCCGGGTTACGCAAGCGGAGAGGTGGTATACGGACAGTCACCGGCGCCGGGTGGCGCGACACTGGGAGAGGAGGGGTTCGGCCGTGGACTGGTTCGTCGCACCCGAGTACGCCACGAGCCGGCTGGTCTTCCAGCGGGCGCTGGCCGGCGTGTACCTCGTCGCGTTCCTCTCGGCGGCCCTGCAGTTCCGGGCGCTGCTGGGGCGGCGGGGTCTGCTGCCGGTGCCGCGGTTCGTCGCGCGGGTGCCGTTCCGGTCCGCCCCGAGCCTGTTCCAGCTCCACTACTCGGACCGGTTCTTCGCCGGGTGCGCGTGGGCGGGCTGCGCGCTCTCGGCGGGACTGCTGGCCGGGGTGGACTCCCTGGTGCCGCTGTGGGGCGCGATGCTGCTGTGGCTGGTGCCGTGGCTGCTGTACCTGTCGATCGTCAACGTCGGGCAGACCTGGTACGCGTTCGGCTGGGAGTCGCTGCTGCTGGAGGTGGGCTTCCTGGCGGTGCTGCTCGGCAACGACGAGGCGGCGCCGCCCGTCGTGGTGCTGTTCCTGCTGCGCTGGGTCCTGTTCCGCGTCGAGTTCGGCGCCGGTCTGATCAAGATGCGCGGCGACGCCTGCTGGCGGAGGCTGACCTGCCTGGACCACCATCACGAGACCCAGCCGATGCCGGGCCCGCTGAGCTGGTTCTTCCACCGGCTGCCCCGGCCGCTGCACCGGGTCGAGGCGGCCGCCAACCACGTCACCCAACTCGTGGTGCCGTTCTTCCTGTTCGCCCCGCAGCCGGTCGCGACGGCCGCCGCGTCGCTGATGATCGTCACCCAGCTGTGGCTGGTGCTGTCGGGCAACTTCTCCTGGCTGAACTGGATCACCGTGGTGCTCGCGCTGTCGGCGGTGGCGTTCCCGGCCGGTCCGCGGCCCGTCGCGGACGCGCCCGTGTGGTACCGGGTGGTGGTGCTCGCGGTGGCCGCGGTGCTGGTGTGCCTCAGCTACCGCCCGGTCGCCAACATGGTCTCCCGCCGGCAGGTCATGAACCGCTCCTTCGACCCGCTGCACCTGGTCAACACCTACGGCGCGTTCGGCAGCGTCAGCCGGGTCCGCTACGAGGTGGTCATCGAGGGCACGGCCGACGACGTACCGCGCGAGGAGGCGCACTGGCGGGCCTACGAGTTCAGGGGCAAGCCCGGCGATCCGCGGCGCTGGCCGCGCCAGTTCGCGCCCTACCATCTGCGGCTGGACTGGCTGATGTGGTTCGCGGCCCTGTCCCCCGCGTACGCCGGACCCTGGTTCGGCACGCTGGTGGAACGGCTCCTGGAGAACGACCGCGCCACGCTCGCTCTGCTGCGCCGCTCGCCGTTCCCGCCGAACGCCCCGCCGCGCTACGTCCGCGCCCGGCTGTTCCGCTACCGGTACACGACGTGGCGCGAACTGCGGGAGACGGGCGCGTGCTGGGAGCGGACGTATGTGCGGGAGTATCTGCCGCCCACGCGGCTGAGCGGTGCCGCTCAGAGGCCGTAGACGCGGGTGGCCGTCGCCGCGAGGACCTGGTCGCGGTCGGCGGCGCCGATCAGGTCGCGGGTCACCGCGAGCACGTCGCCGTACGAGGCGGCCAGGGTGCACACCGGCCAGTCCGAGCCGAACATCGTGCGCCGCGGGCCGAAGGCGTCGAGGACCACGTCGGCGTACGGGCGCAGGTCGTCCGGCGTCCACGCGGCGGGGTCGGCCTCGGTGAGCATCCCGGAGAGCTTGCAGACGGTGTTGGGGAGCGCGGCGAGGGCCCGGACGTCGCGGGCCCAGGGTTCGAGGACCCCGGCCGCGACGGGTGGTTTGCCCAGGTGGTCCAGGACGAAGGTGAGCCCGGGGTGCGCGGCCGCCGCCCGTGCGCAGGCGGGCAGTTGGCGGGGCAGGACCACCAGGTCGTGGACGAGCCCCGCGTCCGCGACGGCGGCGAGCCCGCGGTGCACGTCGGGGCGCAGCAGCCACTCGGGGTCGCTCTCGCCCTGGACCTGGTGGCGGATGCCCCTGAGGTGGTGCCCGCCGGGCAGTTCGCGCAGGCGGGCCAGTTCGTCGGCGACGCCGGGGCGGGTGAGGTCCGTCCAGCCGACGACGCCCGCGACCGTCTCGTACCGGTCGGCGAGGGCCAGCAGTTCGGGGGTCTCCTCGGCGACGGTCACCGTCTGGACCAGGACGGTGCGCGCCACGCCGGCCGCGCGGGCCTCGGGGATCAGGTCGTCGACCGTGAAGTTCCGTCGCAGCGGGGCGAGTCCGGGCGCGGCGAGCCAGTCCTGGCCGCGCACCGAGAGGTCCCAGACGTGGTGGTGGGCGTCGACGACCGTCACGGCAGCTCCCAGACGACGGGCAGTGCGGCGTCCGCGCCCTCGCGGGAGTAGTCGTGCACCACGTCCAGCAGTTCGGCCATCCGGGCCTGCCAGGCCGTGTTGACCGGCAGCTGGTCCAGCTCGGCCAGCAGACGGCCGTAGTCCGCGCACTCCAGGACGTGGAACAGGTCGGTGCCGCTGCGCCAGATCGTCCACGACGTGGCGCCCGCGGCGCGGATGGCGGCGGTGAGTTCCTCGGGGACCTCGCGGTGCGCGGCCTCGTAGGCGTCGACGCGGTCCGCGCGGACCTTGGTGTGCAGGGCGACTCTCATGGAGACTCCTCGGCGGGGACGGGGGCGTCCGGGGCGAGCAGTCCGTCCGCGCGCAGCTCCTGCCAGAAGGCGGCGGGCACGGGCGCGGTGAACTGCCGGGCGCAGTCGGTGACCTCGGCCGCCGAGCGCGCGCCCACCAGGACGCTCGCGACCGCCGGGTGGGCGGCGCAGAACGCGAGGGCGGCGGCGCGCAGGGTGGTGCCGTGGCGGTGCGCGACCGACCGGAGGTGCCGTGCGCGCTCCAGCGGACCGGGCGGCGCGGCGGTGTAGTTGTAGGTGGCGCCCGCTCTCGGGTCGGCCAGGAGACCGGAGTTGAAGGCGCCGCCGATCACGACGGAGGTGCCGCGGGCCTCGGCGGCGGGCAGCAGGTCGCTCAGGGCGCCCTGGTCGAGCAGGGTGTAGCGGCCGGCGCACAGCACCACGTCGACGTCGGTGTCGCGCACGAGGCGGGTGAGCAGCGGCGTCTGGTTCATGCCGGCGCCGATCGCGCGCACGACACCTTCGGAGCGCAGCCGCTCCAGCGCGGGATAGCCCTCCCGCAGCGCCCACTCGGCGTGGTCGTCGGGGTCGTGGAGATAGACGACGTCGACGTGGTCGAGGCCGAGCCGCTCCAGGGCGGCCTCCAGGGTGCGGCGGACGCCGTCGGCGCCGAAGTCCCAGACGCGGCGGTGGTCGGCCGGGACGGCGAAGCCGTTGGCGAGGTCGTCGCCGCCCGCGTCCGACGGCTCCAGGCGGCGGCCCACCTTGGTGGAGAGGGTGTACTGCGCGCGGGGGCGCTCGCGCAGGGCGGCGCCGAGCCGGCGTTCGGACAGGCCGAGGCCGTAGTGCGGGGCGGTGTCGAAGTAGCGGATGCCGCTCTGCCAGGCCGCGTCCACCGCGTCCCGCGCCTGCCGTTCGCCGACCTCGGTGTAGAGGTTGCCGATGCCGGCGGCGCCGAAGGCCAGGGCGCTGACGGGGACGCCGCTGCGGCCGAGCCGCCTCACCGGGCCGCCGGGCGCAGCCGCAGGCCCTGCATGCCGCCGTCCACGGCGAGGGAGGTGCCGGTGACCGCGCCCGACAGGGGGCTCGCCAGGTAGGCGACGGCCGCGGCGACTTCGGCGGCCCGGACGAGGCGGCCGGTGGGCTGGCGGGCCTGGAGGGCGGCGCGTTCGGCGGCCGGGTCGGGGGCCGCGTCCAGCAGCCGGCCCACCCAGGGCGTGTCCACGGTGCCGGGGTTGACGCAGCTGACGCGGATGCCCTCGCGGACGTGGTCGGCGGCCATGGCGAGGGTGAGCGCGTACACGGCGCCCTTGGTGGCGCTGTACAGCGCGCGCTGGGGCAGCCCGGCCGTCGCCGCGACGGAGCAGGTGTTGACGATCGCCGCGTGGGAGGAGCGGCGCAGCGCGGGCAGCGCGGCGCGCGCGACCCGGACCATGCCGACGACGTTGACGTCCATGACCCGGTGCCACTCGGCGTCGTCGTTGTCCTCGACGGTGCCCTGGGCGCCGACGCCCGCGTTGTTGACGAGGATGTCGAGCCCGCCGAGTGCGGCGGCGGCGTCCGCGACGGCCGCGCGCACGGAGGCGTCGTCGGTGACGTCGGCGCGGTGAGCGAGCAGCGGCTCGCCGACGGACGAGACGTCCAGGTCGAGGACGGCGACCCGGGCGCCGCGCGCGGCGAGGAGTTCGGCCGTCGCCCGGCCGATGCCGGAGGCGCCGCCCGTCACCAGGGCCCTCAGACCCTCGAAGTCACTCATGCCGCGTGTCCCTTCTTCGTCCGCTCCTCGCGGTCGGCGGCCCAGAAGGCGCCGTCCGGGTAGGTGTACCGGGCGATGGACCCGGGCCGCATGGCGGCCGAGAAGCCGGGCGCGGCGGGTGCCGTGTAGTGCCCCCGCCGGATCACCACGGGGTCGAGGAAGTGGTCGTGGAGGTGGTCGACGTACTCGATGACGCGGTCCTCGGTGGTGCCGGTGACGGCGACGTAGTCGTACATCGACAGGTGCTGGACGAGTTCGCACAGGCCGACACCGCCCGCGTGCGGGCAGACGGGGACGCCGAACTTGGCGGCGAGCAGCAGCACGGCGAGGTTCTCGTTGACGCCGCCGACGCGGGCGGCGTCGATCTGGACGACGTCGAGCGCCCCGGCCTGCAGGAGCTGTTTGAACACGACCCGGTTCTGGACGTGTTCGCCCGTGGCGACCTTCACCGGGGCGACGGCCTCGCGGATCGCGGCGTGGCCGAGGACGTCGTCGGGGCTCGTGGGCTCCTCGATCCAGTACGGGTCGAACTCGGCGAGTGCCCTGGTCCAGCGGATCGCCTCGGCGACGTCCCAGCGCTGGTTGGCGTCGATCGCGAGGCGGACACCGGGGCCGACGACGGACCGGGCGACCCGGCAGCGCCGTACGTCGTCCTCCAGGTCGGCGCCGACCTTCAGCTTGATCTGGGTGAAGCCGTCGGCGACGGCCTCGGCGGCGAGCCTGCCGAGCTTGTCGTCGTCGTAGCCGAGCCAGCCGGCCGAGGTGGTGTAGGCCGGGTAGCCGCGCTCGCGCAGCAGCCCGGCGCGCTCGGCGGCGCCCTCGCGGCCCCGGCGCAGGAGGGCCAGCGCCTCCTGCGGGGTGAGGGCGTCGGTGAGGTAGCGGAAGTCGATCTGGCGGACGATCCACTCGGGTTCGGCGTCGGCGAGCAGTTGCCACAGGGGTTTGCCCGCGCGTTTGGCGGCGAGGTCCCACACGGCGTTCACGACCGCGCCGATCGCCATGTGCATCACGCCCTTCTCGGGGCCGAGCCAGCGCAGTTGGCTGTCGCCGATCAGGTCGCGGTTGAGGGTCCCCGGATCCGCGCACAGCTCCCGCACGGACCGGCCGACGACATGGGCGCGCAGGGCCTCGATCGCGGCGACCTGCACCTCGTTGCCCCGTCCGATGGTGAAGGTGAACCCGTGGCCCTCGTGGCCGTCGGCGTCGTCGGTGCGCAGGACGACGTACGCCGCCGAGTAGTCGGGGTCGGGGTTCATCGCGTCGGAGCCGTCGAGTTCGCGCGAGGTGGGGAAGCGGATGTCGTGGGTGTCGACCGCGGTGACGCGGCTGTGCATGCCGGGGGCCTGGGACACTGAAGTCCTTTCCGTGGAGGGGCGGTTGACCGGCGGGGGTCAGTCCTGGGCCCGGCCCGTCGTGACCCGGGCGGTCATGAGGGCGACCAGGAAGACTCCTCCGTGGACGGCCTGGATCCGCAACGAGGGGACCCGGGCGGGGGTGAGCGGGTTCCGCGGACCCGGCCGACGCGGTGCCGTTCTGGACCTGTTCTGCTTCCCCGCTGTCGTGCCGGGCATCTGGCGGCTCCTCGTTGAGCGGGTTCGAGCACGTGGGTCGAGCGGATGACCGCATATTTATCAGACCACTTCGCCGTCACAACACCCTCCGGAGGCAAGTTTTCGGCATTTCGAGCCGTAGTGGTCGGACCAACCTGGTGATTACACTGCGGCTCATCGGGTGCCCGCAGGCACCCGCAGGACGGGAGGAACGGCGTGGAGGACGAGACGGCCCCGCAGAAGGGCACCGTGACGCAGCGCGCCATCGAGCAGATCAAGGCGATGATCGCGCAGGGGCGGCTGGAACCGGGCCAGCGGCTGCCGCCCGAGCGTGACCTCGCGGCGGGGCTCGGCATCTCCCGCAGCTCGATGCGGGAGGCGATCCGCGCGCTGACGGTGCTCGGGGTGCTGGAGGCCCGGCACGGCTCCGGGATCTACGTCACCCAGCTGGAGGCCGGCGATCTGCTGGAGACCTTCGGGGTGGTCGCCGACCTCTCGCGGGGACCGCGGCTGGTGGAACTCCTGGAGGTGCGGCGGGTCCTGGAGTCGACGGCGACCGCGCTGGCGGCGGCGCGCATCACACCGGACCAGCTGGCGCAGGTGGAGAAGCACCTCACCGCGATGAACGCCACCGACGACCCGGAGGAGATCCTCGCCCACGACCTCGCGTTCCACCGGGTGATCGCGGGCGCCGCGGGCAACGGCACCATGGCCGCGATCCTGGAGGGCCTGTCCTCGCGCACCTTCCGCGCCCGTGTCTGGCGCGGCTACCAGGAGGAGGGCGCCTTCGCCCGGACCCGCCGGGAGCACGCCGCGATCCACCGCGCGCTCGTCGCCCACGACCCCGAGGCGGCGCGGGTCGCCGCGGCGGCCCATGTGGGCGAGGTCGAGGAGTGGCTGCGGGCCCGGCTGCGCGAGTGAGCCCGCGGCGGGACCGGGCCGCGCGAGGGACCGGCCCGCCCGTGCGCCCGCCGCCGGTTCAGTGCGCCCCGGCCCGCTGCAGCCGCAGCGTCACCAGCTCGAACGGCCGCAGCCGCAGCGCCACTTCACGGCCCGACCAGCGGGGCGCCTCGGGCAGCGCCCGCTCCAGCAGGTCGGTGGCCGCGACGTCGGCGACCTCGAAGCCGGCGGTCAGTGTGGCCCGTACCCGGCCGCCGTGGGCCTCGTGGAGCCGGACCACCACGTCGCCGCTGCCGTCGTCGGCGAGCTTGACGGCGGTGACCACGACGGCGTCCCGGTCCACCGCCACCAGCGGAGCCACCTCCCCGGCGCCGGTCAGGCGCCGCTCGGGCAGGTTGATCCGCCAGCCCTCGCGCACCGCGTCCCCGACGCCCGCGCCCGGCACCAGGGCGTGCCGGAAGCGGTGGACGCCCTGGTCGGTCTCGGGGTCAGGGAAGCGCGGGGCGCGCAGCAGGGAGGCCCGGACGGTGGTGGTCGTGCCGGGGTGGCCGCCGGTGCGGACCGTGCGGGTCACGTCGTGGCCGTACGTCGAGTCGTTGACGACGGCGACGCCCCAGCCCGGCTCCGCCGCGTGGACGAAGCGGTGGTTGCACGCCTCGAACTTGGCCGCCTCCCAGCTGGTGTTGGTGTGGGTGGGCCGGTGGAAGTGCCCGAACTGGGTTTCGGACGCGTACCGTTCGGCGTGCACGTCGAGCGGGAAGGCCAGCTTCAGGAACTTCTCCGTCTCGTGCCAGTCGACCTCCGTGTCGAAGACAAGCCGCCGCTCCCCCGGTGCCAGGGACAGCAGCTGGGTGACGCGGGAGCCGCCGAAGGACCGCGTGATCCGCACCGAGCCGCCGTCCTCGCCCGGGGCGAGTTCGTCGACGCCGGTCAGGTCGGTCCCGGTGTGCCGGTAGAACGCGTCGACGTCCCAGGCGTCCCACATGTTGGGGAAGTCGGGGTGCAGTTGGAGCAGTCCGGCGGCGAGCCCCGGGGCGACGGTCTCGCGGTCGGCCCCGATGTCGAACGCCGAGACCACCAGGCCCCGTTCGTCGATCTCCACCCGCAGCAGGCCGTTGTCGAGGACGAAGCCGCCGCCGGGCCGCCCTGTGCGGTGCGTGGTGCCCTCGGCGGCCGGGGTGCCGGCGCCGCCCGCGGGGACGCCGTCACGCGCGTGCGGGGCGCCGTTGAAGACGAGGCCGGTGGTGCCCTCGCCCGCCAGGGCGCGCTGGGCGGCGTCGACGATCACGGTCAGCTCGTCGGCGAGGCGGGCGTAGGCGGCGCGTGCCTCGCGGTGCACCCAGGCGATGGACGAGCCGGGCAGGATGTCGTGGAACTGGTGCAGCAGGACCGTCTTCCAGATCCGGTCCAGCTCCTCGTAGGGGTAGGGGAACCCGGTGCGCACGGCGGCCGTCGCGGCCCACAGCTCGGCCTCGCGCAGCAGGTGCTCGCTGCGGCGGTTGCCCTGCTTGGTCCCGGCCTGGCTGGTGAGCGTGGCGCGGTGGAGTTCGAGGTAGAGCTCGCCCACCCAGACGGGCGGTTCGGGGTACTCGGCCTCGGCCTTCTCGAAGAAGGCCCGCGGGCTCTCCCAGACGACGGTCGCCGAGCCCTCCAGGTCCCGCAGCCGGGCCGCCTTGGCGATCATCTCGCGGGTGGTGCCGCCGCCTCCGTCGCCCCAGCCGGTGGGCGCCAGCGAGTGCCGGGCGGCGCCCTTGTCCTTGAAGTTGCGGGCCGCGTGCGCGATCTCAGCGCCCTTCATGGAGCAGTTGTAGGTGTCGACGGGCGGGAAGTGGGTGAAGATCCGGGTGCCGTCGATGCCCTCCCAGCGGAAGGTGTGGTGCGGGAACGTGTTGGTCTGGCTCCAGGAGATCTTCTGCGTGAGCAGCCACTTGGAGCCGGCCGCCTTGATGATCTGCGGGAGTCCGGCGGCGAAGCCGAAGGTGTCGGGCAGCCACGCCTCCTCGTTCTCGACGCCGAACTCGTCGAGGAAGAAGCGCTTCCCGTGCACGAACTGGCGTGCCATCGCCTCCGATCCGGGCATGTTGGTGTCCGACTCCACCCACATGCCGCCCGCGGGCACGAACCGGCCGTCGGCGACCGCCTTCTTCACCCGCGCCCACACCTCGGGCCGGTGCTCCTTGACCCAGGCCCACTGCTGGGCCTGGGACATGGCGAAGACGAAGTCGGGCTCGTCCGCGAGCAGGGCGGTCATGTTGGCGGTCGTGCGGGCCACCTTGCGCACGGTCTCGCGCAGTGGCCACAGCCACGCCGAGTCGATGTGCGCGTGCCCGACGGCGCTGACGCGGTGCGCGGAGGGGACCGCGGGGGCGGCGAGCACCCCGGCCAGGGCCTCGCGGGCCCGTGCCGCGGTGCCGCCCACGTCCTGGAGGTCGAGGGCGTCGAGCGCGCGCTCCACCGCCCGCAGGACGTCCCAGCGCCGCGCGGACTCCACCGGCAGCTCGGCCATCAGCTCGCCGAGCACCTCCAGGTCGAGGACCAGCTCCCACACGGTCTCGTCGAGGACTGCGAGGTCCATGCGGGCAAGGGTGTACTGGGGTGCGCTGCCGGCGGTCTCCTTGTCGCCCAACCGGGTGGGCAGGAAGGGGTGGTAGTCGAGGATGACCGGGTTGGAGGCGGCCTCGACGTGCAGCCGCACCTCCTCGCCGCCCGCCACCGGGGCGCCGACGCGCACCCACTGGTTGCGCGGGTTGAGGCCCTTCACCGGCGTGCCGTCGGGCCGGTAGACCAGCCCCTCGCACTGGAAGCCGGGCATGTTCTCGTCGAAGCCGAGGTCGAGCAGGGCCTCGACGGTCCGGCCCGCCCACCGCTCCGGCACGGTCCCGGTGACCCGGAACCAGCTGGTGCCCCAGGGAGCACCCCACCGGGCGCCCACCTCGATCGGCTCGGGTACGGCGGCGAGCCCCTCCTCGACCGGCACGGGCTCGCCGGGGGCGTGCCACACGGCCACGTCCAGCGGCACCGACTCGGGGTACACGGCGGGGCGGACGCGCTCGTCCAGGACGCGCTTGAGGCGGGCTTCGACCAGGTTGCGGTCGTCATGCATGCGGGGTGCTCCGTAGGTAGGTCGTCCGGCGGATGGTTACCAGCGGTGGGTGACGGTCACGGGGGCCGACGTGGTGTACAGCTCCCCTACGGCGCGCAGTTCGAACCGTGCCTCGCTCTCGCCCTGTTCGGGCCGCAGTCCGCCGGCGAAGAACGCGGGCTGGCAGGTGCCGCCGAGGAAGCGCCGGGTGCCGTCGGGCAGGAGGCGGTGCAGGGTGTGGTGGCGTACGCCGTCGCGGGCGGGGTTCCAGGCGAGGCGCAGATCGCCGCCCGAGGCCGCGGTGATCCGCAGGCCGGAGGGCGCCGGCGGGGTCGGTGCGGCGTCGCGCACGGCGACACCGCCGAGCCGCCAGCGCAGCTCGGCTCCGCCGGCCCCGGTGAGCCGGACGCCGATCGCGCGCACGGTGCCGGTCAGGCCGGTGAGCCGTACGGTCGCGGTCCGCCAGCCGCCGCCGGAGCCGACCGGGAAGTAGGTGTACGGCGGTGTGGCGCCCGGTGTGTCGGGATCGCCCGTGGCCACGGCCAGTTCGACGGTGACCGGGCCCGCGTCGGTGCGGTGGGTCAGCTCGACGACGGTGCCGGAGGTCAGCGGCAGCCGGGTCGCGTACACGTCCAGGACGGCCGGACGGTCCAGCGCGCCGGTGACGAGCACGCTGCTCCCGCCGTGCCAGGCGTCCGCGAAGTCGAAGGCGACGGAGGGGCGTTGTCCGTCGGTGTGCACGACCCAGCGGCGCGACGGCAGCCGGTCCTGGAGGCCCAGCTGGTTCCAGGGCGCGTCCGACGTCACCTGCCCGTCCTCGTACCAGCGCAGCCCGTGCCCGGTGTTGAAGACGCTCGCGAACGGCAGGGAGGCGACCGTCGACCGGTCGGCGACCGACACGGCCGGTGCCCGCCAGGGGTCGGTGGTGTCGGGCCGTGCGGGGTCCAGCGAACGGCCGGTCCAGAAGCGGTCGTCGGCGGCGTGGAAGCCGCCCGGTGTCCTGCCGTCCGCCGGCAGGTGGTTGCGGGTCCACTCGGGCCGGTAGAAGCCGAGCGAGACGACGTGGGCCTTGTCGCGGGGCACGAGGGCGTCCCAGTCCACGGAGGAGTTCCAGCCGTTGGACTCGACGTCGACTCCGGCGCGCAACTGGTAGCGGTCGCGGCCGAGTTGACCGGCACGCCGGCCGGACGCGGCGAGCTTGGCGGCGGTCCAGCGGAAGTCGACGAACATGTCGTCGGCGTTCTGGAAGAACGGCTCGTTCTGGGAGTTGAGGGCGCCCTGCCAGCTCACGGTGCCGTTGACGGTCATCGAGTCGTACCAGGTGATCCGCTGTCCCGCCGTCCGGGCCAGCGAGGTGAGCTCGCGCAGGAAGCCGAGCATGTCGGTGCCGAGGGCGGTGTTCCCGCCGCCGGTCTCGGCGTTGACGAACCACCCGTCGAAGCCGTAGGCCGCCGCGACCGCCACCAGCCGGGCGGCCAGCGGATACCGTCCGGCCGCGTCCTTGCGGACCAGGTCGCGGGTCCACTGCAACTGGCCCCCGTAGGCGGCCGGCGGCAGGAAGACGTTGCCGAGGACGCGGACGCCGTGGCGGTGGGCGGCGTCCACGACCGGCGCGTTCGGCGCGAGGATCAGCCCCTCGCCGGAGGAGCCGCCCCAGAACACCAGCTCGTCGATGTACGCCCAGTGGGTGAGGGCGTAGTAGTCGGCCGTCGCCGAGCCCTGCGAGGGGTTGCCCGCGGTGGGCCCGAAGGACACCAGGGACTGGATGCGGGCCTGGTCGGCGCGGGCGGTCGGGTTGGCCGGGGCCGGGGTGAAGCGCGCGGCGAGCGGCACGGTGGAGGCGTTGAAGGCGAGGTCGGCGTCGTCGGCCGCCCGCCAGGACGTCAGACTGCGCCAGGTGATCCCGGCGCCCGGGGAGCCGGCGGGCAGCGAGTCCGGGTACCAGTAGGAGGCGTACGGCTGGAGGGCGGCGGCGCGGGGCGCGGCGAGCGCCGGGACGGCGGGGGTGAGGGCGGCGGCTGCGCCGGCGAGCAGGACGGTGCGTCTGGTGGGGTTCACGAGCGGGTGCCTCCGTGTGGGGTGGGGAGTACCTGATCGGGTGTGACGACCTCGGTGATGCCGCGTGCCGTGAGGTGTGCGCGGTCGGCGGCGCGGCTGTCGAGGACGGTGGTGGGGCGGGCGCCGTCGGCGACGAGCCGGAAGTAGGCGTCGTAGACGGGGCCGCCGGGGGCGCAGCGCGAGCGGACGGCCGGGTCGGCGGGGACGGCCAGGGCGGTGGTGCGCGGCTCCGGTGTCCGCCGCTCCCGGCGGGCCGCGCGCTCCAGGACGCGGGCGCTGTCCTTGGGGACGCGGTCGTTGGTGAGCAGGCCGAGCCCGTATTCGAGGGCGGGGAAGTCGGCGAGGTCGCGGGAGACGTCGTGGGAGCACCACCAGGTGATGCCCCACAGGTCGGGGCAGTCCAGCGCGGCCGCGACGGTCGCCTCGGTGAAGGCGGCGGCGTGCTCGGGCGGGACCAGGGGGGCGGGGGCGCCGACCTCCTGGAGCCACACGGGCCGGTGCGGGTCCTCGGCCCATGCCTTGCTCAGTTCCACGAGGTAGGCGGCGTGGTGCTCGGTGGGGACGGCGGTACGGCCGTGGCGCTGGGCGGTGCCGTTGAAGACCCAGGAGTGCACGGCGGTCATCGCGCCGTGCCGGGCGGCCTGTCCGGGGGTGAAGGGCTGGTCGTCCTGGTACCAGGTGGCGTCGTACTCGGCGTGCACGTGCAGCCGCCCGGGGGCGCCCTCCTCGCAGGCCGCGAGGAGCCGGGCGAGCCAGCGGTCGATCTCGGCCTCGGTGGCCCGGTCGGGGTCGGGGTGCGGTCCGGCCGAGAACTGGTTGACCTCGTTGCCGAGCGTCATGCCGAGGAAGTGGGGCCGGCCGGCCAGGGCGGCGGCGAGGGTGCGCAGGTAGGCGGCCTGGCCCTCGACGACGTCCGGGTCGGTGAAGAGGTTGCGGCGGTGCCAGGTGCGGGTCCAGGCCGGGAGGAAGTCGAAGCTGCTCACGTGGCCCTGCAGAGCGTCCACGGTGACGTCGAGACCGCGTTCGCCCGCGGCGTCGACGAGTTGGACGAGCTGTTCGACCGCCCGGGGGCGGATCAGGGCGCGGTTGGGCTGGAAGTACGGCCACAGCGGGAAGACCCGGATGTGGTCCAGGCCCAGCGCGGCGATGGAGTCGAGGTCGGCGCGCACGGAGTCGAGGTCGAAGTCGAGCCAGTGGTGGAACCACCCTTCGCTCGGGGTGTAGTTGACGCCGAAGCGCACGGCAGCAGGCATACGGGTCCTTGTGACGGAGGTGCGGGGCGGGGCTCTCGCCGTGCGGTCAGCCCTTGACGGCGCCCTCGCCGACACCGCGGAAGAAGTACCGCTGGAGGCAGGCGAACAGGGCGATCAGCGGCGCGACGGCGATGATCGTGCCGGCGGCGACGAGGCGTTCGTCGTTGGCGAAGGTGCCGTGCAGGTAGTTGAGGCCGATGGTGAGGGTGAACCGGGACGGGTCGCTGAGCACGATGAGCGGCCACAGGAAGTCGTCCCAGGCGCCCATGAACGCGAAGATGGCGACGACCGCGAGGGTGCCCTTGACGGACGGGACGGCGATGCGCAGGAACCGCTGCCAGACGTTGGCGCCGTCGATGTAGGCCGCCTCCTCGATCTCGTAGGGCAGGTTGAGGAAGGCGTTGCGCATGAGCAGCACGTTCAGGGCGCTGACGGAGCCGGGGAGCACGACCCCGACGAGGGTGTTGTTCAGGCCGAGTTCCCGCATGGTCGTGAACTGGGCGATGATGATGCCCTCGACGGGCACGAGCATCGCCAGGATGAAGGCGAGGGTGGCCGCGCGGCGGCCGCGGTAGCGCAGCCGGGCCAGGGCGTAGCCGGCGAGCGCCGCGCCGGCGCAGTTGGTGACGACGTTGGCGACGGCGACCTTCAGCGAGTTGAGGGCGTAGTCCCAGACGGGGATGGTGTCGGCGACCCGCGTGTAGTTGCCGAGGGTGGGGTCCTTCGGCAGGAACGTCGGCGGGGAGCTGAAGATGTCCTCGGTGGGGCCCTTGAGCGAGGTCGACAGCTGCCACAGGAACGGCCCGACGGTGAGCGCGAGGACACCGAGCAGGAGCAGGTAGCGCAGGGCGAGTTCCCCGACCCGGACGCGGCGGCCGTGCTCGTCGGTGACGCGGGGCCCGCGCGGGGCGGCCGGCCGGGGCGCGGGCGGTGCCTTCCGGAGGACGCTCACGGCTCCTCCCTGCGGTCGGCGCGCAGCACGAGCAGCATCAGGACGACGGTGACGGCGAAGACGACGACGGAGAGGGCCGACGCGTAGCCGACGCGGCCGGTGAGGCCGGTGCCGGTGCGCTGGACGAGCATGACGAGGGTGGTGTCCTCGCCCGCCGGGCCGCCGCTGGGGCCCGCCATCAGGTACACCTCGGAGAACACCTTGAAGGCGGCGACCGAGGAGAGCGCGCCGACCAGGACCATCGTGGAGCGCACGGCGGGCACGGTGACCGTGAGGAAGCGGCGCACCGCGCCGGCGCCGTCGACGGCCGCGGCCTCGTGCAGTTCGCGGGGCACGCTGGCGAGTGCCGCGAGATAGATGATCATGTAGTAGCCGAGGCCCTTCCAGACCGTCACGGCCATGGCGCTCAGCAGGAGCAGCCACTGGTCGCTGAGGAAGCCGACGCGGCCGATCCCGACCGTCTCCAGCAGGGAGTTCACCAGGCCGCGCTCGTCCAGCAGCCAGACCCAGATCAGTCCGACGACGACGATCGAGGCGACGACCGGGGTGTAGAAGGCGGAGCGGAAGAAGGTGATGCCGGGGATGTTCTTCTGCACCAGCAGCGCGAGCAGCAGCGGCAGGACGACGAGGGCGGGGACCACGCCGAGGACGTAGAGCGTGCTGTTGCGCAGCCCGGTCCAGAACATGTCGTCGTTGAGCAGCTCGCGGAAGTTGGCGAGGCCGACGAAGCGGCCCGGGACCAGGGTCCGGCGGTCGGTGAAGGCGTTGACGAGGGTGGAGACGAACGGGTACAGGACGAACGTGCCGATGATCAGCAGGCCCGGGGCGGCGAACAGCCAGGGGCTGGCGGGGAGTTGGCGGCGCACCGGGCCGGCGGGGCGCCGCGCCCGGGAGACGGTCGTACCGGCCATCGTGCGCTATCCCCGCTGCCGGAGCAGCTTGTCGCAGGCCGCGACAGCGTTGTCGAGGGCCTGCCGGGGGCTCTGCCTGCCCTGCAACGCCTTCGCCACCTCGTTGCGCAGCGCCGTCTTCATCTGCTCGCTGAACAGCACGGGCGTGTAGTTGACCGCGTTCTTCAGCGACTTGGCGGCGGCGACGCGCACCCGGGTCTCGTCGGTGCCGTCCTCCTCGGTGAAGTAGGGGTCGTCCAGGGAGCCGGCGGTGCTGGGGAAGATCGCGACCTTCTTGGCGAACGACATCTGGCGCTCGGCGTCGGTGACGAAGGCGGCGAAGGCCACCGCGGCCGGAGTGCGCTCGGTCCGCGCGTTGACCATCACGCCCATCACGTACATGTTGGCGGAGCCGGTGCTGGTGATCTGGTCGGTGATGCCGATGTTCTCGTACAGGTTCGGCGCCTGCTTCCTGAAGTTGCCGAGGTCGAGCGCGCTGCCGGGGTTCATGGCGACGGCACCGGTGAGGAACTTCCTTCCGGACGACTCGGGGGTGGCGGTCAGCGCCTGCGGGTCCAGCGCCTTGGCGTCGTACAACTCCTTGTACTTGGTGAGGAGTTCGACTCCCTTGGCGTCGTTGAAGGAGAAGGCGGTGCCCTTCTCGTTCATGAGGGCGACGCCGTAGCGGCCGAAGTCCTCGATGGTGGGGACGTTGGCGAGGGTGGCGACCTTGCCGTCGGTCGCCTTCGCCATCTTCAGGGCGGCGTCGAAGACCTCGCCGTAGGTCTTCGGGGGCCGCTCGGGGTCCAGGCCCGCCTTCTCGAAGAGGGTCTTGTTGTAGAAGAGCGGTCCGGTGTTGAGGTACCAGGGGAAGGCGTAGGTGCCCGTCATGCCCGGTATCCGGTGGCTGGCCCAGGCGCCCGCCAGGTACTGCTTCCGGTACTTCGCGGCGGCCTTGTCGAGGTCGAGCGCGAGACCGGCCCCGGCGAGCGGGGCGACGAGGTCCGGGGAGACGTTGACGACGTCGGGGAGCGTGCCGCCGGCCGCGTCGGCGCTGATCTTGTCGGCGTAGCCCTCGGCGGGCTGGTCGATCCACTTGACGTTCGTGCCGGGGTACTTCTTCTCGAAGTCGGCGATCACTCCGTCGAAGTAGTCCTTGAAGTTGGCGCGCAGGTTCCAGGTCTGGAAGGTGATGTCGCCCTCGACCTTGCCGGAGGCGTCGGCCGGGCCGCCGCCGCCCCCTCCGGAACCGCAGGCGCTGAG